>DDIC01000066.1:15439-29904 GCA_002338335.1 Bacteroidetes bacterium UBA1860
CCATTGGCTGCCATTATCCTGGCCAAAACACTCACTGGGGCAAGTTTGTTGGCTTCTGAACTCAAAGGTGAAGAGCGTGTGCAGTTGCAGCTTGAAGGGGATGGTCCTCTTGGTTTGGTTATTGCGGAAGCCAATCGCGTAGGTGAAGTGCGTGGCTATGTGAAGCACCCTCAAGCTCAACTTCCCGATCATGGTGGAGAGCCTCGACTAGAAGATGGGCTGGGGCTTGGGATCCTCACGGTCATCAAGACATTATACAATGAAGCCGAGCCCCGATTGAGCACAATTGAGCTCATTGTTGGGGACGTCACGACCGATATTGCGTATTACATGGTGCAGTCAGAGCAGGTTCACACGGCGATTCGTCTTGATGTGAAGATGGCGGATGATGGGTCTATTGCTCATGCAGGGGGGCTCATGATTCAAAAACTTCCTGGTGCGGATCAAAAGGTGATCGATCATCTCCAAGAGCACCTTAAAACACTCCATCCCGTGTCAGACAGCCTGGAGGCAGGGCACTACATCGATGATATTATGGTGCAGGCTCTCGATGGAGCGCCTGTCAAGGAGTTGGATCGTCAGCCGGTTGACTTCTTTTGTCGTTGCAGCCGTGATCGATTCCGTAATGGACTGGCCATGTTGCCTGTGGAGGAACTCGAATCTCTCAAAGGTGAGTCCCAAGAGCTGGTTTGCCACTTCTGCAACCAAAAAGAGATTTTTACGAAGGAAGAGATTGACCGACTCGTGCTTGAGGCGAAGGCGACGCTGAATTAGAATGGGTGCGCGTTGGCCTCAGGGGTTTCTCGAAGCCTACACCGCAAACGACTCCCCACAACCGCAAGACTCCGACGCATTGGGATTGTTAAAAACAAACCCTCGAGCTTGCAATCCTTCTGGGTAATCGACCTCACACTCGTGTAGATAAGGTGCGTGCTCTGGGTCAAGCAAAATCGCCACACCTTGCGATTCGAGTCGGATGTCGTATTCTGACGGATAATCATACCCAAGTTTGTAACTCAAGCCTGAGCAACCACCACTTTCGACTGCTACGCGTAGAATTAGATCTTCATCAAGCCCTTCAGAAGCGCGGATGCGGGCAACTTCCTTGGCCGCTCGCTCCGTTAACGAAACTGTGGCTTTGGTAGGGTCCGTGAGCGTTGGATGCTTTTGTAGGTCACCGTCTGCTTTGGTGCCGACTCCATCAGCGGCTTCCGCACCTGTTTCCGAGGCAGATTCCGTGGCACCCCCTTCCGACTCGTCGTCGACGTCCAAAAGGGAGGCAATCACATCATCTAATTCGTCGTCTTTCATGTCTCTGACACCGTTTGGGGTTCTTTATTATCGGATACGGTAAAACAAAAATACTCTTGTTTCTCCCTGAAAAATACGGACAATGTGCCGGTTTTTACCAATGCTGCTAAGGTTCTACTTGCAACCGTTGCGCTAATGCCAGCAATCTTGGCAAATCCTTCTGCCGAAATCTCCCCATGCTCTCTCAAATACTGGAATAAACGCTGCTCCTTGGCGCCATATTCAAATGTGATCTCTGTATCGCGCGTCTCCATCGCCATCAACCGCAACCGTTCAGGACTTGCCACCACGTTTTCTTCATGCTGCCGAATAAAAGCCACTCGTTTCTTTTTGTGCTTCAAAAACACCGGC
Organism: Bacteroidetes bacterium UBA1860; assembly: GCA_002338335.1. Taxonomy (GTDB): domain Bacteria; phylum Bacteroidota; class Rhodothermia; order Balneolales; family Balneolaceae; genus UBA8296. The sequence goes on from DDIC01000066.1 coordinate 17,102, forward strand.
TTTCGCTCCGATTCCGAGACATGCACCAGTAAAATATCCCTCTTTTTGACCTCAATTACCTCAAATCGGACCTCTACAGCGGGCATGCATAAATCTTCTGCCCCTTGACGTATCCAAAACTCTTCTTCAAAGTAATCACGTATTCCTACGAGCTCTCCGTGATCAGAAACTCCTACAAAAATAATCCCTCCTCGGGTATTGGCTAACGCACAAATCTCACGCGCAATCTTATCCGGAGACGGGACAGTCTGCTTAAACTCGATCGAGTCATTTTCCCCACGTTCAATCAGCACCTTGATATCGCTGAGATGCATATTGGAGTAGGGTATGTGGCCTGTGAGATCCATAATACCCTTAACGTCCTACATGTTGATTTCGTTTTTGGGCTCACGCGTCATGAGTGAGTCCATGGCCGCTCGCGGGTCGAGTTCTTCAAAAAGCATGCCATAAACGACTGCTGTAATGGGCATCTCAAGTCCATTTTCTTGGGCCCATTGATGCACAGCCCGTGTTGTTTTGACCCCTTCAGCCACCATGTTCATGGACTCGATGATCTCTTCAAGACGTTCGCCATGGGCCATCCTCCATCCTACGCGACGATTACGGCTGTGTTCACTCGAGCAGGTGACAATTAAGTCCCCCATTCCAGCAAGCCCTGCAAAGGTGTCCTGCTGGCCCCCCATCGCCATCCCCATCCGAGTTATTTCATGCAGACCGCGAGTCATAAGAGCCGCCATCGCATTATCGCCCAAGCCTAAACCTGCAGACACACCCCCAGCAATTGCCATTATATTTTTGACCGCGCCCGCGATTTCCACCCCAACCACATCAGGATTTACATACAATCGAAACCGCTCATTCGTGAATGTATGCTGCACTCGGGTGGCCACCTCATTGGAGCGGCAAGAGACAACAACGGTGGTTGGCAACCCCTCGGCAACATCTTCAGCGTGGCTAGGGCCTGACAACACCACAAGATGATCGTTTGGAATCACCCCCTTCAAGGTCTCCTCCAACACTTGCGTCATTCTCAAAAATGTCCCCTCTTCGAGCCCCTTTGCTACATGAACTACCACCTCATCCCCTCGTAACATGGGAGCAATATCGCTTGAGATTTCACGCATCGCATGGGAAGGCACTGCAATTAGGATAAACTCAGCTCCCTCCAGTGCTTTGGACAGTTCTGCTTGAGCAACCACAGAGGAGGGCAATTCCAGCGTTGGGATATAAACAGGATTGCGCCGATTCGATTGGATCCCATCGATAATCTCAGGCTCACGGGCCCACAACGTCACCTCCACCCCATTGCTTGCCAAAACCGCGCTCAGCGCTGTGCCAAAGCTTCCTGCACCCAGCACAGCTCCTTTTTTATACTTTTTTTTGGTCGAGTTCATCCCGAAAGATGCGAAAGATTACTTCGCCTTCCCAAATTCAGGGTCTTGGTTGGCAAGACCTGAAGAGGGCCGAAACGACTTCACGCGATTCTCGTTACCTGCAAGAAGCCGTTCGATATTGGATTTGTGCTTATAGATGATAAAAGCCGCTGCAATGGAAGAAAGAATAATGACGCTAGGGTCGATATCCCATCCAATCACATGTTTAAAAAAGACCTGAATCAACGGGTAAGCAAACACTGCAAGAATTGTTGAAAGCGAGACATAACGTGTCGAAAACATGACGGCCAAAAAGATGACCACAGCAATGCTAATGGAAATCGGCTCAATACCATAGAGCATCCCTGCAGCGGTTGCACCCCCTTTACCCCCTTTGAACTGTGCAAGAAGTGAAAATGCATGCCCCAAAACAGCAAAGAACCCACATGCGATCGGGACGAATGTCGTTACATCCCATGCAGGGGGAGAGATGGGGCCGGACCCAAGCTGAAATGCCAGTCGGCTTAGCCAAAAACTAGCCGTAAACCCCTTCATAAAGTCGACCACCAAGACCGTCACACCACATTGCCAACCCAAAATCCGAAACGTGTTGGTTGCCCCAGCATTACTGCTCCCATGTTGTCGAATATCAATCCCGCGAGTCAGTCGACCCATCCATAAAGATGTTGGGATAGAACCCAACACAAAACTACCCAGCAAAACGACGCTTAATGCGAACATGTGAATCCTCCCGATTCAATCATCGACTAGCTCCATAACGATTCACGTTATGCGGTGCGAACGTCGCACTGCTTTATACGTGACGCTCTGCATGATACGAAGAGCGCACCAATGGGCCACTCTCCACATGCTCAAGACCTAATGCCTCTCCAATCTCTTTGTACTCTGTAAATTCATCTGGATGCACCCAGCGTGTCACGGGGTGATGCAGCTTGGTAGGCTGCATGTATTGGCCAATCGTCAACACATCCACATTGTGATTCACGCAGTCTTGCATCAGCTCAATTACTTCTTCTCGCGTCTCTCCAAGGCCTACCATAATCCCAGTTTTGGTGCGCAAACCTTGGTCTTTACAACGCTGCAACAACTCCAATGAACGCTCATAAATGGCTTGTGGACGAACATCTCGATACTTTCTAGGAACCGTCTCAAGATTGTGTGATAACACATCTGGAGGTGTGTCAATAATCGTTTGAAGCGCCTCCCAATCCCCTTTAAAATCAGGAGTAAGGGACTCAATGGTCACTCCTTCAATCACCTCTCGAAGCAATCGATGGGTCTCAGCAAAAATGGGGGCACCACCATCTTTTCGATCATCCCGGTTAATAGAGGTCAATACAACATGCTTGAGCTTCATCTTTGCTGCAGCATCCGTGACCCGCGCTGGCTCATCCCAATCCAATTCCTTGGGTGGCCGTCCAGTTTTGACCGCACAAAACGCACATGAACGGGTACAAACATCTCCAAGCAGCATAAATGTAGCCGTTCCTGCACTCCAACACTCACCCATATTGGGGCATCTCGCCTCAGAGCAGACCGTATTCAACTTATACTTACGAATCGTATCCGAAACTTCCTTAAAGGTCTCCCCAGAGGGAAGCTTGACTCGAAGCCAATCGGGGCGTCGTTCTTGAGAGACGGGGGTATCTAAAATATTTAACTCGTGTATCATAGGGCAATCTGTCCGTGAGCTAATGTTACTTGGACAAGGTCTACTTGGACATTAAAAACGGCTTTCATGGACTCAACAAGAGGCTCTATGACCTCGTTCATTTCCACATGTCGATCTAGTTCTTGGCTCAAACTAGTGACATGTTTGTCCTTGATTCCGCAGGGGATAATGTAATCAAAATACGACAGATCTGTGTGGACGTTGAGCGCAAATCCATGCATGGTCACCCAGCGTGAACACTTCACACCAAAAGCACATAGTTTGCGACCCTCCACCCACGTGCCAGTCAACCCCTCTATTCGGGCAGACTCAATACCAAATTGTTGCGCGGTCCCTATCATCCACTGCTCAAGATTGCGGAGATAGAGATGGATGTCGGTCCAATGATAATCAAGGTCCAAAATCGGATACCCTGTCCATTGCCCTGGACCATGGAAAGTGATATCACCACCACGATCGCTTTTGACCCACTCAGCGTCTATGGCCGCAAGTCTTTCTTCCGATAACAACAAATGAGCTGCGTCCCCACTTTTACCCAGAGTATAGACAGGGCGGTGTTGCGTGAGAAGGACCACATCGTGATCGACTGGCAACTCTTGGGCAAGCGCCGCAAACTCTGGATTCTCACGTTGAAGTCTTTGACGAACCTCCTCGAGCTCCACCTCCTTCATGGCGCGACTTTTTGGAGAGAGCTTTGGCAAAATCTTTGCCCCTTGAAGGAGTCTTTGGAGATCCCATGCCTCATGGTAAGATGAGGTTCCCAGATCAACCCATGTGACGAGCCGCTGGCTCATAGGCCTCCACCTCTCGGAGAGCCCGTCCGCGCGTTAGGCGTGAACAGGTTTTGGTTTGGAGCCAAGATGAACCCCTTCACCATAAGCCTCAGCTACAGCTTCCATGATCGCTTCACTCATGGTAGGGTGTGGGTGAACCGCTTGGATAATTTCTTGACCGGTCGTTTCTAGATCACGAGCCACCACTGCTTCAGCAATAAGTTCTGTCACATGTGCTCCAATCATATGGCAGCCTAACCACTCACCATATTTTTTATCGAACACGACTTTCACAAAACCCTCTTCATGACCAAGACCTGTCGCTTTGCCACTCGCAGAAAACGGAAACTTCCCAACAAGCACGTCGTACCCTTGTTCTTTCGCCTGTGCCTCGGTGAGTCCTACCGATGCCACTTGCGGCTCACAATAGGTACACCCAGGGATATTATCTGGACGAATGGGTTTAGGATGGTGTCCTGCAAGACGCTCAACACATGCAGTCGCTTCGTGTGACGCTTTGTGGGCAAGCCATGGTGCTCCGGTCACATCGCCAATGGCAAAGATATTTTTCACGTTCGTTTCGTAAGTGGTAGGATCGACTTGTATCGCCCCTTTATCACTTGCAACACCCGCTTTGTCAAGCCCGATGTGCTCAATGTTGCCCGTCACACCCACAGCCGAGAGGACTTTGTCCGCAGTAATCACTTCTTCCCCTTTGGGAGTCTCTACAACGACCTCCACGCCACGACCTTTGGCTTTCACGCTGCTAACCTTACTGCCCGTGAGGATGTTGATCCCTTTCTTCTTGTAAATTTTCCCTAGCTCCTTGCCAATATCTTGGTCCTCCACAGGAACAATCGTTGGCTTCATCTCGATGAGCGTAACCTCCGTTCCAATAGAGTTGTAGAAGTAGGCAAACTCCACACCAATCGCCCCTGCACCCATAATCACGAGCTTTTTGGGTTGCGTAGGTAGTTGCATGGCAATTTCTGAGTCGATCACGTTTTTGCCATCAATTGGGATATGAGGTAATTCGCGTGGACGAGCACCCGTCGCAATAATGAAGTGCTTGGCTTGAATGGTTTCGACCTCTTTGCCCGCTTCATCTGTCACGGAGAGTTCTGTAGGAGATTTGAACGCTCCAGCACCCATCACAACCTCAATTTTGTTGGCCTTCATCAAAAATTGAACCCCTTTGCTCATCTTGTCGGCAACGCCACGGCTACGCTTGACCATCCCTTTGAAGTCAGCTTCCACTCCATCAACCTTTACACCATAATCTGAGGCGTGCTGCACCGACTCAAACACCTCTGCCGAACGAAGAAGAGCCTTCGTTGGAATACAGCCAATATTGAGGCAAACCCCTCCTAAAAATCGTTTCTCAACGACTGCTGTTTTGAATCCCAATTGAGACGCACGGATGGCTGCAACATATCCACCTGGTCCTGTTCCGATTACACATACATCAACTTGCTTCGCCATAACGATTCATTAGGTTTAAAAGGAGTGCTAAAATACGATTTTTTAGGCTCCGATGTGTTCTTGTTTGAACTTGAATAGGTTCTCAGCGCCTACTTTTTCTTCTGCTTGTGACAAGGCATATGCACTCTCAAATAGCACGATCGGGTGGTCATCAATATCACGAGTCACGTGCGTAGAGTAGGAGGATTCCAATTTGGCCATCACCGATTCATCCGAGGGTAGCCATCGCGCCGTATGATAGGAAACTGCTTGGGTTACAAGCTCCACGCCGTACTCTGCTTGCATCCGGTGTTTAACTACATCAAACTGAAGCACCCCAACGGTTCCTAGCAGGAGCTCGTTTCCCACACCTCCAGGCACTTCAAATACGTGAACCACCCCTTCCTCAGAAAGTTGCTGAAGCCCTTCACGCAGCTGCTTTCTTTTGAATGGATCCTTGGTCATCACCTTCATAAAATGCTCCGGCGTAAACAAAGGAATCACATTAAACGTCAACGGATCGGCCTCGTACAACGTAGAGCCAATCTTAAGGTGCCCTGGGTTAAAAATGCTCACAATATCCCCTGGATAGGCCTCCTCCATAATCGATCGGGTGTCCCCCATTAGTGTATGCGGCGTGGATAGCTTCATCTTTTTGCCAGTTGCAGCATGTATAGCATCCACGCCACGGCGAAAATGGCCCGAGGTTACACGAACAAAGGCGGCACAGTCACGATGCTCTGGATTCATATTAGCTTGGAGCTTAAACACAAACCCACTAAAAGGGGCGTCTAATGCACGATCTTCCCCCGTCGCATCAGGATAACTTTGGGGAGCTGGTGCGAGGTCTTTGAAATAGGTTAGAAACAGATCTAGCCCAAAATTATTTAGCGCCGAACCAAAAAAGACTGGGGTGACCTTCCCTATGGCATAGGCCTCTAGGTCCATGGTCTCGAACATGTCAGCAATAAGCTCTATTTCCTCAAGCACCGCTTCTTTATCTGCATCCGATAATGTGGTGGCGGCGATCCCCTCTTCAAGATCGAATTTCAGGGTTTCTGCCATTTTGGATCCGTGATCCTGTTTTTCGTAAAGTGTGAGCTTCTGGGTGCGCAAATCGTAAATCCCCTGGAAGTTCTGTCCATATCCAACGGGCCACGTGACAGGTAGCGCTTCAATACCAAGCTTGGACTCAACATTACTCAACACCTCAAGAGGGCTCAATCCAGGCCGATCACATTTGTTCACAAACGTAATCACAGGCACCTGTCGAAGTTTACACACTTCAAATAGTTTCTCGGTCTGCTCCTCAACCCCTTTTGCCACGTCAATCACCATGAGCCCGCAATCGGCTGCCACCAGGGTTCGTAGCGTATCTTCAGAGAAATCCTTGTGGCCAGGGGTGTCAAGTAGGTTGTATTTGATCCCATCGTTTTCAAAACGGAGTACGGAAGAGGTCACCGAAATACCACGCTCCTTTTCGATCGCCATCCAGTCGGAGGCTGCATGTTTAGATGCTTTTCGTTGACGAATGGATCCCGCTTCGTGAATCGCACCTCCATACAGGAGCAATTTCTCCGTTAATGTCGTCTTTCCAGCATCTGGGTGAGAGATGATGGCAAACGTCCGCCTGTGTTGAGATTCTTCTACAATCGATAACATACTGTTTGTGACGTCTTAGGCCACTTTTTGAAGCCGTCCTAGAACGAAAGTGAGGCGTCCACAGCACTCAAGAGGTGTTGTAGTCTTTCGACCCGCTGTGAATCGTCTGCCTTTTCGTAACTGTTGACGAGGTTTCGTAAGAAACGGCGCAAGATATCCATTTCATCGCATGGCTGAAAGTACTCAGGGCGAACAGGGATGTCATTATGCTTCAAAAACATCGCACACTGGTCCAATGACACAATAGAGCAATCATCAAATGGATCGAGATAGACCTTTTTGGACCCCGATGTATACATCAACAAAAAGTGTACCGGCATATTGACACCCACAAGGGGAAGATCAAGGCGTCGCGCCAAAAACAACATGATCAGACTGAGGGTTAATGGCATCCCCTTTCGTCGAACCAACACTTTGTGGAGGTACCCATTGACGGGTGCATGATAGAATTCTCGATCGCCCGAAAAGTTTAGCTCTTTAAATACATAACCAATCAGTTGCTTCATTTGTCGGTCTGGCGTGTAAAGATCCGTGAGTCGGTCTCTCACCACGTTTGCGAAACCATCAAGCTTGTCACTCACCCAATCAAGACGAAGAGTTGGATCTTCGAGCCGTGACACCATCAGAACTGCTTTCTCAAGGGATTCCAAGGAATGGAGACCTTCTGTCGCTAGGAGTGTAAAATCTTCATACAAGCCAGGGTAGGTCACATCGAGGAGGATTCGATCGAGTCGCGCTTTTTCTTCTGGAACTCGCGTCGTAGATCGCACTTGATCTAGGAAGGGTACAACTTGCTCACCACGCTCTACTATGTGCTTTTCAACCGCTTCGTGGACCTTTGGGTCGGGATCCAAGTAGAGCGTTACCAGTGATGCAATGTCATGTTTCATTTGAGTAGGTCTCACCAAAAGTCGCTTTTGGGTTTCGTATATTGCGATGAAATTGAGCCGAACGCAAGAGGTTTCGGACGAAAAATGGTTTTTTTTAGAATCCCCGTATGGAGCTAGATATTCAATCAGAAATTGGGTTTTTGAACCGGGTCGTTGTCCACACACCAGGCCACGAAATGTCTATGGTCAACCCTGATGATCGAGAGTCGATGTTGTTCGATGACATTGTCTATGAAGAAGATGCTCGCGTGGAGCATCTCGATATGCTTAAGGTATTTCGAGCTGTCATGGGGCCTGAAGGCCACATTCACGAAATTATAGATCTTTTGAACGAGTCTTTGGAGGTGAATGGCTCCTTAGACGCCTTCAAAAAGGGGCTTGTCTCATTCACTCGTATGGAGGACGCCTCCTCTTGGGTGTCTTGGTTGGCAACGTTGTCCATTGAAGAAACCATTCGGTTAAGTCTTGATGGACATCATCCCGCGCTGAAACACCCTTGTTTTGCACCGATACCAAACCTGCTGTTCACACGTGATTTAGCCTCCGTTTCTCGCTCCACATTGGTGTTATCGTCCATGAGCAAAGATGCTCGCCGTCGTGAGTCCTACATCATGCGACACATCACCGCCTGGCATCCATTATTTGCACCAAAACAGAGCGATTTTGTCTACCTAAACGAGGATAATCTTGTCGAAGGTGGGGACATTCTTACCGTGTCTGATCGAGTCGTTTTGATTGGATTAAGTGAGCGAACAAGTATTAGTGGGGTCATGCAAGTAGCTCGAGAGCTTTTGAGTCGGGAGGTGGAAACGGTTTTGGCCATAGATATCCCAAAGCGAAGATCTAGCATGCATTTAGACACGATCTTTACCTTTGTAAGTCAGGATGAATGTGTTGCCTATTCCCCGGTCATCGAGCACAAAGCGAGCCATGTGATTGGCTTTCGGATGGATGGCTCAAAGCTTTGCTCCTCATCATTTACATCACTCACGGAAGCGCTTAAACATGCCACGGGGGTGAGCTACCAGATCATCCCTTGTGGAGGAGACGATCCCATTAATCAGTCAAGAGAGCAATGGACGGATGGCGCAAATCTATTTGCTCTGGCTCCAGGTGTTGTGCTCGGGTATGCGCGTAACCATCATACATTCGCAGCACTCCAGAGAGCTGGGTACAAAACGATGACGCAAGAGGAGTGCTTGGAGCAGGCAAGAAGCGATGGAGGGCAGCTCCACATTGGCACCGATAAATTGGCTATTAGTTTTCAGGGGCACGAGTTATGTCGTGGGAGAGGTGGGGCAAGATGTATGACCCTACCCTTGAGTCGTCGCCCCGTCGAGACTGTGTAATCAACACCATTAGGCGAGCCTTCAAAGGTTCATTATCTTGCAAAACGTACTTTTATAGCCTTCATTCCTTCTACCATGACCCGACTGATTCCCTTCCTCGCTATTCTACTGCTCACACAATGTCAACAAGGTGAAAAAGCTGCTGATTCTGCCTCCACTATGGGAAGTGCAGAGTCTATCGACATGGCTGCCCCATCAGGCACAATGGAAGAAAAAGTGGATACATGGATTGAAAACAATGATTATGATACTGCACTGGAATGGCTTGGCACCCAAAATGGGGACAACCCAGATGTAAAACGTCAGCTCGAAAAAGTATGGCTCAATTACGGCTATCATAGTATGAATGTGTTTGATCCTGCCGAAATGCGAACTCAAATGAATTGGGCCTTAACGTGCTTTGCCGAGGTGCTGACACTTAATGAGCAAAATGAAGCGGCAAGAGGTCAAATTGACCAGATTCTTGGGGTCTATGCAACGATGCCAGACCGTGGGCCAGATCCAGATGTGATGGATCGACTTGCTCCATTTGGGTATTAATTCTTGGCTGAGCAGTCTACATCGCCGGTTGTGATACAGAATCGAAAGGCTCGATTCAACTATCAAATTGAGGATACGATGGAGGCAGGCTTGGTGCTAAAAGGGACCGAAGTCAAGTCGATTCGTGCCGGTGAAGCGGCGCTAACCGATGGGTATATTACCCTGCGAGACGATGAGGCATGGCTCGTGGGGATGTATGTGAAAGCCTATGCACAAGGCTCCTATTTAAATCATGACGAACGGCGCGATCGAAAGTTGCTTTTGCATAAACGCGAGCTTCGAGAACTAGACAAAGCTATTGACCGAAAGGGCATGACGATTGTGCCTCTCAAGCTGTATTTCAAAGGGGGAGTTGCAAAGCTTCAGATTGGTATTGCCCGCGGGAAAAAAGTGGCCGACAAGCGATCCACCATCAAGGAGCGTGATGATCAGCGTGAAACAGATCGATCCATCAAAAAGATGATGGGTAACTAAACCAGGTCCACAAAAACAGGGTGCATTGCATTCAGAATGCATTGTATTCAGGGTGCATAAAAAAAGAAAGGGCCGCCGTTTCCGACCGCCCTTTCATGGAGTTCTTGGGAATTCTATAAGCCGAATTCTGTCCCTTTGCAGGGGGTAATCATTGATCTAGGCCATGCGTCACCACATGGCTCGAGCACTCTACCCGATCCCGTTGTGTCAGGCAACACAGGATCTGCTTGAGCTTGCACCGCGTGAGGTTTACCATGCCCCAACTGTCACCAGTTGAGCGGTGGGCTCTTACCCCACCTTTTCACCTTGACCGGGCACGGCGAACCATGCTCGGACGTCTATTTTCTGTGGCACTTTCTATCATCTTTCGATGCCTTCCCGTTAGGAAGCACGCCGCCTGAGGGTGTTCGGACTTTCCTCCCCAATGTCGATCGAGACAAGCTCGAGTCGCATGGAGGCGATTACCCGAATTCCCAGCATCAAAGATAACGTTTTTTACAGATTGAACGTTTTTCGGGCTTCGTCAAAGAAACTTTGATCTATGACCATGCGGCCCGTGTTCTCGTCAATGACCACTTTGTTCTTTTTGCGCACTTCAACCTGCTTTTGGGGGGGTAATGACATCCCTAGGGCTGCCCCATCTTTCATGGCTACAACAGCAATACCGTTGTTAAGTCCATTACGAAGGCGATTATATGAGCGTAGATACCGTTCGTCTACCTCTTTTTCTAGAGCGACGCGCTTATCCCTGAGCACATCTTCCTCTTTTTTGGTCAAATCCACCACACGGTCAAGGTTCGACTTCTTCTCCTCAAAACGCTCTTTTTCTTTTGCCAGTTGAGCTTCGGCAACACCTAACTCTTCCGTTGCCTCCTCAACACGCAAAGCAATCGCCTCAATGCGCTCGTGGGATTCCTTGATGACGACTTTTTTGTTTTCCAGCTCTTTGGTCAGTGCATCGTACTCGCGATTGTTTCGAACCGCAAGTTGTTGCTCCTCATATTTGGCCATTTTTTCAGTAGAGGACTCAATTTCTAGCTCCAATGAACGCGTTTCCACCTCAAGGTCCTTAAGCTCGTCATTCAGGCGCTGCACTTTTCCCTCTTGACGAGCGATTTCGGTTTCGATATCTAAGATCTCATCGGGTAAATCACCTTGAAGCTGCGTGATTTCATCAATACGACTATCGATATACTGGAGGTTGGCTAGTTTTTGTAACATAGATTGAATTGAAGGTGCGTCTTTTGACATAACTAAGCGTCTGAGAACGAGTGATAGGTTACAGGGTTTGTTTGAATCTTGGTTGAAAAAAATTGTGCCGATGGATGGGCCGTTGTGAGGTGTTCTCTCATGGCCTCTATGATCATCATTTCACTTTCATAATGGCCTACGTCCACCAAAAATAGACTGGGATGCTCCACAAAAAATCGATGATAAGTTACATCAGCGGTCACAAATGCATCGATTCCATCCCAAGAAATTTCATCCAATAAGCTGGAGCCAGATCCTCCGCAAACCGCCACACGATCAATTCGAAAGCCCTCTTGGTGCGTCGCGTACCCACCTGCCGTACGAAGGGTCGGTTGGCCAAGCGATACGGCAACATGCTTGGAAAAATCAGCGGTTGTGTGTGGGGTGGAAAGCAAGCCAACCGCACCAAACCCGACGGTTTGACCTGCAGCTTCAAATGGACGTAAAAATTCAACCTCTCGTAGACCAAGCTTTTCTGCCAACTTGAATGACACACCTCCAGGCGCTGCATCTAGATTCGTATGGGCAGTAATCAACGAGCACCCCGCTTCAATTAGCCCATGAATCAGTTCCCCTTGAAGGGTCGTTGTGAGAATCTCCGACGGTTTTTTAAATAGAATGGGATGATGCGACACTATACATTCTGCACCTATCTCAACGGCCTCCTGGATCACCTCAGGTGTTACATCAAGGCAAATGAGTGCTTTAGAGACCTCTTTTGACGGGGTCCCAACTTGATACCCAATGTTATCGTAGTCTAATTTTGCTTGTGGCGGTGCCCAGGTCTCTAGAGTAGTTTTTAGATCTGCGACGGTGGGCTTTGACATTAGAGGCCGCCTCCTTGCACGATCATCGATCGGGTTTTTAGGCCTCGTTTCCCTTGGTAAGGGAGGAACGATTCAGTTGAATCTTTCAAAAGCATAAAGAGGGGGAGCAGCACAAGCATCCTTTTAGTTGAAGCATTAAAGTTACTACATTTGATGGTTATCAGAAAGTAAAGCAACCTTCGTTTTTTTGAATTCACCCGATTATACCGCCAATCTTCAAAGAGTCCAGACTTGGATTCAAGATGCCTGCCTTGAAGCAGGCCGTTCGCCAGAGGACGTAGAGCTGATTGCAGTGAGTAAAACAAAGCCTGTGGCGGCTATTCGAGAAGTGTATGCAGCAGGTCAACGCGCCTTTGGGGAGAACCGAATGCAAGAGCTCCAACAAAAAATGGATGAGCTTGCCGATCTTGAGATTAAATGGCATTTCCTAGGCAACATTCAGACCAACAAGCTCAGGACGATTTGTCATCGAGTAGATGTAATTCAATCGGTCGACAAAGTGAAATACCT
>DDIC01000009.1 GCA_002338335.1 Bacteroidetes bacterium UBA1860
CAGCCATTGGATTCCTCTTGCATCCACAACGTGCAAACAGACTTGTAGAATTTAATGCAAGGGAAAACACCCTTGGTCTTGAGGAGGTCATAGAGACGTTACTAGGGTCTACCTGGGAGCAATCAACCAAAACTGGTTACCAGGGCGTAATTGCGGAAGTTGTGAACTTCGTCGTGGTCTCTCATATGATCGAACTACATACCTCCTCTCAGGCCAATCCTCTAACGAAAGCAAAAGTTTTAGCACAACTTGAACAACTCTTAGATACTCTTGAAGAACGTAAGGACCCAATGGCTAAGCAAGCCAGCTTAATGATCGACTCCTATTTTGAAAATCCTTCTGATTTTGAGATACCCTCATCTTTGCCTGCACCACCGGGCTCTCCTATAGGAAGTGATTTGATGATGTGTGGTTATTAAAAATTCATCAGATTGTATCATGGTGAGTCAAGGTAAATTACCAACGACTTCTTAGCTCCAATCTTCTTTCTGATTGTTTGTTTGATTCAGGCTCTTGAGGCATCACAAATCCAACAGGAGGCTCAAATGGCTCTGTACTCCATTGAGCTTCAGGGTCTTCGGTGACATTTTGTATAAATGTGCCAACTATAGGTAAAGCGGCTCTAGCTCCTTGACCAATAAAGGTGTTCTCCGGAAAGCGAATACGCCTGTCTTCACCCCCGACCCAAGCGCCCATAACTAAGTGGGGTGTCATGCCTACAAACCAGTTATCCGCAGAATTTTGTGTAGTTCCCGTTTTCCCAGCAATATCTTGCCGAACATTGTATACATTCTGCAATCTAACACCTGTGCCAAAGAAACCATCACCTCCTCGAATCACACCACGAAGCATATCAATCATGATGTATGCTGTCTCTGGTGAGATGACCTCATCACGATATTCAGGGAAAAACTCTCGTATAATATTGCCTTGGGCATCCTCAATTCGGGTTACAGCGACGGGTTCAATATGAACCCCTTTGTTTGCGAACGTAGTATACGCACTGACAACTTCTAACAACGATGTTTCTGCGGTTCCCAGCGCAATAGAGGGATAAGCAGGGGTGGTACTCATATCGATACCCATAGCACTCGCGAGCTCTTTGATTTTTTGTGCGGCTGGTTCCAAATCACGTAGTTGATTGGTTCCAGGTGCGCCAGCAATCTCTGGAAGTAGTCGAACAGTCACGTTGTTGAGCGACCTAGCAAGGCCTTTTCTGAGGGTAACCATTTCGGGTCCTTCTTCAATGGAAGGATCCCTTGGATCCCATAATTGACCTGTTCGATCAATAAAGCTAGTCGGAAACTTCGATAAACGATGGTAGGGTTGATAGCCCGCATCAATGGCCACGGTATAGACGAAAGGTTTAAATGTAGACCCTGTTTGTCGCTTACTTTGGTACACATGATCAAACTGCTTGGATCCAAAATCCCTTCCACCAACCCATGCCATGATGTTCCCATTAGAGGGATCAATCGCAACAAAACTTGTTTGAAGCTGCGTACGTTCTCTTTTTACCTTCGCAATGAATGCTGAATCGGCTCTTAATGAATCAAATACGACCGACTCTTGGTCTGTAGTGAAGCGTTGAAAGCCGTTTTTATACTCATTGGTTTCTCTTAGAAAGCTGGGTAAAAATTGTGGATACTCTTCCCAGAGTAAGTCCATGTATTCCCCCCCGGGGGATGTCCATTCATTTTCGAAGATTCTTTGTAGCGAATCAGCCTTTTGTGTGACTGCCAACTCAGCATGTCGTTGCAATCGTGAATCTATGGTTGTGTAAATGGTGAGTCCATCGCTGTAAAGATCTAAGCCTTGTTCATCGAGCCAATCTTGGACTTGCATTCTAATGTACTCCCCAAAGTAGCGACTCTCTCTGCCGGCTTTTGAAGGGGGGCGATAGTCTAAAACGATGGGCTCAGCCATAAGTTGATTTGCTGTGAACTCATCCAACATTTCATTCGTCTGCATCAACTGCAAGACGATATTTCTTCTAGATTGTGATCTTTCTGGGAAGATCCGCGGGTTATACGCATAGATAGCTTTGAGTTGACCAATGAGTGTTGCGGCCTCCGTAACAGTAATGTCACGCGCTGGCTTATTGAAGTGAATCCTTGATGCAGCCTCAATTCCATAAGCACTATTTGCAAACTCAACCGTATTCAGGTACATCTCAAGAATTTCTTCTTTCGTGTAGTTTCGCTCAATCTGAATGGCTGTAATCATCTCCTTTAATTTTCGGATGACGGAAAATTCCGTTCCGATTTTTTTATAGAGATTTCGAGCAAGCTGCTGGGTAATAGTGGAAGCACCTTGAATTTTGCCCTGTGCCCAGTAGTATGGAAGGCTTAACAACCGCTGGATGTCAATCCCCCAGTGAGTGTAGAACCGTTTGTCTTCCGTTGCAACTAGGGCATCCAAGATGTTGGGAGAGATCTCCTCTATAGGAACCCACGTACGGTTTTCGGTAAAATAACGGTCTAGAACTACGCCATCCCGACTTTTCACCTCAGAGGCGACGGCTGTTTTTGGATTTTCTAGCTCTTCAATGGAAGGCAGTTCTTGCCCAAGCCAGAAAAACATCGCTAAAGTCAATAACGAGGCCATGACCAAAACGATCAAAATGGAAGGGGCGCCAACCGATTGCTTCCTGGTTGATTGGCGCACCTGATCACGATACTCTGGATCACTCAAAAAACGTTTTCTATCAATGGATTCACTCATGATCGAGTAGACCTATCGCTTCTATACAGATGAAGTTTCGGTGTGAAAGATTTTTAGGTTTGGCCAAGACGTTTGTGTTGAAGTTTCTATCCTAACGAGTGAAAGGGTCTGATTCTTGTACTGAAGGGCAACTTGATCTTCCAAGAACAACCCTAAATTAACATACCATTTTTCACCCACCTTCGTGATGCGTTGTTCATGATCATGACCACAAACGGCAATTATGGCATCCATAGCGGGTATACTGGTTTGAGCCCATTGATTCAACCGATCTATTGAGGTATCTGGAGAGCGTTTCCAAGATGAAAAACTAGCCATGAGTTTCCACCCCATTTTTGGTGGAAGAATGGCTTGGTAGAATGAAACGAACCAAGGATGCTGAAGCCATTGGTGGAGCCAAGGTTTAGGTAAGTTTTTTGTAGGGTGATCAAACCCGTCTCCATGAAATACAAAAATGGAACCAAAAGGCGTCTCCAACGTCAAGGATTCTCTTTTTATGTCTATTCCAGCAAGGGTTTTGGAGTCGTCAATCCAGTAGTCATGATTACCAGGGATAAGAGTAATTTGCAATCCCTTTTCTGTAAATGACCGCCATTGTTCCAGAAATGGAAAGTAAGAGGTAGGTCGAGCATTAGGATAATCCATCCACCAATCAAATAAATCGCCTGCAATAACGAGATGTAGTTGATTATGAAACGCATACGAAGCTAGGCTCTCCAGTCTAGCTGGCCAATGATCTTGTGCTTGATCTATGGCACCCACATGAAGATCTGAAACAACTAGAAAGCCATCATGTGTTATCGTCTCTGTTATGGAAGCTTTAGACATGGACCCTATAGATAATGTAGCTGTGGACTTGGGTGCTTTGGACATCGTACTAAATGGGAGAGCAACTTTACTCACACGTCCTACACCGATCGGTAGATGACAAAGTCTATGAGTTGCCCAAACTGTTTCAGTGTCTCAGACGCATCACCATCCTTTCGTCTATCGGGGTGTGTGCTTAGCGTTGTCATAGCCCGTTCAACGTGTTGAATCATGACCTCTTCAGACTCCTTCATTCCCTGATGCTCCTCCACGAATCGAAGAATCCACTGAATATCATTCTTTGACTTACGGCGGCGCTTAAAGCGTCTCATGGCTTGCTTAATTTCTGCTGGTGAAGCATTAGCTGTTGCTTTGAGTAAGGGGAGGGTCACTTTTCTCTCTTCTAGATCATGTTGCTTTGTTTTCCCAATTCCCTTGTCTTGATAATCAAGCAAATCATCTTTGATTTGAAAGGCGAGGCCAATTTGAATCCCAGCATCATGGATTGCACGCAGCGCTTCCTCTGAGGGTGACTTTAAAACACTCACAGCCCCTGATTCCATGCATGCCGCTAACAAACTGGCTGTTTTTTCCTCAATAATCTGATAATATCGCTCCTGAGTCATCGTTTGAAGCTTGGTCGTTTTGAGTTGCCGTAGCTCTCCTTCACTCATTCTCTCCACGGCATGTGATGTGATTTTTAGTAGCGCTAATTGATCTTCTTTGAGCGCAATGCTTAAGCCTTTGGAGAGCAAATAATCCCCCATTAATACCCCTACCTTGTTATTCCAAATACGATGAATGGTTGTAAAATTTCGTCGTAAATCAGCCTCATCTACCACATCATCATGTATGAGTGTTGCTGTATGCAACAATTCAATCATCGTTGCAGCTACATGAGTCGCATGCGTTGTTGGACCGAACAAACGCGCCGTCATAAATACAAGTGCTGGGCGTATCTCTTTCCCCTTTTGGCGATGCATATACCCGATCACTTGATTTAGCAAAGGGACATCTGTAGCGATCGTCTGCTTAAAGACGGACCTAAAAGCGTGTAAATCGGCTTCGATAGGTTGAAGTCGCTGCTTTAAATCTGATTTTGAAAGAGATCTGGATAAGGACAAACGAAGGAGACGCTTAACGTTGGAACGAAAGGAATTAAGAAATGGGGAAATTGTTGCACCCGTTCTTTTGAGGTGCTATGTTATGAACTTATCATTTTATACAGACTAACTCTTCTGCTTTCATGAAAAAAATTGCGGTTCTCACAAGTGGTGGAGATGCCCCTGGGATGAATGCTGCTGTCCGGGCCGTTATCCGTACTGCTACCTCACTTGATGTGGATGTTGTTGGCGTCTCATATGGATACCAAGGACTTATAGAAGGTGACTTTGTCGATTTTACCACCAGTTCTGCGTCCAATATCATACAACGAGGTGGTACTATCCTAAAATCAGCACGTTCTGAAGAGTTTCGCACTAAGGAAGGGCGAGAGAAGGCGTATCACCATATGCAAAAAAAGGGATTGGATGGTCTCATTGCCATTGGAGGAGATGGGACGTTTACAGGCGCATCCATTTTTGCTACAGAGTTTGGTGTTCCCGTTGTGGGTGTTCCTGCTACGATAGATAATGACTTGGCGGGTACAGACGACACCATAGGGTATGATTCGGCACTTAACACAGCGATGCAAGCCATTGATAAGATCAGAGACACAGCAGATGCACATGATCGCTTGTTTTTGGTAGAGGTGATGGGGCGTGACGCTGGCTTTATTGCCTTGGAGACAGGCATTTCTATTGGTGCAGAATTGATTCTATTGCCAGAATCCCTTCTAGATGTGGATGACATTAGGGCTTCCTTAAAAGGTATTTTGCGTGAGCAAAAAAGGAGTAGTCTCGTTATTGTCGCGGAAGGGGATGAGACAGGTGGCGCGCTTAAACTAGCCGAAAAGCTCAAAGATGATTTTAATCAGTATGAAATGAGAGTGACCATTTTAGGACATATTCAGCGAGGTGGCTCTCCAACAGCTCGAGATCGGGTTTTAGCAAGTCGATTAGGCTCGGAAGCGGTCAAAGCCATCGTGGACGGACATACAAGTGTGATGGTGGGTATTGTGAATAAACGAACCCAATTAACGCCATTGAAGAGCGCTGTTGCCAAAAAGAAAGACATCAATTACGAGCTCGTAGAATTAGCTATAATTTTGAGATGATAAAGGTTGACGTTCATGCTCCATCATCCATTCTAGGGATGGATAAGCAACATGTAGATCTCACTCAAGCGCAACAAAGCCTTCAAAATCTTTTTGATAAGAATGTGCAAGGTAGTGAGTGGTTAGGCTGGCTTGATACATTATTATTAGAGTCAAACAAAGAGGAACTTGCGAGTATTCAACGTAAGGCGGCCCAATTACAGTCGATCTCCGATTTTGTTCTATGCATTGGGATTGGAGGGAGTTATTTGGGTGCAGCCGCTACAATGACTGCGTCGTTGCGCTATGAAGCAAAGCAGCTTGCTCCTGAAGTGCGATTTGTAGGGACACATCTTGGGGCCTCTGAACTCAAGGACTTGATGACGGAATTAGAGGCACCTAAGCACGATGGGACAAAAAAAAGGGTGTCAATCATCGTGATTTCGAAGTCAGGATCTACAGTAGAGACGGGGGTTACTTTTCGGATTCTTAGGGCATGGCTCAAGAAGCACCATGCTGATGAGGCTAAAGATCGTATTGTGGCGATTACATCCTCAAGTTCTGGCTCCTTAAGAACCCTTGCGCTTGAAGCGGGTTATGACACATTTGTTGTACCTGATGATGTTGGGGGTAGGTTCTCGGTATTATCACCAGTAGGGCTCTTACCCATAGCGGTTGCAGGACTTGATATTGAAGAGCTAATGGAGGGTGCTCGGAAGCAGGTCAAAGAGATCCAACAAGACCCAGTGGATGTGCTCACCTTGGCGTCCACTCGAAAATGGTTCATGGATAAAGGGTACACCATTGAGTGTTTATCTTCGTTTGATCAAATATGTAGTGGACTTATTGATTGGGTCCAGCAACTTCAGGGTGAATCAGAAGGAAAAGACTCAATGGGTCTATTCCCTGCAAGTGCTTTTTATTCCAGAGACTTACACTCATTGGGGCAATGGGTTCAGGATGGGCCAAGGATCCTATTTGAGACAATCATCTCATTAGAGAATCCATCTGCCGAAATTGAGATTCCTAGTGATGATCAAAAGGATGGATTCGAAGATCTAGCACACAAACCATTATCCTGGGTAAATGAAAGTGCCAAAAAGGGGACCATAAAAGCTCACTACGAAGACGGAATCCCTGTGATTGAGGTAAAACTTCCGGACGCTACAGAGGCTTCAATAGGTGCATTTTTTGCTTTCTATATGATCGCAACGGGAGTGATGGGTGACCTGATGGGCATCCATGCGTACAATCAACCTGGAGTTGAGGCTTATAAAAAAGAAATGCTTACTATCTTACGAGGATAATTCGCAACGATCAGGTAGAGTTTTTTTGGCTAAAAAACATTCATTTATTGCAATCGCTGGTAACATTGGAGCTGGGAAGACGACTCTAACCGAGTTTCTATCAGGTCATTATAAATGGCAGGCTTTTTTTGAAAACGTCGATGGAAATCCCTACTTGTCAGATTTTTATGAGGATATGCGTAGATGGTCCTTCAATCTGCAGATCTATTTTTTGTCTAAGCGCTTTGACCATCATCAAGAAATGCTGTCCAAGAATTCAGGCATTATTCAGGATCGTACCATTTATGAGGATGTTGAAATATTCGCTAAAAACTTGAATGACATGGGGCTGATGTCGGATAGAGATTTTCAGAACTATTCTAAGTTATTCCAGTCCATGGAGCCTTTTATCACCCCACCAACACTCTTGATTTATCTAAGGGCACAAGTTCCAACACTTGTTAAGCAAATTCAAAAGAGGGGAAGAGATTATGAAAACACCATCCGTATTGATTATTTAGAGCGTTTAAATGAGTACTACGAAGATTGGGTGCAGCGATATCCACATCAAAAACTCATTATCGATACCGATGACTTGGACTTTGTGGGTAATGATGAAGATCTAGGTATGGTTGTCTCATTAATTGATAAAAGACTTCACGGCTTATTTGAAGATTGATTGTTCTAGCCAAAGTGTTTTCGTAACTTTACAGGCTATGGCTGGAAACGGCAAACTCTCTTTCATGATCCAAGATCTACCTGATGGGAAAGCTTCCAAAGATGTCTCTTTAGGTTTGGGTGAGCTTGATCTTGGTGAAAATTCGTTACTTGAAGCGAGGGTAGAGTTTAATTTCCATAAGACTCAGTGGTTTGTGGATGTGTCATTTTCAGTCAATGCAGTGGTGAAACGCCAATGTCAACGTTCTTTGAAATGGTTTGAAACGTCAGTTGAGTCATCCTATCATGTGACGTACTCTTCGGAGTTTACACATGAGGAGATTGATTACTCGGGTGGGAAGAAGCCTTTTCCAAATCCCGATGATCCGGTTACTCTAGATGCTGAGGTCAGAGATTCCATTGTTTTGGAATTGCCGATTCGCCCTCTTCACCCAGATTTTATCGATGAAAACGGACAGATTAAACCATTTTCAACACAAACGTTTGGTGATACAGAGTTGGAAACATCTGTGGATCCTCGCTGGCAGGCATTAAAACATCTTAAGTGACATAATAATGGCACATCCAAAACGAAAAACGTCCAAAGCTCGTCGAAATCTCCGAAGATCCCATCATGGAATCGAGGAAATTACATTGGTTACCTGTCCAAACTGTGGAAGCAAGCACAGGTACCATCACGTATGCATGTCTTGTGGCATGTACAGAGGGCGTAAAGTCCTAAATATTGGCGCGACACAAGCCTAACGGACTCTGATGGCTACGTCACTTCATGTTGCCGTAGATGTTGTTGGTGGGGATCACTTCCCAGAAAACCCAATGGCAGGAGCAAAGCTTGCATTAGCGGCGCACTCGCATCTAATTCTACATCTCTTGGGCCCTGAAAGCCTCATTCGAGAAGAAGCTCAATCACAAGGATTAGACCTCTCTCGATGTGTGATTCATGACGCACCTGAAATTGTAGGTATGGAAGATGCGCCATCTGCTGCGCTAAAAACAAAACCACATTCATCCATCGCACTTGGCAATGGGCTCGTAAAAAAGGGACATGCTCAAGCGTTTGTAAGTGCCGGTAACACGGGTGCCTTGCTGGCTGCCTCAATGTTTATCCTTGGGAAGCTCGAAGGGGTTGCGAGACCTACCATTGGGACCGTTTACCCCACGATTAAAGGCTTTAGGCTTCTGCTTGATGCAGGGGCAAATCTTGAACTTCGTGCAGAGCATTATCTCCAATTTGCCAAAATGGGACGGATCTATGCGGAACACCTGATGGGTATTGAACATCCTAAAGTTGGACTTCTAAATGTAGGTGAAGAAGCAGAAAAGGGGACAGAGATGCTCATTGAGGCCTATAATGCGCTTCAGGGTTTGTCTGAGTTCACAGGCAACATAGAGGGGCGTGATATACTCACAGGAAAAGCGGATGTTTTTCTATGTAACGGACTCGTGGGGAATCTTCTGTTAAAATTTGGTGAATCTATCCCCGATGTTCTTTCTCTATTACTTGGCAAAACAATGAAAGAAAAAAACCTTGAACCAGCACAACAAGCGTTGGTTGCAGAGGTCTTCAAGGAAGCCATGCAACCCTTCAATTATGAGAATGTGGGGGGAATGCCGTTCCTTGGAGTAGATGGAATTAGTATGGTTGGTCACGGTGGAAGTACACCCAAGGCCATCTTTAACATGATTAGCAATGCAATGCATTGCGTAGAAGTAGAGCTGAATCAACGTATTCTCACCTCACTTAACTAACCCTTATGGCTCGTTCTAATCAACGAAAGGCCACCATTACTGGCATTGGTCATTACATTCCCGAACACATCCTTACGAATGCCGATCTTGAGAAACTCGTTGAGACCAATGATGAGTGGATACGCACTAGAACTGGCATTAGCGAGCGCAGAATTGAGAAGGATCCCGACAAGGCTGCAGCTCACATGGGAACTCAAGCAGCAATAGAAGCACTAAATAGTGCTAATGTCGATACATCTGACGTAGATGCGATTCTGGTTGCTACAGTGACACCAGATTATATGTTTCCTGCCACTTCTGCCTTAATTCAGAAATCGTTGGGTGCTAAAGGAGCCTTCGGTTTTGACGTATCGGCTGCTTGTTCGGGGTTTCTATACACACTCTCAACGGCTGCTATGATGATTGAGTCTGGAAGAGTTGACACAATCTTGGTCATTGGTACCGACAAAATGAGCTCGATTGTAGACTACACAGACCGTAATACGTGCATCCTTTTTGGTGATGGGGCAGGGGCTGTAGTCCTGCAAGCTACTGAAGAAGATCATGGGTTCCGTGATTTCATCCACTACACCGACGGTGATGAAGATCTATATCTGGTACAAGAGGCAGGTGGAAGTCGAGAGCCAGCCTCCAAGGAGAGTGTTGAGCAACGCAAACACTTTATCCGTCAAGATGGTCGTGCCATCTTCAAGCGTGCTACAGAAGGCATGGCAGGAGTAGCAGAGGAGATTATGAAAAAAAATAAACTTGCTGCTGACGATATAGCATGGCTAGTGCCTCATCAGGCAAACTCTAGAATCATAGAAGCTACTGCGAATCGTATGGGTGTTTCGATGGATCAAGTGATGATGAATATTGACAAATATGGCAATACGACCGCTGCGACTATCCCATTATGCCTCTATGACTGGAAAGATCAGCTTCAAAAGGGTGATGAGTTGATTTTGACCGCATTTGGAGGGGGACTAACCTGGGGTGCCACGTGGCTAACGTGGGGAGGGGCTAAGTAGTGAAAGCTGTTTTATTTCCTGGCCAAGGATCTCAAAAAGTGGGCATGGGGCAAGAACTCCTGGAATCAAATGGAGCGGGTGCGGATCTACTAAGACAAGCCGATGCAATCTTTGATGGGCAATTACTTCCTGTAATGTTGGAAGGACCCATGGATGTCTTGACTCAGACTAAATGGACTCAGCCGGCTATTTTTGTCCATTCAATGGCCTTATGGCGAGAACATCAACCTGATGATGGGTTCTTTAGCTTCACAGCGGGTCATAGCCTTGGTGAATATGGATCTCTTGTTGTAGCAGACGTTTTGTCATTTGAAGAGGCGCTCTACCTCGTAAAAAAACGTGGAGAACTCATGCAGCAAGCCGGTGAAAATCAACCAGGTACGATGGCAGCTGTTTTAGGACTTGATGATGAGACTGTGGAATCGATTTGCACGCGTATTTCTCGAGATAACCACCATGTTGTGCCTGCGAATTATAACTCAACAGGCCAGATTGTCTTGTCTGGTCACATCTCAGCTGTTCATGAAGCGATGGAGCTTCTACAATCTGAAGGTGCAAAAATGGTCAAAGAGTTGACCGTTAGTGGTGCGTTTCATTCACCACTCATGAAATCTGCTGAGGCTGAGCTTGCAACGGCAATGGATGAGGTGGTGTTCAGGCCTGCCAACATGGATGTGTTTAGCAATGTAACAGCAACAGCAAGTCGAGATCCAGAGGAGTTAAAGGCCAATCTTCTATCCCAATTAACGGGGTCAGTTCGGTGGACACAGACCATGGAAGCTGTGCATGGCCTAGGTGTGGATTCCATTACAGAATGTGGCCCAGGTGTTGTCCTTCAAAAAATGTGGAAACGATCGTATCCAGAAACAACAATCGAGCCATTATGAGTAAACCATTAGCTGATTTTGTATGTATAGTAACAGGTG
>DDIC01000081.1:0-14278 GCA_002338335.1 Bacteroidetes bacterium UBA1860
CAGCAAGAAGCAAACCGAAAACTTGGTTTATCAGCACGGGATACGATGAGCGTCGCCCAAAAGCTTTATGAAAAGGGGTGGATTACGTACATGAGAACAGATTCACCTGCGCTGTCTGATCAGGCAGTTCAGGCTGCACGAGAGGGCATTCTTGAGAAATATGGCGAGGCCTATTTGGCAAAAACCATTCGTCGGGCCAAAGGAAAACAAAAATCAGCCCAAGAGGCTCACGAGGCGATCCGCCCTTCTGGGTCCTCCTTCATAGATCCCGATAAAACAGGTCTTTCCGGACGGGAATACAAACTCTACGATCTGATTTGGAAGCGCACCGTGGCATTTCAAATGGCTGATGCTCAGCTTGAATTCACCAATGTTGTAGTAGAGGCCAGAGGAGATAAGCATGTTGGCGAGTTCAAAGCCAGCGGCAAACAAGTTCTATTTCCAGGGTTTTTTAGGGCGTATGTAGAAGGTTCGGATGACCCAGAGGCGGCTCTCGACTCTCAGGACAGCCCATTACCCACGTTGGACAAAGGGCAGTCATTGGACTGTCAAGATATTGAGGCCGTTGGTCACGAGACCAAGCCGCCTGCTAGGTTTACAGAGGCGACGTTGGTGAAAGAACTCGAAAAGCAGGGCATTGGTCGCCCCAGTACATACGCTACCATTATTAGTACAATCCAGGATCGTGGGTATGTAGTCACTGAGGGCAAAGCGCTTGCTCCAACGTTTACCGCATTTGCTGTGACAAAGCTTTTGGAGGAGTACTTCCCAGACATCGTCAACACTGAGTTTACCTCCATGTTGGAGCAAAAACTTGATGGGATCGCGCAAGGTGAAGTAGATCCAACACTCTATCTGCGTGATTATTATCTAGGAGATCGAGGTTTAAAAGAAGTGGTCGAGAACCAGGAATCAAAAATAGACGCCGCATCAGCCCGCCGCATTCACCTGCCTATTGAGGGACTGGAAGAAAAAGAGATCTTAATTGGTCGCTATGGTCCCTATGTTCGCACAACGTCGGATGGAGAGTCTATCTCGGCATCCATCCCCAATAATTTGACCCCTGGCTCGCTTGACGCAGCAACCCTTGACAAGGTGATTCAAACCGAGAAAGATGGGCCCGTTTCATTAGGAAAAGATCCAGAATCTGACCTCGATATCTTTGTGTTAAGTGGTCGTTTTGGACCCTATTTACAACTTGGCGAACAGACAGATCCTAAAACAAAGCCAAAACGTGTTTCTATTCCCAAAGGAGTCGATCCAGCGTCTGTTGATTTAGACACAGCACTGGGATACCTATCCTTGCCTCGCTTGGTGGGCAATCACCCAGAGTCAGGCGAGGAGATTCGAGCAGGCATTGGTCGATATGGCCCTTTTGTTGTGCACCAAGGAACCTTTAAATCCCTCACAAAGGACGATCATGTTCTGGATGTCTCGCTCGATCGTGCCCTTGAGCTCTTATCACAAGCACCGCAGCGGGGAGGGGGTAAAACGGTTTTGCTCGATTTAGGGAAGCATCCAGAAAAGGAGACGCCGATTCAGGTACTCGATGGGCGTTATGGCCCCTACATTAAGGCTGGTACAAAAAATATCTCTATACCAAAAGCGATAAATCCATTAGATTTAACGTTAGAACAAGCCCTTGAGTTGATCAAGGCAAAAGAAGGATCTAAAAAGAAAAAGCGGTCTTGATAACCGCTTGACATAACTTTTTGTCACAACTGTCGGCCTTATGCCAAACACTTCGGACCTCATTCGGAAAACGACGTTTGTCTATCCTCCCAATCTGCATGAGCTCGATTTGGCCTCGATGGTTACCATGTATCGCTCCAGGGGTGAGCCCCGCAAAGCGGCTCCTGGAAAAATGTTGGCCTGTGCATTAACCAAAGAGCTTATCCGAGAAGGGAAATGGTGGTTTGGCCTCTATTATTGTCAATCCTCTTGGGACTCCTTGCTTACCAAAAATGCAAAAGGTGTGCCCATGACACCTACAGAATTTCTGGCCATGGGTAAAATTGCCACCTCACAAGAGCCCGTCTATAGAGAGTTTTTGGAGGTTCAGCTTGATGTTTCGCCCAAACTTTCTTACTTATTACTCAACGACTTAAAGCAGTTTGGGTTCGTGCTCGAAGATCCACAAAGCGTCTTGACGTTGTCCCTAGATGGGGAAAAAGCATTGGGTGGACTAAGTCGCAGGCTCTTCGAGAAACGCTTTCAACCCGATCTCCTTTTCGATACTCTCGATGCAGATTCATCCTCGTCGAATACTTCTCGCGCAAGCACCGTAAATCAAGTCTCTCTATTTACGTAAACCTTCGAGAGCTGCTTGCCTCCCCTTGAAGCATAACTGTGGCTGCTTCAAGCGTCTACCTGCCGCACCCCCTACTCATTCAATCATTACACTCCATGAACATGAAGATGGACTTCTTCAAGGCTGTGTTGACCCATGACCAAGACACCTTGAATTCACTATTGCCACGACTCACCACAGAACTCCAACTATACCTTCAGCGACATTATCAAGCAGATCCTCCGGACGCTCAAGATGCTGTTCAGTCTGCCCTACTCTACGTCATAGAGAAAATCCACAGTCAATCACTTCACACGCCTGAAGCTGCCCTTAAATACCTCTATCTCACGTCAAGGCATCGCTATCTGAGAACCATTTATCAATCAAAGAAACTGGTGTTTATGACAAATGAGCGTCAAGAACCCTTTGTGAATGACTCGCAAGTAGACACCCTGATATTTTTGGAAGAACGGGGGGCTTTGGAAGAATGTATTGCCAAGCTAAACGATGAAAGCCAACGATTTGTAAGGGCCTTGCTTCAATCTCCTCCGCTCTCGACAGAGGCTTTGGCTCGGGAGTTTGGGTGTCGTGAAACCACGATTTGGGTTCGAAAACACCGGCTTACGGCTTTGCTCGCACGATGTGTTGAAGCTTCGATGTAATGGGCTGGGACTTGGCTACTTAATCCCTTGCTGCAACCACCGGCAACGGGGCAAGCTTTTCTTTGGTGTGGTGCATCAAGGTGGGTTGACTTGCAAGGGTAGGCTCACCGTCTTGTGGTCTCACTTTATGATACGAACCATCTGGTTGGCAGATCCAGCTTTGGTGGTTGTCTTTAAGGTAGACCTCCATCACATATTGTAGGTAGTGCTGGAGCGCAGGGGAGGTAATTGGTGTAATGGCTTCAATCCTTGCATCAAGGTTTCGGTGCATCCAGTCTGCAGACCCTATGTAATACTCTGGTTGGCCATCATTGGCAAAGATGTAACAGCGTGAATGTTCCAAAAAGCGCCCTAAAATGGACCTTACTCGAATTCGCTCTGATAGCCCCAGCTTTCCTGGTACTAGCCTACAAACACCTCGAACGATAAAGTCCATTTCTACCCCTGCATCCGATGCATCATACAGCAATTCGATGAGCTCTGCATCTTCTAAGCTGTTCATTTTGGCAACAATACCTGCAGGCTTCCCTTGCTTTGCATGATCGATTTCTCTGCGAATCATCTCTACGAAACGGGAGCGCATAGAGCGTGGCGCAACGAGCAGCTTGTCGTACGTTTGGGTCAACGCATAGCCAGTGAGGCTATTAAATAGTTTGGTTACATCGTCCGCCAGCGCTTCATCTGTCGTAAAGAGACCAAAGTCTTCATAGAGATAGGCTGTTTTGGGGTGATAATTCCCCGTACCAATATGGACGTATCGGCGCGGTGCTCCGTCCTCTTCACGAACGACAATTGTTAGTTTGGAGTGAATCTTTAGCCCCGCCACTCCATAGGACACATGGACGCCTGCTTTCTCAAGCTGCTGGGCCCAGTAGATATTTTGCTCTTCGTCAAAACGAGCCTTTAACTCCACCAACACAGCAACTTGCTTGCCCGCATTGGCCGCCCGAATCAACGCATGCATCACAGGGGAGTCGCTTGATGTGCGATAAAGGGTTTGTTTGATCGCTAAGACCTGTGGATCGGCTGCCGCTTCTTCCACAAATCTTTGTGTTGACATCTCAAAGCTATGGTAGGGGTGGTGCACAAGGTACTCCTGCTTCATCGTTTCAAAAAACGACTCCTGTTCTTCTTGTTCCTCATAAACTGGGTGTGGCAAGGGGTGCCAGGGGTGCTCTTTGAGTGAGTCAAACCCCTTCATGGTGGCAATGGACATGAGGTCAACCAGCCCAATGGGCCCTTCCATACGGTAGATATCCCTCTCTTCCACACGTAATTCCCTCTTAAGTAACTCTGTAATGTCCTCTGGGGTCTCCGCGTCCAGCTCAAGTCGCACAATCTCAGCAAATCGCCGCTCCCGTAATTCATCTGCGATCATCTCTAGAAGGTCTTCAGCCTCTTCCTCATTTCGCTCAATATCCGCGTTTCTGGTCACTCGGAATAGGTGTGTTGCCTCTACCTCCATCCCTGGAAAAAAAGCACTCATGTTGAGCCTTATAAGCTCACTTGTCGACACCATAATGCGAGATGAGTCCGTTTCCTCCATTACAACCCAACGAGGTCTGTTGGCAGGCACTTTAATCCTTGCGTAGAGATTCTCCTCTGTTTTGGGATGTCGCAATCGCACCATATAGGAGCGACTTTGATTGGAAATCGTTGGGAAAGGGTGCGCTTCATCAATCGCCAACGGCGTAATGATGGGATAGATCTGTGTTTTGAAATACTCTTCTGCCTTGGCCTGTAGGGCCGGGGATAAATCTGCAACCGACTTCATTTGAATGCCCTTCTCTGCCATCTGCGGAAGAAGTTCTTCAAAATAACAGGAGCGATAGGCAGCGATCATCTTTTGAACATCTTCACGGATCAAATCGAGCTGTTGATCAGGCGTTAACCCATCCACAGACAAATCTGTAACCCCCGCAAGCAGCTGTCTTTTAAGGCCACCCACCCTTTTTTGGAAGAACTCATCAAGATTGGAGCAGACTATGGAGATAAATTTGACCCTTTCCAGTAGCGGCCTGTCACGATCTTGTGCTAGCGAAAGGACGCGCCAGTTAAACTGGAGCCAGCTTAATTCGTAATTAAAAAAGTGATCATGATGGGTTGCCATAGCCTAAAAGTTACTTAGAAAGCGACGACTTTATGTGTTAAATTCTTCTTACGATGTCCAATCCACTCCTTGATCCATCACTGCCAGACGATACGCCACGAGAAGAGGTCGATAGTACAATTCGTCCCTCAAGAATGGATGAATTTATGGGGCAGCACAAAGTGGTGGAAAATCTGAATGTCTTCATTCAGGCTGCCAACAAGCGAGGAGAGGCGCTCGATCACGTTTTGCTTTCTGGTCCGCCAGGCCTAGGAAAAACCACCCTTGCGGCCATTATTGCTAAAGAGATGGGCGGGCAGTTTCGTCCCACCACCGGGCCCGTGTTGGAAAAACCCGGGGATTTGGCTGGCATTCTAACGCAGTGTCAACCTGGTGATATACTTTTTATTGATGAAATCCACCGACTTAATACGGTGATAGAGGAGTACTTGTACTCGGCAATGGAAGATTTTCGGCTTGACATCATGATTGATTCTGGCCCGAATGCGCGTAGTGTTCAAATAGACCTAAATCCATTTACCCTCGTCGGTGCTACGACAAGAAAAGGGCTCCTCACCGCCCCTCTAAGAGCACGGTTTGGGATCGATATGAGGCTCGATTATTACGAAACAGAGCTCTTACAGCGCATTGTTTTACGCTCTGCATCTATTTTGGGCTATGAAACCTCCGATGAGGGTGCGCATGAAATTGCCCGGAGAAGCCGTGGCACCCCGAGGGTAGCAAACAGGCTTTTGCGCCGAACGCGTGATTTTGCCGATGTCGAAAACAAAGAAATCATTGATGCACAAATAGCCGATAAAGCCCTCAATGCCCTCGATGTAGACAGGCACGGGCTCGACGACATGGATGCACGTATTTTGCGGGCGATCATCGAGAATTATCGGGGTGGACCTGTCGGCCTTTCTACCGTGGCTGTCGCGGCGGGAGAAGACAAAGGGACGCTTGAGGAGGTCTATGAGCCCTATTTGATCAAGCAGGGCTATTTGCAGCGCACCCCAAAGGGTCGGGTTGCAACCGATAAAGCATACACCTTGCTTGGGATACCCCCACCACCGGCGCCTGGGGCAAATGAACCTTCTTCAGGGCCTTCGTTGTTTGATACATAATGCTTGGCGAGGTTCAGTGTTTGAACCCTACAGCTCTGGTATTGAATCATTCATTGTGTTAATCCACCGTGTTCATTTTTTGCGTGATTTTATTCATCAACCCTAAGAACCTGTTTCAAATCCATGTCTACCACGTCTCTTTTTACCTCTGAGTCCGTTTCCGAAGGGCACCCAGATAAAGTTTCCGATCAAATCTCCGACGCCATACTAGACGCACTGTTAGAGCAAGACCCTCATTCTCGTGTGGCTGTAGAAACGCTCGTCACTACAGGGCTTGCCGTTGTGTCTGGAGAGGTCACCACCAATGGATATGTCGACGTTCAGGGCGTGACAAGGGATGTGATCAAAGAGATTGGCTATACAAAGGCTTCATACCGTTTTGATAGTGAGAGCTGTGGGGTGATTACGACTATTCACAAGCAAAGCCCTGACATTGCCATGGGTGTAGACCGCGGGGGTGCCGGTGACCAAGGAATTATGTTTGGGTATGCGACTCGTGAGACTCCCGAGTTAATGCCCATGACACTTCAATACTCTCATGACATCCTCAAAAAATTAGCGCACATCCGTAAAGAGACCTCTTTGATGCCTTACTTGGGGCCAGATAGCAAAAGCCAAGTCACTGTAGAATACAATGAAGGTGGGTCGCCCAAGCGAGTTCACACCCTTGTCGTATCCACTCAGCATGATGATGGTGTAGAGCAAGCCCAGATTCAGGAAGATATTAGGAAGCACGTCTTTTCGGAGGTTATCCCCTCTCACCTTATGGATGACGAGCTCATACTGCACATTAATCCGACCGGTAAATTTGTCCTTGGTGGCCCTCATGGGGACACGGGGCTCACGGGTCGTAAAATCATCGTGGATACTTATGGGGGTCGTGGCGCTCATGGCGGCGGGGCTTTTTCAGGGAAAGATCCTTCCAAAGTAGACCGATCCGCAGCCTATGCTGCTCGTAATGTAGCCAAAACGATCGTCGCTGCAGACCTCGCCGACGAGTGCTTGGTTCAATTATCCTATGCTATTGGTGTGGTAGAGCCTATTTCCATCCATGTCCACACGTATGGGACAGGCAAAGCTTCCGATATCGCATTATCAAATGCCATTCCAAAAGTCTACGACCTAACCCCTTCGGGGATTATTCGGGCATACGACTTAAAGCGCCCAATCTACCGACAAACCGCGGCGTATGGGCACTTCGGCCGTGATGGATTTCCATGGGAGAAGGTCACAAAAGCAGACGAGCTCCATAACGCGTTATAAAGACGGGCCAAACACCACCGCATTGACGGTGAGTCTTTGAGTCCCCATCCAAAACGCTCGGAAATTCGGATTATCAGCAAACAAGATCACTTGTCCTCTTCCTCTATTTTCCACCACGAGCGCTGCGTGTCCTGCAATGGTTTCTTTGGAATCCGGGTGCATGTATCCAGCCGCGAGTGGATCGTCTGTATAGACTAGCGGGGATGCGTACGGATTGTCTGGGATGACGAGCGCGCCATTAGAATTCTTAAATAATGGCATCCAGCTGTCTTGTATGTCGACGCCATACAGCAGCGGGTGGGTGAAGTCGGCATTGGCTTTAAAAATCGACCCCCCCGGCGCCTTCGCCCCACGGTCATTCGAAGCATTGGCATACACTCCTCTTTCTGGGGTGTCCGTTGTTGGCTCAGACTGTGTTGTTTCCGTAGAATGAAGCCCTGCACGTCTTGCCCAAGAGACAGCTCCACGTTGAACAATCAAGGTGCCACCACTGCGAACCCATGATTTCAATCCATCTACCCAAGGAGCATCAACAGAGCCTAAATAGGCTGTTGGCAAAAACACGTGGGTATAGGAGTCAAAAGACGAACCATTCAGCGATGTATTATCTAGGACGGTGACAGGCAGTTCCATCCGCTGATCAAACAAAAACCATATCTCACCCGCTTCGTAACTACTCGTTCCTTCCCCGCCAAGAATCGCAACATTAGGTGCCTCAAGTGTAGCAATAGAGGGGCTTCCGAGGTCAATACCTTCCAGCGCCAGCCCACTACTTACCTCCTGCACAAACACATGAAACTCTTTTGTTGCCTCATCAATAACCTCTTGAACTTGCTCCTTTTCATGGTCTTGAAGTCCATATGGAATCCAAATCGAACCTGGATCTAGAGATAACGTTTCATTTCCGTGACGCACTCTGGAGCCCTTCATTAAGGCTTTGGTGTGAATACCTTCTCCCTGAAGATGGAATAATAGTGCCGGGGCATAGTAATCGTCCCAAGCAAACACAGCACCTACAGCATCTGACGATGGTAGAACTTTTTTATACTCCCCTTCAAGGTCTAGCCAATCTCCAGACCATTCAATAGAGCGGAGGCTTAAAGACTCATAGGTTCTGCGATCCAGCTTCACAAAAGGGACATCCATTGAATAAGGAAGTGTCCAGGCAGAAACATCATAAAATAGTGAGTCTGAAAACTGTGTCGATTCATCAAATAAAGAGAAAATTAATCCTGCCTGAGGCTGTTCTGTTGGGATGACCCACGCCCCACCTGCTTCAAACGTTGCTCCATCAACGGTCACTTGTTGGGCCAGCTCGAAGAATTCAATTCTCTGGTGATCAAAAATATCGGCTATGTGAGCGTTTTTAGAGCCATCTTTGGATGACCCTACGATATAAGCTTTCACCTCTTGGCTTTTTGCACGATCTACATTGAATGCCGCGGTAGTTCTCATAAAATCCAATAACTCCATACGCATAGATACCCCTGCTTCCCAAGTACTTAGCGACGTCTCCACTTGATTTCGGATGGTCTCTGGGAACGAAAGCAGTCCGTGCTGTGAGTCTTGAAGGTGGCCTCGAGAACTCGCCTGTTCAAATAGTATCCCAATGGTCCCCTGGACATCGGGAAATGTAGAGCCCTTTCCATAATAGAAATCATCAAAGCTCTCTTTACTATAATAAAGTGTACCTATATCATCGAGGCGTTTTGCATGAAACTCCGCAATCTTGCCTGTCAGCGACTGATTTAGAGAACGAGTCCCTGGATTTGTTCTAGACGGTATCCCAGGCTGAAAGAAAAACGTGCTATTTGTTCCCATTTCATGGTGGTCAGTCAAAATATTTGGTGGAAACGACTGAAATGCACGGATTCTGGCTCTACTCTCAGGTTGCGTTACAGGAAGCCAATCTCGGTTCATATCAAACCAGTAGTGATTGGTTCGTCCTCCAGGCCATATTTCATCATATTCTCGGTGATTTGAATCCCCATTCGGATGCATCGATTTGTGCATATTTGCCCAGGTTGCAAATCGATTCAATCCATCTGGATTGAGTGATGGATCCAGTACAATTACGGATTGATCTAACATTTTTTCCACTGTTGGCCCTTGGGCTGCAGCTAGAAAGTAGGCCACCGCCAACGCGGCATTCGATCCACTGGACTCATTACCATGAATAGAGTAATTCATATTCACCACCACAGGCATCTCTTCCAAAGATAGACCCATGGAAAGTTCTGGATCTCGAAGATTTCGTTGATTCTGCTTGATCTGATCTAATCGAGCATGATTTTCTGGTGATGTTATGGTTAGTTGAACAATCGGTCTATCCTCATGTGTTTTCCCAATCTCTTGAAAAGTGACTCGGTCGCTCGTTTCAGCAATCTCCTTCATGACCATCACGAGCTTATCATGAGTTACATGCCATTTCCCAATTGGATGACCCATCACCTCTTCAGGTTTTACCACATCAGAATCATACGCTACTTCAGGTAAATACGCTTCCACAGCTGCGCCTTCTTTTGCAAGCTCAACAGACGAGAATGACCAAGGTTGTGAAGAGGGTAACGTTTGTGCTGACACACTTTGAATTGTGAACAGCAGAATAATCCATAAACTTGAATGGAAAAAAATGGAAGTATTTGGGTGCTTTTTCATAAGGTTGAATAATAGGTGTAGAACATTTTCTTTGATGTCCGAAACTGAATTACTTGTGGGATTGAATGGACCCACAAATCCATGCATTGGTTTGATTGTTTTTTGCAATCGATAACACTTCATCCACCGATGTTTCCGGGACAATAGCCATACAACCTAGACCCAGATTAAATGCTTTTCTCATCTCAGTTTCTTCAATATTTCCCGTCTTTTGTATGAGTGAAAAAATGGGGTTCCACTGCCAGCTTTGCCAATCCATCACAAGTTTTTGTTCTTTGGATAGAACGCGTGACGTATTTCCTTCAATTCCACCTCCTGTAATATGAGAAAAAGCATGCACTTCTGTCGATTCTAAACACTCATGAATAATCCCCAAATAGGATTTATGAATGTGAAGAAGTGCTTCACCAACACTTTCTCCTAGCTCATCCACTCTATCGGTCACATCATATTCTTCAAATAGAACTTTACGAGCTAGTGAATATCCATTCGTATGCAATCCGGTTGATTCAAAGCCAATACACACATCTCCTACTTGAACCTTAGATCCATTCAGTATTTTGGATTTGTCAACAATACCAACAATCGTACCCGCTAAATCAAACTCACCCTTCTCATATAAATCTGGCATTTCAGCAGTTTCACCTCCAATAAGTGCAACACCATTTTCTTTGCACGCGATGGTAAAACCTCGTATCACATCCGTTGCAACAGTTGTTTCAAGATGACCCGTTGAGAAATAGTCTAAAAAGAAAAGAGGTTTTGCTCCACAAACAGCAATATCATTGATACAATGATTCACTAAATCTTGACCCACTGTATCATAGACTCCCATTTTGAAGGCCACCAAAAGTTTTGTACCCACGCCATCTACACTACTAACTAATACTGGCTCTGCGTATTGACCAAAGGGAGGTTGAAAGAGCCCACCAAAACCACCAATCGATGAAATCACTCCTGGTGTATGAGTTTCCTCAATGGACGTTTTAATGGAAGAGACTAGTTTATCTCCCTTTTCAATATTGACACCAGCATCTTTATAGGTGAGAGGCTTCTTCATATACACTTATCCACAGGCTTTAATGTTGTTTAAAAGGTATTAAAAAAAACCTTTGTAATAGTAGGGAGGTTCATTTCAGTGGATAAGCATGTTATTCACAAAGACAATTTAATATCTGAGCAACATGTGGATAAATGGGTGGATAAAAGAACCCCTTATTGTTGTCTATTATTCAAAAACAATAGATTTCACACACTTACACATAATTTATACATTCATAAATCGTAACAATTCTAGTGTTGACGATAAAAGGTTTTGAGGGTGTGGACAACGAACCAATAATGTGGATAGTTTGGTATTGTGCATCTTGCTTTCAAATTTCCCACAACTTCTCCACACAGAGAACCTATTTATTCACAGATCATTCACACTTCAAAAACCCCAATTAAACAATGAAAGTAGCCCTACAAAGAGTTAAAAAAGCAACGGTTTCTCCTGAAGGTGAAACGCAAAGAAGTATTAATCAAGGCCTTCTTTTATATGTTGGGTTTGGTCATCATGAAACCCTAGAAACCCTCCAATGGATGAGCCAAAAAATATGTAAGCTCAGGGTCTTTCCGGATCAAGAGGGCAAGATGAATCTTTCTGTGGAAGATGTGAGAGGGGAATTATTGATTATTTCGCAATTTACACTTTATGGAGAAACAAAGAAAGGAACGCGACCAAGCTTTAAACAGGCAGGGCCTCCAGATAAATCCAAAATCTGGTATCAACAGTTTATACAGCTTTGTAAAGAAAGCGGCCTACGGGTCGAATCTGGAGCGTTTGGGGCACATATGGAGATAGGCTCCATAAACGATGGACCGGTAACCTTACTCATAGAACGATAGAGAACAAGAGTTCTATAAGACGGTTTTTCTAGTTATTTATAGGGAGTCTATCACCGACTGAATGCGAGAAAAGACCTCTTCTATAGTCCCAATTCCAAGAATAGAGTATACCGTCCCTTTAGATTCGTAGTATCCTTTAACGGGTGTTGTCTCTTTCTGATACACATCTAAGCGATGTTGAATTTTTTTCTCCGTATCATCGCTTCTTCCCTCCCCCCTTGAGAGCAATCGCTGCACAAGCACGTCATTAGGAACATCAAGCATAATGAAGGCATCGATGCTGGTATTTACCTCCTTCATCACATCTTGTAAACCTTCAGCCTGAGCAACTGTCCTAGGAAAGCCATCAAAAACTACACCCTTTTGAAACGCCGGTTTTTGGAGCTCCTCTTTCACCATATTCAGGACAATGGAGTCAGGGACGAGCTCGCCAGCATCGAGGATGGATTTTACCTCCTTACCAAGGGGAGTCTCATTGCTTATGTGAGCACGAAACAAGTTTCCAGTGGAAAGGTGGACCAGGCCGTACTCTACACATACAGACTGAGCTTGTGTGCCTTTTCCAGCACCTGGTGGACCAAATAATACCAGGTTCATACTTAGGACTCCTTGTTTGGATCGCGCTCAGCGATACGGGCTGCTTTACCCGTTAAGTTGCGTAGGTAGAAAAGTTTGCTACGACGCACTTTTCCATATTTCTTCACTTCAATTTTCGCAATAAAAGGGCTGTAAAGTGGGAAAACACGCTCTACTCCAATGCTTCCTGACATTTTGCGAACGGTAAATGCCTGATTAGATCCGCTCCCCTTACGGTTCAAAACGACACCTTGGTATTGCTGAATCCTCTCTTTATCACCCTCTCTAACACGATAATGTACATTTACCGTGTCACCTGAGTTAAAGTCAGGGATATTTTCGTTGTTAATCACCGTCTTTTCGACGATATCTACTTTGTTCATACGGTTCTCCTTGTCAAAGGATTATGGTTTTGATTGATACTTTTCAAACAAATCGGGTCGGACCCGCTTTGTAAGCTCTTCTGCTTGTTCTTGTTTCCACTGGCGGATTCGTTCGTGATCACCAGAACGCAATACATCTGGTACTTCGTGCCCTCTAAAGGAGGATGGTCGCGTGTAGACAGGCCCCTCCAGCAAACCATCTTGAAAGGAATCTGTCATAGCACTATCCACATCGTTGAGAGCATTGGGCAACAGCCGAACAACGGCATCCACAATGCATAATGCGGGAAGTTCTCCTCCAGAGTAGACAACATCACCAAAAGAGTACTCTTTGGTGATTAAGTGATCTCTAACTCGTTGATCCACCCCCTTATAATGACCACAAAGGAGGATGAGGTGTGATTCCAAAGAAAGCTTTGTTGCCTCTTCTTGATCAAAGGGAGCACCCTGTGGGCTTGTATAAATCACAAGGGGCTTTGTTTGCCCAGACTCCTTCTGTATGTGTTCCACGGCATCAAAAATTGGCTGTGGCGTAAGAACCATACCCGCGCCACCTCCGTAAGGAATGTCATCAACCTTTTTATGTTTGTCAGTGGAGTACTCATGCAAATCGTGTGTTTGAATGTCCACGAGGCTGCGCTCTTGTGCCCGACCTACGATACTATGAGTAAGAGGGCTTTGGAGCAAAGAGGGTACCGCGGAGAGCAAATCTATTCTCATGGCGCCTCCTCCCAAAACATTTCAAGGTTCGTGCCCTGCAACACCTCAGAGCTGTCTAGCTGCAAAAACTCTTCAATGAAGGGGACCGAGATCTCCTCACCAGAAATATGCTCTATGAGAACAATAGGGTGAGCGGGCGTTTCGTCTTGGCGCAGAACAAGTCCAAAAAAGGCACCATCATTGTAGACCCTTAGGCCGATTAACGATTCTTCTTCTGCGGATTGATCCAATGCTAGACTCCACTCGTCGGTTGCATCTACCCATAGAGATTGATCTCTAAGAGCGTCTGCTTGATCTCTACTTTGAATCCGATCCAGTTTGAGAAAGAACATTG
This sequence comes from Bacteroidetes bacterium UBA1860, assembly GCA_002338335.1. Taxonomy (GTDB): domain Bacteria; phylum Bacteroidota; class Rhodothermia; order Balneolales; family Balneolaceae; genus UBA8296. Next base: position 13,993 of record DDIC01000081.1, read on the forward strand.
CTCCTTTAGAGGCCGAAGCACCCTTCTGAAGCGTGAGTTTTTCGATCCTGTGAGGAACAAACTCCCCTCGACTTGATCGAAGATACCCAGTTAAGCCCGTTGCTAAATTTTGTTCAGCACCGGGTCTGGGGAAAAAACGACATTCACCATGAAGCGAATGGCTCTTTCCAAAGTGTCCCATTTCAAGATAGGGGGATGTGTCTCCCCCTGGCTTTAGCGGGCTGACTGTCATGCTTCAGGCGCGTCTTTTTTAGACTCTTCTTCAGCAGGTGCGTCTTCAGCTTTT
>DDIC01000081.1:14646-15826 GCA_002338335.1 Bacteroidetes bacterium UBA1860
TCTTCAGCAGGTGCTTCCTCAGCAGGTGCGTCTTCAGCCTTTGGCTCTTCGGCCGTGGCCTCCACTACAGCGCCTTCCTCAGCAGGTGCATCCTCCGCAGCGGCCTCCGCCTCAGCCGGAGCCTCTTCCTTAGGCGCTTCAGCAGCTTCCTTCGCCTCTTTTGCTTTTTTCACAAGTTTGTCCTTAAAGGCCTTCTCTTCATCCTCAAGAATTTTAGCAAGTTGTTCCTTACGCGTCATGACCTGGGCCATACGCTCATCTCGCCCTTGTTTCCATTCAGCGAGAGCTGCCTCAATCTCTTCGTCGGTTTTACCCCAACGCTGAAGGTGCATTTTTAGGAGAATACCTTCTCCTTTGAGCAAGTTCCTAACCTTGTCGGTTGGTTGGGCGCCTACACTGAGCCAATGCATAGCGCGAGACTCATCGATGAGGACATGTTTATTCTCACTGACATTATCATACCGGCCGATTTGTTCAATAATGCGACCATCACGCGGCGAACGGCTGTCCGCAACGACGATATGATAGTATGGACGTTTTTTCCGTCCTTTTCGTTGTAATCGAAGCTTAATCAAAAGTTGACTCCTTTACGTTTATTTAGGGTTATATGGTTGTTTACTGAAACATGTTTGGAAGTCCTTGTTTCCCCATTCCTGGAAGACTTGGCATTCCGGGAATCCCACGCCCCATGCCGCCAAGTTTGTTCATGGACTTCATCATTTTCTTCATCTGCTCAAATTGCTTCACCAGGTCATTCACGTCTTTTACTGTGTTACCTGAGCCAGAAGCGATCCGCTTTCGACGCGCGGCATTCAACAAGTCTGGATTTGCACGCTCTGCAAAAGTCATAGACTGTATAATAGATTCTGTTTTTTTGAATGCAGAGTCATCAATTTCTTGCCCGGCAAGCGCCTTTCCTGCCCCGGGTATCATCCCCACTAGCTCATTCAAGTTTCCCATCTTTTTGATCTTTTGGATCTGATTTAAGAAATCGTTGAGGTCGAAACTGTCCGACTTAATTTTTTTGGAAAGAGCGCGGGCCTGCTTCTCATCATACTGCTGCTGAGCCCTCTCCACAAAAGAGACAACGTCGCCCATGCCCAGAATCCGTTTGGCAAGACGATCAGGGAAAAATGGAGTGAGGGCATCAAGCTTCTCGCCATCACTCAGGAAAAGAATA
>DDIC01000037.1 GCA_002338335.1 Bacteroidetes bacterium UBA1860
TAATATAATATATGTGCACATATGTAATTTATGCTTGAAAGAAGTCATTAGCAAGCGCCCAATAGACATGTGTGTATTATATGTAAATTTTTGGTATAAATGCGTCTTAAATGGCTCTAATGAGTCATCCAAAAGCCAAGGTGTACATATAATAAAATGGCCGGCAAACAGTTCAATGAATGCCGGCCCTCTTTCTGCTTGTTCAAAATTCTATAGGGATGTGCAGATCTAAACGTTGCTCGCTGCACTTGCAATTAAGCACGCGTGGAAGCGCTTCCAACTTCCTAGAAACAGATTATCTATAAACCCACATTTAAAATCAAGTGAGTCTAGAGTCTTTCTTAATTGTCTTGGTTGGGGGGAGTGACTTGTTGCACATCCCCACCACTTGTCGAGGTTTCCTCGGTAGCAACGCTTGAGGTATTCTCTTGAGCAGGCATCGGTAACGCTTGTGAACCAGTGCCTTGTGTGACAGGGACACCTGAAGATTGCACGGCGCTTTGGGTGGCTTGCCCACCGCGATCAATCGCAAAGTTTGCAAGTACACACAACCCAAGAAATACACTGGCAAGGACTGTTGTGCTCTTACTCAATAAATCTGCAGTTCTGCGAGCGCCCATTCCACCACCACCGGTCATGCCGGCAGCTAATCCACCACTCAACCCTTGTTTCTGACCTGGCTGAAGAAGGACCACAATAATCAATAACACGCAGACGAGGACGATGACCCCGAGAATAATACCGTATAACATAGTTTGACACCAATCTTTTATGAACAGATAAAAATAACGGTTTCTGCCGAAATCTCAGGCTTTTTTTTGGTAATTTTCTACTTGTATGAATATGGATTCGATTACCGAACAAGTTCCAGCCTTCTTTCGTGATGTATTCTCAGAGGGCAACGTGACGCTTCAGCTGATCGAAACGTTTGCTGTGATTGTCATTTTTTGGCTTTTGCGTAATGTTATTGTGCGTTTTTTATCCAACAGAGTGCACGATACAGCTGAACGTTATAGATGGCGCAAGAATCTTGGGACCATACTTACATTTCTGACATTTGTCTTCATCGTCCAAATATGGTTTGATGGGATTGGATCTCTGGCAACATTCTTTGGACTCTTGTCCGCAGGCTTGGCCATTGCGCTTCGGGATCCAGTAAGTGACTTTGCTGGGTGGCTTTTTTTAGTCACCCAACGAACATTTACAGTGGGAGATCGTATACAAGTTGGGAATGTAAAAGGAGACGTGATTGATATTCGGATGATGAAGTTTACCCTTCTCGAAATCGGTAACTGGGTAGAAGCAGATCAAAGCACTGGACGTGTGATCCACATTCCAAACCAGAGAGTATTTCGGGAAAATATCTTCAACTACACCTCTGATTTCGAGTTTATTTGGAATGAAATCGCGGTTGTTGTCACCTTCGAAAGTGACTGGAAAAAAGCGAAAGCCTTGCTGCAAGAGGTTGTAGATAAGCTCATGGCAGATTTTAAGCCTACTGCAGAAAAGGAGTTGCGTCGTGCATCCAATTTATATCTCATACATTTTACACATTTAACACCCATTGTCTACACAGACGTGACAGACTTTGGGGTTCGGCTGACGGTTCGATATTTGTCTGCCCCAAGAAAACGCCGCAAGATGGCGGAAGATTTTTGGGAGGAGATTTTAGATCGATTCAATGCCGATCCAACCTTAGACTTCGCATATCCAACCACCCGTTTTTATACGTTGAATGAAGCCCCTCCAGAATTTATGTCTGCTAGCTCTCAAGGAGCTGGGATGAAGGGTACCTCAACTTCTGACAACGGGGGTGGAGCGCGAGCAAACCCACTTTAATCGTGTCATATACTACATTTCGATTTAAAGCCCCCATATTAAAAGGGCTAGCTGATGTACAACTCAGCGAACCAACACCAGAACTCAAAGAAGTTTTAAAACGTTGCTCTACTGGCCAAGATCTTATCCTGGCATCTACTCAAAAAGACCATGCTGAGAAAGGCCCCTTCATCTGGACGATGAATGAGCTTTCCAAAACCACCCTTGGTTATGGAACTCGCATACTCGTCCTTTGCAATGATGAACCACGTGTCAAAAGGGTCGTGACGTTCTTGCGGAAATTAGGAGAACAAATTGCGTTTGACGCAGAGGCTATTACGGCGGACATGGAAGCGCAAAAAGTGTCCAACATTATCGGCAAGGCGCCTCATGCAATTGTTGGAACGCCCACTGTGCTCAAAGAAGCATTGGAGGCCAATAGAGCTCTTTTGCGTGACATAAATCTTCTCTACATGATGGGTGCTCACAAAATGGAGGCGCTTGAGGATGTAAAGGCTGTGTTTCCTCGGGTTATTTCTCCAAAACAGCGTGTTGTTCAGTTTGGTAAAAAAGCCACGATGGCGCTTCGGCATGAAGTGCTGACTTGGGTAAGGGATCCACACCATGTAGGAATCGATCCACCCATTGCAGGTCTTGAACCCGTCGTACCACCTAGTCCAACAGCAAAAGAAGAGCCCACATCGAGCGCCAAGGAGAGAAAAAAAGAGTCTGTGAACGAGGATTTGGTAGCACCGAAAGATTCAACGGCGCCAGAAGCGTCTTCGGATGCGCCAAAACCGGACACGCCCAAAACAGACACGCCAAAACCTGGCACGCCCAAGCCAGCCGACACTGCAACGGCGCCAGAGACACCATCCGAAACGATTTCATCAACAGAGGCACACAAAGAAGTATCTAGCAGCCCAAAGGACAACACGCAACTTTTAGAAACGATTACCCCGTTACTGAAGCGCGCTATGATTCCAAATGACCTTCCTTTGGCCACAGTGGTTAAACGACTTAAGGAATCTACCTCCCAACGGGCAGTGGTGATTTGTCAAGGGCCTGCGGGGGCAGATGCACTGTTTAAAGAGCTCCGAGAAGCCGATTTAGGTGTCATCTCAGTTCATTCCAAGCTTCGACGTTCTACCTATGATTATCGGATTAATCGGTTTCAATCAGGAGATGTAAATATTGCGATCATTGGAGGGCGCCTCAAATCACAGGAACCGCTCAAGCAAGTATCACGAGTCTTGTACACGCTGCTACCGCGCTCACAAGATACATTTTTGCATGATATGAGCTTGGTGCAGTGGTCGGACACTCCACAAGAAGCGTTATTCCTAGTACAGGAGAAGGACAAAGAGTCTTTTGAGACGTTCAAAAAAGAGTCAGGCCTAGATTGCACCCCACTTGTACTTGACGGGCTCAGCGACTTACAGCCAGTCGAATTGCTTGATCGACGCAAAGAGAAACGCTCAAACGAACGCTCCTCATCTTCATCGAAATCAGCAAAGGAGGGCGCGGGAGAAAAGAGATCCAAAGGATCGAAGTCTAATCGCACTACAAAAGGTGGACGAGGATCGAGCAAGACACAGGGAAGTCAGTCACATGGGGAACGGTTGCAAGGCAACCAATCCAAAGGCGATTCATCCCAGAAAGGATCACAGAACCGTGGTAAAGGCGGGCCAAAGTCCAAACAAAACCAAGGCAAGGGACGCGGAAAACGTGCCCCAGAGAAACCGAAAACTCCGTATGGATTGCCACGAGCCAATTTTGACCAACTCGATGGTGGTAAAGAGGGAACCAAACCCTCAGGGGGCCTCCTCGGAGCGATTAAAAAGATCTTTGGGGGCTAGTGCAACTAAGCTGGCTATTCCCTCACGACGAGTCGAAGGGCTCAGAAAAATTAAGCTGGCTGAGCCTCTAACTTTGCGGCTTCTTCAAAGACCATTTCAGAAATCGCCCTGAATGCCTCAAGCGTTTTCTCAATGTGATGAGGTTCATGTGCAGCGGTCGGGATTAACCGGATAATCACCATACCCTTGGGCACAACAGGATAGGTTACACCACTGACAAAAATGCCATGCTCCTCACGCATAATGCGCATGATGTCTGTACAAAGATCGGTGCTACCCTGTGTCAAAACGGGCGTTACGGGGCTTTCAGAAGGCAGCACATTGTAACCGATGTCTCGAAGTCCATCACGTAGCGCGTTCGTATTTTCCCAGAGTTTCTCGCGGAGCTCTGGGTGTGAGCGAATGATCTCAAGGCGTTTGCGTGCAGAACGAACCAGCGCACGAGGCAACGACTTGGCAAAAATCTGACTCCGCAGATTTGCCTTCATAAATTCTACAACATGGGGCTCTGTCGCAACAAACGCTCCAATCAGCGCTAAAGACTTCGCAAAGGTCCCAAAGTAGACATCAATGCCGTCCATGCATCCTTGCTCCGTACCTGCACCAGAGCCATCATGGCCAAGAGTCCCAAATCCATGAGCATCATCGACCAATAGACGGAAAGGGTACTTTTCTTTGAGTGCAATGATTTCTTTGAGTCGACCTTGATCGCCCGTCATACCAAATACGCCTTCAGTCACAACTAGAATTGACGAATTGGGTTTCATTCGCTTTACAGCTCTTTGGAGCTGCTTCTCTAGACTCTCGAGGTCATTATGCTTAAAGACACTCTTGTCACTCATTGCCAATTGCTTCCCGTCCACAATGCATGCGTGGCTCAACTCATCGTAGATCAAAAAGTCGTTTCTATCCACCAAAGAGTGGACAACCGACATGATCCCCTGATACCCAAAGTTGAGTAATAATGCCGAGGGCTTGTGGATAAAGGTGGCTAACTCTTTTTCAAGCTCCTCGTGCTCCTCTGTATTTCCGGTCATGAGGCGTGCCCCCATGGGATTACTAAATCCAAACTCTGCTGCTGCATCCGCATCTGCTTTTCGCACATCGGGTCGATTGGCAAGACCTAAGTAGTCATTCACACTCCAAACGACCATGTCTTTGCCTTGGAATTTCATCTCAGGACCAATAGGCCCTTCAAGTTTAGGAAACGTGTAATACCCGTAGCCGTCTTTTGTGAAGGACCCTAGAGGTCCAGGACGGTCTACAAGCTTATCAAATAAATCCATAGGGAGGAGTTCTTTTAAAGAAGATCTGTGTAGAAGAGACGAAAAGAGAGACTAGAGAGCAATTTTATTTACTAATCTTCAAAATTACGAGGAATGGCTAGGTTTCTCAAATAAAACAACAGGTTAGGTATGACTGGACTTTACGGATCCATCTCCAGTACATATAACCCCTGAGAGATGTCAGAGACAACGATTTTTTCATTCTCAAACCATGGGTAGACAGACCAAAGACCATCAAACTCAATGTCAGTTTTGTTAGGAGTGGTATCAAAAAATCCAATTTCTGACATGGCGCTTCCAGTGGGTTCCTTGATATCAAGTACACGTAGACCCGCCAAGTAGTTTGCTTGATAGAGTCGATTGCCTACCACATAATTGTTGTGATCGATGGAGAGTGTGGAGTGTTGATAATAGCTATCCACTCGTAGCTCTTCTAGATTGGTCATGTCAAGGATGTACGTACGGGTGTTGTGCCCGTTACGAATTTCATCTAATTCATCATTCAAGAAAAACACCCGTTTGTCCTCCGAGAACCATCCCTGATGGGCATAACGATTGCCCGTATACTCAAAAACACTCACAGTTTGAGGATTCTCCTTGTCGGTCACATCACTCACCAACACACTCAGCTCGGCTGAGCTAACACAAATTTCGCGACCTTGATAGCGCGCATCGTGGCCATCGTAGTTCACACATTGTGTATCATGAATATACCCTGGAGCGATGTACCCACCTGCCTCGAGCTCGAGATGGCATCCTGCATACACAGGATTGAGTCGATCACGAATATCAATCATATGCAATCCTCCATTCGAAGCACAGGTGCGACCTTTGGTGGAACCAACGGCATACGCAAAGCCTGATTCCTCATTGATAGCGATATTGTGCGCCTCTCCAAACTCTGTATAATGGGCATCATGCTCAAACGTGACGGGCATGGCACTTTTAGGGACGTTACGAAGTTTCTCGAGATCAAAAACTTGCATGCCTCGTGGGTTTACATCGGTCACTATATACATGGCATTTTGATACGTTTTGATATCACGCCATGCGGAAGCGCCTTTTCCTTCGCCACCGTCCTGATCATCATGAAAAGCCATGCGCGGATCCTGCGCGCTGGATGATATGATATTAGGGGTCGAACTTTTACTCACGGCCCCATCCTTTGACGTTGCGACCAGGTCAGCCTCAGGTAATTTTCCGACATACTCTGGCTCGCGAGCATCTGTCACATCAACAATCACCACGCCATCCGTGAGCCCAACAAGTGCGTACTCTTTTTCGGTTTGTGGATCCTTCCAGCCCCAAATATCATTAGCATTTTGATCGCTCTCATTGATCTCTCCAAGGGACAGATATGCTCTATAGTGGACATTTGAGCATGGATATACACCATCACCTGCCAACCCATCAATACAATCTAACGGATCGAGCTCCTCTACAGCATCATAGCTCAGATTATCCGTACAACCACCGAACCAGAGCAACGGACCTGCGATTACAGCGAGAGAAAAGGTCTTATGTACTCTAGAGTTAGCGTGGGAAAGTGGCGACATTATCATTGCGAAAGTTGAGAATGGCTTTCTGGAAAGGTACGCATCCCTAACGGTTGACGGAGTTCACGAATTATCCCCATTGTTGGGTTACGAGCTGACTCGCAGCCTCTAATTCGTCTGCATTAATCGTGTGCCCCATCCCAGGATAGATGCGACAATCGACGTGCGCTCCGAGCTTTTTAAGTAGATCTTCGGTTTCGTGCACACGCTCTTCAGGAATATGCAGGTCTATGTCCGAACACCCAAGAAAAACGGGCATCTCTGCCAAAGGGGTTTCCGATCTGTCCAATGCTACATCAATCTCTTGCCCGATCACCCCCCCACTGAACCCTAGTAGACCACCCAGAGGTTGATCCAATCGAGCGGAGGCTTCGCTGGCCAAACAGGCACCTTGTGAAAACCCTGCAAGCAAGATTTTTCTTGGACTAACGCCTTGCTCCACGACTTTCAGTAAATATCTCTGAATGACCATTAGAGCCGAGGTGAGAAAGGGTTCATTGTCTTGTCTAGGCGCCATGAACGATAAGGGATACCACGTGTTGTTAGCGGCTTGAGGACAAATTACAGCTGTTTGAGCAGGCAGTCCTAGATGGTGAGCCAATGGTTCAATACTCTCTGCGGTCGCTCCACGCCCGTGGAGAAGGATCAACACATACTCTGCCTCCGATAACGGTACACCTGAAAAATGTGCCGGCATCGTTACGTGAGGGTCAATAGACGGTTTGGATAGTCCTATTAAGTGCATAGGTACACATTATAGAGAGTTTAATACCGAGCGATGGGTGCTTTTAGCCCAGGAAGTGCCTGTTCAATCTTTGTGCGGTGGGGCTCATACCATGCAGGGAGCATGAGCGATGATCCGAGCTCTTCGATCGATTCATCCGCTGTGAATCCAGGCTCATCCGTCGCAATCTCAAACAAAATCCCATTCTTTTCGCGGAAATAGATTGCCTTGAAATAGAATCGCTCTTGGACGGGCGTAGGAGAAAAGCCCATGTGCGTGAGTTGATCCACCCATGCTGCTTGAGCCTCTTCATTCGGTACACGAAAGGCAATATGGTGTATGGTCCCTTTACCAAAGCTCCCCTCCCCATGTGTTTGTTGCACGAGATCGATCACCTTTCCGATGCCATGCCCCCCAGGGGCTCGGTACCGGTGGACCCCAGACTCCTCCGCCTCAAAAGACCACCCAAAGGCTTCCAAAAGCTCTGCTGTAGGGCCTATATCTGCAACATCTAAGGTAGCTCCAAAAAAGCCACGAATGGCGGACGATTCGTCCAACACCTCCAAATGGGGATGCTCGACCCCAGAGACTCCCGCATCCTCCACAAGTTGTATTTGTAGGCCATCAGGATCTTTTAGCTCCAGAACTTTCTGTCCAAACTGATCAAAAGGTCCTTCAAAGGATACGCCTTGGCGTAATAAATGCTCCTGCCACCCCTCCAGGCCACCAAAAGGGATGCCATAGGACGTAGCGGTAGCCTCGCCCGTTTGTGGGGATCCTTGCACCACATGAGCCCAAGGGAAAAAGGTGATAGCACTTCCCGGCGACCCATGATGATTCCCATAATAGAGATGGTAGGTGAAGGGATCATCAAAATTGACTGTTTTCTTGACAAAACGAAGACCCAAAACCTGGGTATAAAAGTCAAAATTCACCTTGGGCGATCCCGAAATCGCAGAAATATGGTGAATACCTTGTATCAAGGGGGCTGAACTCATGGAATTAATGTTTGATGGCTTTCAAAACAATGACCATCCTAAATCCGTTCAGCGAGTTGTGATGTGTCGGCCTACTCTACGCTGTCAGGATGCAAGTGTAATACTCGCCAACCTTCCTCAGCCACACGCTCTGCAGATGGAGGGGCTTGCAAAAGTTCCAGTTTGTGATACCCACCTTCCGCCCAGCGATCCACATCCGAATCGTACAACGCACTCCCTGGATTGCCAGAAGGACCCCCTGGGAAAACACCATATGCTGTTGGCCCCTCAGGCGATAACTCCACCACCATTCTCCAGGAAGGTCCATTATCCTCGTCCACAGCGTTGACTGACTCATCACCTCCATTCGAGCCAAGATTGAATCGCCCCAGAGCGTCAATTTGTGCTAAATGTGGCACATGAACATTGCCAAAATACTCCCAAAGCCACGTTGTTGGGTTTTGGCTCTGGATGCCGTCCATGGAATCAGAAATTACATTGGCCTCTTCTGCAAGCGACGCCACAGCCACCTTGAATGCACCAAGGACTTGATCGCTTGACGATTCTACACGATCGGGTGTGTTCACATTATCAAAAAAGCTAGACTCTGGATGGTCAACAAGGAGCTCTGCCGTTAAGTCACGCGTAGGCTTCAACATAGGCGCATCCACCCCTTCATATTCATCATTCCATACGGCCTCCCTAAACGCTGGCCAGAATCGACTCCAGAGACTTGCCCCCATCTCATCGGCGCGATTCTCAAGGGACCAATCTAGCCAGGCATCCAAGGCTGAGGCCTCTAGCTCGGATAATTGCGCGCGCTCAGCCTCAAGACTCTCAAAAACCGAAGGCATCGCTACCTCAGCCAGGTAATTTGCGTTATCAAGCTGCAGATCCATCATCTCTTGCAGAGTCCATCCAGACGCCTCGCCTAGTACGTCATCTAGTCGTTTTCCACGCTCAAATGGAGCGAATCGATTGCCGATATCATAGGGATACGAGTCACTCACGACCCATTGATTCGCAGAAGCTACGTAGCCACGCTCTGGATTCACTTCCAGTGGCATGTGTTCATAGGGAATCCACTGGTCCCATTCATACGCTGCCGAAGCCCCATCACTGAGCGTAAATCCTTGCCCTGGCCATCGAATGGGAAGTTTTCCAGCGACAATCATAGCGATATCACCTGTAGAATCGATGACCGCATAATTTTGCCCAGGTGCCTTGAATGTCGAGAGTGCTTCAATCGACTCCTCCACCGTCGTTGCTCGATTCAAGCGATGGTACACCAACCCTTCATTCGATGGATAATGCCCAATCCAACGCATCGCAAGTCCCTCATACGCCGCGCGAGAATCCCCTGCTCCCTTGAACTGCCGATCATAGACCACGGGACCATGATGTGTGTAACGCACCGTGTCGACAAGGGTTTTCGTCTGACGCCCATCCTTCCACTCATATCGCTCCAACCTTGTCTCGACCTCTCTCCACTCACCCTCAAAAAGATACTGTTGACGCGTCGAGTCTTTGTAGGTAATCACATACCAATCCTGCACATCCGCCCCCGTATTGGTGTTCATCCAGGCCGTCGCCTCACTAAAGCCCATCACGATATTAGGCGCCCCTGGAAAGGTGACACCGTAGCGATTCACGCCTGGGGCAGATAGCTGCATTTCGTACCAAATGGAGGGAAGCGTGAGATTCAAATGGGGGTCACCTGCAAGCATCGCATGACCACTCGCTGTTTTTTCACCACTCAAGGCCCAATTATTTGACCCTATCCCGGGAACTGGTTGATAAGGCTCAATCTCTTGGACCCATTCAGGCGCAAAGACCGTTTCGGGCGCCTCTCGACGGAGCGGATTAAACGTCCATGAACGCTCCGGCGTAATGAATGGATCTCCCCATCTACTTTCGCCCCACACATAATCCTCCATAAAATCAGCTCCAAAATGAGCCATCGTGTTGGTCGCGGTCAAATCGTTGCTCCCACCGGCCAGGGTACGCGTCATGGCCATCAAAAAATTGCTCACATGGATCGGCTCCCAAGGACCCGGCTCAATCCCTAACAATTTGTATTCCAATGGATAATCCGAGGGGCGGAGCTGGGCAATCCATGCATTGATCCCATCCGAATAGGCTTGAAGTAATGGTTCCATCTCAGAACCAACGACCTCTCCATGGGTTTGTTCTGCTCCATAGGTCATCCCGATTCGGCGGGTTGTTCGATCATAGGGTAATATATCCTCGCCAAGCCATTTATGAAGGGTTCCATTGGAGGCTTTGGTCTGTAGCTCCAATTGAAACAGGCGATCACGTGCAGTCACAAAACCTTGGACGAGATATAGATCAGGGTCATTTTTTGCAAATACATGCGGTACGCCACGGTCATTGATCCATACTTGAACCGAATCCTGCAAGCCGTCAAGCGTGTAGGTGAGCTCAGCAGGTGGATTCACACGATCTGCATTGGCAATGACACCCGTGACAGGATGCAAAACAGGACCGAGAGCTGGAATTTGCCCCAAAGGGTTGGCAAGCAGCACCGTTAAGGCGAGTAACAAAAGGAGAGAAGCCAGGGTTCGAATCATACGAGTCCAATCAAGTGTGCGTTATGCCCACGTTTGTAGTTTCATGCAAAATACAGAACCTCCGCTCTTAATGAACTCCGATGTGTCAAATTCGTGAGTCACAAAGCCGGCGTTGTGAAGTGCCGAAATCGTGTCTACTGAGCCTTTTTGTATCAACACATCACGGCCATTCGGGCAAAATGCATTCAGTGCAAATCGATCCATCGCGTCTTCGTGCCCAATTTCAAGCACCTGCTCAAAAACGGAGTGAATGAGTTCACGCCCATCCTCTGTAAATGCCTCTGGATATATCATTACAGTGGTCTCATTAAGTAGACAAAAACAGGTGTCTAAATGGTAAAACGAGGGGTCAACAAGCTCAAGAGCCACCACAGGAGCCTCTACCAGTGAAGAAATCGCTTCATACATCGTTAAATCTGTTCGATAGCCATGCCCGCCCCAAAGCAAGCGGCGACCAGGATGCCAAAGGGCGTCTCCCATGCCCTCAAAATCTCCATCCTGAGGCAGTGCAACCGTTGCCACACCACGTGCTTCATGCCACTGAGCAATGTGACTTACCTCCTCCGTACGATGGTGACTGTGCATCTGGCTCATGACCGCATGGGGTTCCCCGTCTTGATTCAGAAAGGGCAGGGATTGATTGGCACAGAACACCATATCGGGGAGCCCTTCAACCCCATCTAGCACTTCAACTTGGACCCCCAAACTCACCAAGGTATCATGCATCGCTTGCCACTGGTTCATCGCCAGAGATTGATCAACATTTCCGATTTGCCCCTCCATATGAGGGTTAATCACATATTCTACATCAAAATAGGTCGGCCTTGCCATCAAGACAGTGTTTGCAGGTGGCAATACAGGCAGCGCTTGAAGATCGAGTGAACGATCTTTAGTCGTGTAAATCATATCCTTTTATTTGGGTCGTGAAATGAGCGGTTCACATAGTTGAAAAGTACGACCCAGAAATGGAATCACAACACTCGTTATGTCACTTTGGAGCGTTTAAGGATGGCATGTAGAAGCTTGGGTGCCCACCGCTTGAGGCGAATACTCATCACCTCAGCGCCTCCAATGATCACTTCATGAGGCTTTGAAGATAATTTTGCCAATAATTTGGATGCAAACACATACGCTGGCATCCCCTTGGTTTGTTTTTCACTCATCTCACCCAGTGCAGATCCGTCATTTGTGAGGGCGTGGAGTGTGAGGGGTGTGGCGATATAGCCAGGGCAGACCAACGTAACATGCATGCCTTTGGTTTCAATTTCGAGGCGTAACGAGTCGAACCATCCGTGAAGTGCGTGCTTACTCGCCGCATAAGCACTCCGAAATTGGGTTCCCAACTTTCCAGCGACCGACGTAATCACCACCACATGCCCTTTTGCGTTTTCAAGCATGGGCATCGCCACCTTTGTCACAGAAATGACCCCAAAATAATTCACCTCCATCATACGTCGTTCCACATCCATCGCCGCTTCAGACGCCTCGGTTCTACTGGTAATTCCACCGCTGTGAAACAAGACATTTAGGTGCCCAAGATGACTTTTGACCCGGTCTGCAACGCCTTGATGACTCGATGTGTCCGCTAAATCCAAGGGCTCAACCCAAACATGATCCGTGTGGACTTGGCACTCCTTTTGGGTTTGCTCAAGGTCGGCGACGCGTCGAGCAGACAACACCAAGGACGCACCTTTCTTTGCATAGGCTAGCGCAACCGCCTTTCCAATCCCAGAGGAAGCGCCTAGTACCCAAATGGTAGGGGGTGTGTGCTTTGTCATAAATCGATATTACCTCTATCGTGATCCGTTGTCAAACATGGCCGTGAAACATGGTTGTCAAACATGGCTGTCAAACATCGTCCTCAAACATGGTATTTTAAGGAATGGCAAAATCATCTCGTTCACAGAAACCGTCTGAATCGTCGCAAGCAAGCCCCGAGGCATCCCCAGACGCACCACAACAGGCATCCCCAAAGGCGTCCAAACGTACACTTGGCGCCATTTTCTTGGTCGTGGTCATCGATTTAATGGGTTTTGGGATTGTATTGCCATTATTGCCCTTCTTTGCTCAAGAGTTTGCGGCTTCACCTTGGGTCACGGGAGCCTTATTTAGTGTGTTTTCGTTCATGCAGTTGATTTTTTCACCCCTTTGGGGTCGTTTGTCAGATCGAGTAGGAAGACGCCCCATTATGATGATGAGCACCTTTGGCGCTGTGCTTGCCTACCTCTTGTTTGCCTTTTCTACATCGTTGGCGATGCTCTTTGCCTCACGAATTCTTGCCGGCATGATGGGTGGAAATATCTCCACCGCTCAAGCTGCGATTTCGGACTCGACCCCCGCAGATCAGCGCGCTGCAGGAATGGGCCTAATTGGAGCGGCTTTTGGGATTGGATTTGTACTAGGCCCAGCGATGGCTTCTGGACTGGCTAGCCCAGGTGTGCTGGAATGGGCCTCCCAGCTGGCTGCTCAGTGGGCGCCAGACAGCTTCTTGCCCGCGTTGGTTTCTACCCCATTTGGCTTGCCAGGGATTGTTGCCGCTATAATGTCAGCCATTAGTTTTGTTTGGGTTGTATGGGCGCTACCAGAAACAGCTCCAAGAAAGGTGGCAGCGCAGGAAGAGGTAACGAAGCATGATTCCCCAATGCGCGCCAGGCCGAGTGTGTTTTCCCCTCGATTTTGGCGTCAACTTGTCGACCAACAGCGTCAAACCGGGGGCTTTCTGATCCCATTACTCATTACCTATCTATTGTTATCCTTTGGGGAGGCGAGTCTTTATGCAGCATTTCCCCTTCTCGCAGAAGCCAAACTTGGCCTGGCTCCTCAAGACGTGGGAATTCAGTTTTTCTACATTGGCATGATTGCCGTGATTGTCCAGGGAGGGCTAATCCGTCCATTAACCAAACGATTTCGGGAGGAGAGTCTTTTTTTGGTGGGGAATATACTCATGGTCATTGGCTTAGCGGCCATTGCATGGAGCGCCACTATACTCCATTTGACCCTAGCTCTTGGGCTCCTTGCCCTAGGCAAAAGCTTGAACACCCCTATGATCACGAGCCTCATTTCCAAGCAATCTCGTGCCGATCAAGTCGGTGAAATCATGGGAACAGCTCAAGGCTTTTCGGGGCTTGGCCGCATGCTTGGGCCCACTTGGGGCGGGCTCTTTTATGGCTGGATCCCCGAATCAGCTTTTGTGGCAACCTCGTTGGTACTCTTGTCCACCATTGGTGTC
>DDIC01000004.1:0-30930 GCA_002338335.1 Bacteroidetes bacterium UBA1860
CAGAGCCTTTCTACAACCATAGCAGAGGCCCCACCTCCACCGTTGCAGATGCCGGCGCACCCCATAGTTTTGGAGTGCCAACCAAGGGCGTGAATAAGGGTAACCAAGATGCGAGCTCCCGAACAACCGATAGGATGCCCAAGGCTCACAGCACCGCCATGGACGTCCACGCGCTCAGGATCGAGTTCTAGCTCCTGATTGTTGGCTAAGGAGACGACAGAAA
This sequence comes from Bacteroidetes bacterium UBA1860, assembly GCA_002338335.1. GTDB lineage: Bacteria > Bacteroidota > Rhodothermia > Balneolales > Balneolaceae > UBA8296. Next base: position 224 of record DDIC01000004.1, read on the forward strand.
ACGCTTCATTAATCTCAAAAAGATCGATATCAGAGGTTTGAAGTCCTGCTCGCTGCAAGGCTTTGGGTATCGCTAGGGAAGGAGTGGTGGTGAACCATTCAGGTGCTTGAGCTGCACTAGAATGGCTATGAAGTTTAGCCAAAGGTGTTACCCCAAGCTCATTCGCCTTGGACTCACTCATGAGCAATAATGCAGCAGCACCGTCATTAAGTGAGCTCGCATTGGCAGCGGTCACCGTGCCTTCTTTTTCAAATACAGGCTTGAGTGTCGGGATGCGGTCAAATTGAGCTTTTGAGAGTTCTTCGTCATCTCGAACCATCGTCGCTTCCCCCTTGCGCCCAACCACTTTTACCTCAAAGCGCTCCGCGTCAAAAGCCCCAGATTCCTGCGCTTTTTGTGCTCTTTTGTAGGACTCAATAGCAAAAGCATCCTGATCCTCACGAGAGATGGAACATTCGCGGGCACAGAGTTCAGCCGCCGATCCCATGTGGTAATCATTATAGACATCCCAGAGTCCGTCCTTGAGAATCCCATCCTCTGTCTGTGTGTGGCCCAATTTTGACCCAAATCGTTGAGAAGGCAGATAGTAGGGGACCTGACTCATGCTCTCCATTCCACCCGCCACGATGACATCTGAATGCCCCAAAGCAATTTGATCCATAGCCACCATGACTGATCGCATCCCTGAGGCGCACACTTTGTTGACAGCCGTGGCTGGCACCGTATTTGGCAAGCCTGCTTTGATGAGTGCCTGACGTACAGGGGCTTGACCCGCACCGGCGGTCAAGACATGACCAAAAATCACTTCATCAACCTGCTCACCTGGCACACCCGCAGACTTGAGAACTTCGTAGATCGTCATGGCTCCGAGCTCTGCCGCCGAGAATGAGGACAGAGTTCCACCAAAGGAGCCAATAGGGGTTCGTTTCGCCGCAACGACGACTATAGGACGCATGTAGCGTTTAAATCCCTGCTTTTTCCATCGCTTCCTGTGCCTTTTCTGGCATATTCAGCGTGGTATAAATTTGGAACAGTGATTGCCAGTACTCTGGATTGCCTTCATCGAGCTTAGTTGCTTGCTCGTAGGCCACACGTGCCATATCAAGAATCTCACGAGCTTGTGCATCATACTCGTCGGCTAAGTCATAATCTGCTGTATTGTTACGCTTGTCAAAATACAATGCTGACTTATTCTGATAGATCACCCCCAGGATATTGAAGGTGTTTGCAGACGAAGGGTCCAATTCTGTAGCGCGAGTCACTTGCTCGATTGCCAGATCGGTGTATCCTACAATATCGGCTTCTAGGGCATCTGCCTCAGCCTGCAGTTCTGCAAGGGTCGCCTCCGCGTCAGATTTTTCACTTCCAGAGAGGCTACGAAGCGCTTGAGATTGGTCGTAGAGCTCTACATACATCTCACTAATCTGATCGGTAAGCTCGGTCACTGTTTGATAGACCTGTGTTCCCAATACTAGACGATACTGTGGATTGGTAGGGTCTGAGGCAATAAGATCTTCCACAATTTCGATCGCCTTGTCTGTTTCCCCTGTTTGGAGGTACGAATCTGCTAAGTATTGAATAAAACGCTCATCTGTTGGAAAGGCACTTTGAGCCTCTGTCGCTAAATCCCGTGCATTTTCAAAGCGTTGAGAAGCCAAATAGAGGTTGATCATGTAGTTATAATCATCCACATCGGGAGTTGGAAGGAGTTCCATGACCCATTCATACGCTGTGGTTGCTGACTCGATGTCGCCAACTCGGTAGTATGCAGAGGAGAGCACGTTATATGAAATAACACTATCAGGAGCCAAGGTTGTGGCATTGAGTAAGTGATCTACTGCCACTTGGTTTGGATCTGCATATGAAGCAGCAATTGAATCAACCGTCAAAATCTCTACAGCACTATTATGCTCGTCAGCCCAAATTGGACGGATGAAGTTGTCTGCATTGTCTGCTTCATCAGGCACATCTTCTGCTGCACTAAACAAGGACTTTGCTTCTTCCATGGTCGATAATGCATCGGCATAGTATCCACGGCGTGCGGCAACGTCTTCGCTATCTTGACCTAAGGAGCCAAGCGCAACAGCTTTATAATACTGTCCGACACCACTTGTAGGATTTTCTTCGATGGCCAACTCAGCGGAAGCAAGAGCGGCTTCATAATTACCAGAATCGATATTATCCTGCGTCTCTTTGACAAGTGGACTTACTGACGTACATCCAACAAACAGGATAGCAACAGCAAGAGTTGAAAGGAGTGAAAAAGGTTTCATAAGAGTGGGTTTTCAATCAAATTAATCGTAGACATGAAAGGTAGGATTTGACCCTAGAATTCACAAAATAAATGGTGGTCAAGATGATGCCCATGTCGTATTATTGACAAAACGATCAAACAAGGAATGGTTGGAGCCACAAACTCATGAGAAAAGCGATTCACACGGACCACGCCCCGGCGGCGATTGGACCCTATTCCCAAGCCATTGTACACAATGACTTGGTCTATATTTCTGGGCAAATTCCCTTTGATCCAAAGACGATGACCTTGGTTGGAGAAGGAATCGAAGAGCAGACACATCAGGTTATGAAAAACCTCGGCGCGGTTCTTGAAGCTGCTGGATCGTCATTTGATCATGCCATCAAGTGCTCGATTTTCCTGGCGGATATGGGTGACTTTGCCACAGTTAACGAAATCTATGCCAAGAGTTTTGGAGAAATCCCGCCTGCTCGTGAAACCGTCGCGGTCAAAACGTTGCCCAAAGAAGTACTTGTGGAGATTTCTATGATTGCTGAGGTACCAGCGTAGTGTTTATTGCTCGGATACCTGCGTAGCACGTCATCAGGAAAACAAACCTTACGGCACTACCCACCGATAAGAGCTTCGATGCCCATGTTGATCTGCCAGCTCTAGGGTGAAAATATCTCCAGAATTGGTTTTCAAATTGGGATGGTAGGCTGTAAATGACTCGTCCTCGAAGTCGTAAATAGGTAGGACCCCTCGGTTATTTTGCCACATCTTCACGGATTGGAGGTTCAACGAGCTCTCATCTTCAATCAAAAACGATACCGTGCGTCCAATGACGGGATCCTCTCGCATATGAATCATTCTGAGTGCAGGAGGTTCTCTATCTTGCACCGTCTGTAGTGACCAAAAATCGCGCGAGGAGGTTGCAACAGCTTGTCCTGCACGTGATACCCCCATGGGAGAGAGGGTTAGAACCCCGTTTGGTGGGTCAAAGCCAACCCATGCAAGCCCAAGTGTAGAATCTGCGTCACCATACACACGTACGTCTGCTCGATGTCGAAATCCAGTCGGGGATGAGTGCATAAACACATGATAGGCGCTGTCACTTGCAAAGCTAGTAAAATGGATCTGCGTCGGTTCTAATAATGCATACCGAGGAATAGACATCACAAAACGTTCATCCACAGACGTGATGACGTGTCGTTTGTTTTCATGCAAAACGGTATCCACGGTCATATGCTCTACAAGGTACGGGGGCATAGATCCTAGCCATGCTGCGCGTAAAGAATCGATACGCCAGCGTTCAACACCCTTGGCGCTCTTCCTCCAATCTTCCCAATGAAGCGTTGAGTCATGCAATACCTCAAGCGCTACACGGCTCACATTCCCCCGAAAATCTTCAGCCTCCAGGGTGAATCGTTGACTGGAGCCATGTTCCCCTTCAAGCACCAGCTCATCTGCACCAAGGGGTGTAGTGTACATCTCAAATCGATTGGTCGGCAACACATGTAGCCGCTGATACCCCCCATGGCCTGATCGAAGGAGGCCATGATGTCGATCCGCGACCATATCAGCTGTTTGGTCAAAAGAGAAAGAATCGGCTTTTGACTCAAATAGCACATTATCATCCTCTAGTAATCGTAATCGATATACAGCATAGACATTCACCCCCCCCTCGGCTTGGTCAAAGACGTCAACAGAGAGCCTGAGGCGTGCCTTTTGGGTCGGAACCACGATTAGTTTGCGATCCTTTGTGCGGAGATCTACAAAGGTTTCGCCCATTGGAGCCGTTTCCATAGGATTATCAGCGGCCAAGAATTCAGCGTAGAGAGAGGAAAAAAGGGGCGGTAGGCCATCTCGAAGAGGCGCCTCGAGGGGAACAAGAAGAGGGTTGATAGGAACTCCTGATGGTGAACGAACTTCAAAGTGTAGGTGGGGAGGCCCTACCCCTGTGGAACCAGAATAACCAATGAGTTCTCCTTTCCTCACACGGATTTGACGCTCTCGTGGCAGGTAATAGTCTAAATCGGTCTGTAAAGAAGGCATTCTGACGCGATCGCCCAGTGCTTGGATATCATCCGTGAAATGAGATAAGTGCGCGTAAAGTGTATGGCTCCCATCCTCATGGGTCAGCATCAACGCATTGCCATAACCAAATGGCCCCATCATTAGACGGGACACAACACCATCGCGAGCGGCTAGGACTGGGTGACCCTCCTCAGCACGGGTAGAAATATCAATGGCAGAGTGTAGATGAGCACTGCGTGTCTCTGCAAAGGTGGAGGTGAGATAGGTGCTTGCTGTGGTAGGCCATGCATATGAGGCTCCTGGTGTCATCCATGATGGATGGGGTGAAGAAACAGGTCGTTCGACTGCGGAAGGTTCGAGGGCCTGTCCAATGACCGGAAGGGTACTGGCTGCAATGGCTCCGATTACAAAGGCTATACGACGTCCAGCACGGACGATACTACCCACCGATTGGGGCGTCAACGACATCAAGGGAGAGAGAAGATGAAGTCTCATGGAGAGTTGCTTGAAGGGTGTCTCCAGCTTGGAGCTTGGCAACACCTGCGGGTGTACCTGTAAAAAGTACATCTCCTGGAACCAGCGGGCAAATGGTAGATACATATTGAATCAACGCAACAGGGCTAAAAATCATATCCGACACGGACCCGATTTGACGCTGCTCACCATTGACGGAGCAGGAAATCGTCAAAGGCGAAAGATCCGTCGCATGCTGCACGCCTAATCGATCAAGAGGCACAAATTCACCAACGGGAGCAAACGTATGGAACCCTTTTGCAAGCGTCCATGGGTGTCCCTTCTCTTTGGCCTTAGACTGAAGATCTCTGGCGGTACAATCGATGCCCACGGCGACCCCAGCGATTGCCTCAAAGGCTTCTAACTCCGTAGCATGGTGAAGTGGCTCGCCGATTGCGAACACCAATTCAACCTCATGATGAACATCAGATGACTCCGAGGGGAGTAGAATCTCGGCTTCTGGGCTGGGAAAGACCAAGGTGTTCCTAGATTTGAGAAACACCATAGGTTGTGTAGGAACTGGGTTATTCAGCTCCTTTGCGTGGTCTACATAATTTCGACCGATGCAAAAAAGAGTACCTGCACTAAGATGGGGAAGGCCGGGGAGCTCAAACATGAGATGCCTTCCTAGGGAGTTTAAACAGGGTCGATATTGACAAGCTTCTTGCCACCGCGATCAGAAAACGTTACGGTGCCATCTTCCAAAGCGAAGAGGGTATCGTCACCCCCAATACCAACATTGAGTCCAGGATGGAATTTTGTTCCACGCTGACGAACAAGAATATTTCCAGCTCGTACAGTCTCACCACCGAATTTTTTCACACCAAGGCGTTTGGATTCAGAGTCGCGACCGTTTTTGGTAGAACCTTGACCTTTCTTATGTGCCATGAGTTGCCTCCTTTATCTTCGAATCGTATTACGATGTAATTTTCTGAATATCTAATTGAGTGATAGACTGGCGGAAACCATTTTTCTTTTGGTATCCTTTGCGTCGTTTCTTTTTAAATACAATCACTTTGTCTGCTTTGAGCTGATCAGCAATCGCAGCTTTGACGCTTGCACCTTTAACCGTTGGCGTACCAACACTCACTTTACCTTTCTCGTCAGACACTAGATACACATCATCAAATGTAACCGTTTTGTCTTCGGTATTTAATTTGTTTACAAAAATCGTCTCCTTCTCACGAACTTTGTATTGATGACCGCCAATTTTTACAATTGCATACATAATCTTACAGACACTTTGTTGTTAATCACATGTTGAAGACTTTTCAACAGTCGAAATTCAACTTATCTTAGCCTATCAATATAAGGTCATTCTTCCGAAAGTTCAATATCCAAACCCCCATGAAAAATAGAGTCGATATTCATGAGCAAGCCAAGCACCTAAAAAATCGCCGTCGCCTCAAGCACGACGGGGGAAGGGCGTGGATAAAGGACTCTCAGCTGCATGATTCCATCCCTGGGCGTAATGTCTACATCACTCGGTCAGAACAGGAGCAACCCAAGTTAGTGGACGGTTCGTCTGTCGGGAGCACGGAAGAATCCTGAGCGATTCACATGACCGACATAGCCACCGATAATTCTCACCTCTTCTGCTTCACGCGGCATGAGCTCGATATCATCAAATTCATCATTCGCTGCGACAAGGCGCAGCCCCGAGGGCTCTTTATAAACACGTTTTAGCGTTGTCTCTCCATCATACATCACGGCACCAATCTCGCCGTTACTAAGTGTGCCCTCTGCAATAAGGACAAAATCGCCGTCAAATATCCCTTCATCCTTCATGCTCATACCCGATACTCGTAGAGCAAAGATTTTATCCTTGTTTGGGAACAAGTGCTCCATAGTGACATGTCCAAGATCCGCCTCCACGGCCTCTTGCATCAGTCCAGCCGCAATCAGCCCACGAACAGGAATACCTTGAGAGTCATCAAGCCCACTCTCTAGCCCATGCTTGCGAGCCCAATCAGGATTCAGATCATATTCATCATCGCGAGTGCGCACCAACACCTCTTTACGCATGAGCGCTTGAATGTTCTGTGTTACACTGTTGGGTGACTTAAAGCCAAACTCCTCAGCGATTTCACGGTAGGTAGGCCAGACATTATAATGCTCTCGGTAAGCCAAGATGAAATCGAGGAACTGGCGTTGCTTTTTTGTGAGTTGTACAGAGTCCATGTGTGAAATATATACACAATCAAGGACACATACAACTTACATATCATAAGCGCAGGATTACCCTTTGGGCACAAATGCTTGAATCCCGGTGATCTCTCTCCCCAAGATGAGCCCATGAATGTCATAGGTGCCTTCGTAGGTATTGACCGATTCGAGATTTATGACATGATGAATGACCCGATAATCCCCCGTGACCCCATTACCGCCGTGCATGTCTCGAGCGACTCTTGCAATGTCCAAGGCTTTGCCCACATTATGCCGTTTGGCCAACGAGATCATGGCTGGGTCCACCTTGCCTGCATCACGTAACTGACCGAGGCGCCATGCTAGGAGTTGCATAGTGGTGATATCGGTGAGCATGTTGGCCAGTTTGGTTTGTGGTAATTGATTGGCAGCCAACGGATGACCGAATTGTTTGCGCTCGCCTACATAGGTCCGTGAGCGTTCATAGCAAAATTCCGCCGCGCCTACTGTTCCCCAAGCGATTCCGTAGCGTGCGGAGTTTAGGCATGTAAAAGGACCTTTTAATCCACGGATATCGGGAAACATGTGGGTCTCAGGTACAAAGACGTCTTGAAAGACGAGCTCACCTGTTTCGGAGGCTCGCAATGACATTTTGTCTTTAATATGGGGGGTAGAGACGCCTTTCCAAGATGTTTCCACAATAAATCCTCGAATGACGTCTTCCTCCTCTTCCTTCACCTTAGCCCAGACAATGGCCACATCGGCAATGGGGGAGTTCGTGATCCAGGTCTTGGCACCATTCAATACCCAACCACCATCCGTCGGGACCGCGCGCGTCACCATGGAACTTGGATCAGATCCATGATCGGGTTCTGTTAACCCAAAACACCCAATCATTTCAGCGCTCGCAAGTTTAGGGAGGTACTGCTTTTTTTGCTCCTCGGTGCCAAACTTTTCGATGGGCACCATCACCAGACTTGATTGCACCGACATAAAACTGCGATACCCTGAATCGACTCGCTCCACTTCTCTAGCAATAAGCCCATAAGCTGTTTGGCTCGCGCCACCACCACCATACTCCTCAGCAATGGATGCACCCAGCAACCCCATGTCTGCCATTTCTTTCGGAATCTCTGGATCAAAAATCTCATCTTGATTACCCCGTAGCGCCCTAGGCTCTAAATTTGCCTGACAATACTCCCGGGCAGCTTCCATAATCATGCGATCATCTTCGGCGAGCTCATCCTCAAATAGGTACGGGTCGTGAATATTAAACATAGGGTATTAGGCTTGTGTGGATTCCAACGCATGGATCAGCGCAGGGAGAATTTGGTAGAGATCACCGACAATTCCAAGATCGGCAAGGTCAAAAATGGGTGCTTCAGGATCTTTGTTAATCGCAATAATGGTGTGACTTTCAGACATGCCGGCCACATGCTGAATCGATCCAGAAATCCCAAGTGCAAGATACAATCGGGGTGCCACCACCTTGCCACTTTGCCCAACCAGCAGGGTGTGTGAATACATCCCTGATTCAAAATGAGCTCTAGAAATCGCGATTTCCCCTCGAATGAGCGTTGCAAGCTTGGCGACGAGGTCTTTACCCGTCTCATCTGCAATTCCCCGACCTACACCGATGATAATGGGGGCCTCGGTTAAGTCGACTGTGTCACCCTCTGGGGCCACGAGTTCTTTGAGGACTTGACCTAAAAGGTCGGTTTGGGGTGATTTGTAGCGATGGGTGGTCGCTTTCACGGGCTTCTCATCGGGTTCAAACAATCCTGCTCGAATCGAGCAAAGAATGACAGAGCCTTCTGCGTGTACTTTGGACATCACCTTCGAAGCATAGGTTGGTCGTTGCGCTATGCATTGGTGGCCATCCCATGAGAGATCAACCACATCCGCAATCACTGGGACATCCAGGCGCGCACCACAGGCACCAAGAACGTCTTTTGTGAGCTCTGTATTGTCAAAAAGTAGTAGGGAAGGGGGTTGGGGAGCACCCTCAGTAGCTAGTTCCGCGGTCGATTGGGTCATCAATTCGTCTACAGCATCGACGATCCGACGACCAAGGGATACATTCACACCCTTTGCCTCGGAATCTACCTCAAGTTCCATCACCCGAAGGGTAGCAGCTCCATACTGCGCCGCCTTTGAGGAATGTTTCTCGGCTGTGGGTCCCACAAGCCATGCTTCAACACGGCCACCCGATGAGCTAGCAACTATAGTCGCTTTGGTCAGCACTTCTAGAGCCGAGCTTCTGAGCTCCTCCTGAAAACATGGAATCACCGCACAGACCCTCATGAGCCCACCCCCGTTTCTGGAATCGATCCCAAACCTTTCATGAGCGCCTCAACTAGTGTTTCAAGATCCCCTTCCACAAGCTCTCCAGCAGCTCGTTCAGGCATAGGGGTGAGGGACTCGATCGTGGTAGAAGGCGCAAGCGTAGAAAGTGCATCTCCCCCAGGCAGAGAGTCAATTGCTACGATGTGCATCGGTTTTTTCTTTGATGCCATAATCCCCTTCAGGGTTGGGATTCTTGGATCATTCAAATTATTGGAGCAGGTAATCAAACATGGCATTGGACTGTCAATCCACTCCTGTGCGGAGTCGCCTTGTCGCTTCACCCAAAACGCTTCTTGTTCAAATCGAATGCCAATCGCGTTTGTTGTCCAAGGCCATTGCAAATGATCTGCAAGCATACCTCCGGCAAGCCCAACATCTGTGTCTTGAGATTGACGCCCCATAATCACAGCATCTGGGCCAAATTGCTCGACAAAGGCGGCTAAAATCTTTGCAATCACGGCCGAATCTGCATCTTTTGGTGCGTCAGTCAGTAGCGTAGCCTCATCTGCACCCATTGCCAAGGCTTTGCGCAAGGTTTCGGACGCTTTTTCTGGACCAATCATCACGACATGAACCCGAAAACCGTGAGCTTCGGACAAGACTAGAGCCTCTTCGAGAGCTGAAGCATCATACGCATTCAGTACGGGCCGAGGATTCGAGAATTGCACACTGCCTCCAGAAAAGCTCAAATCGGAATACGTATCCGGTGTTTCTTTGGCACAAACAAGTATCGTTCGGTCTTGGCTCATGTCGGAATATAGGAAAAACGCTTCCGTTTGGATATGCCAAATAGAGGTCCATTCATTTTGTATCTTTCCGCTGTTCAAAACTCTAGCGTGTTGCATTCTATGGCTGAAATAGCCCTTCCCGAGGTAAAACTCAATCTTTATAATGTAAAATCTCCAGTGCAAGCCACTGTGGTGGAGAATCGAATTGTCACTGCCGAGCCGAGTCCAAATATTGTGCGACACCTCGTTTTTGATGTCTCTGGAACGGAGCTAGAAGGGCAGGTGGCTGCAGGTCAATCTGTAGGTGTGTTAACCCCAGGGGAAGATGCCAACGGTAAACCTCACAAACTCCGCCTTTATTCTCTTGCGTCCCCATCGAGAGGTGAAGGTGGTCAGCCCCATTTGATTAGCACTACAGTAAAGCGGACGATTGAAGAAATCGATGGGAAACTCTACACAGGCGTCGCGTCTAATTACTTATGTGATCTTCAACCAGGGGATCCAGTGATGCTTACAGGCCCAAGCGGTCGCAGGTTTTTGCTCCCTGAGCGTGCGCATGAGTACCAGTATCTTTTCTTTGCCACAGGTACAGGCGTCGCGCCGTTTAGAGGGATGATTCAAGAGTTAGACTTATCCAAAACCTCTGCAACCCTCGCATTTGGATGCGCCTATCGAACCGATGTTTTATATGCTGATGAATTTGACCCTCTAGCTAAGGAACATAGCTCATTCCATTTTTTAAAGGCGATCTCTCGAGAGAATCGACGCGCAGATGGAACCAAAGCGTATGTTCACACACATCTTGAAGATGCACCTGAGGCAGTCCGTAAACAAGTCGCGGCAAAGAACACGCTAATCTACATTTGTGGATTAAAAGGAATGGAATGGGGAATTTACAAAACACTTCTCCAGCAAGGTCATTCGAGTTATTTTGAGCCAAAGAATGAAGAGGGCGCTGCATGGTTGAAGGACGTTGCCTCTGGTACTACAAAGATTACCGAAGAGGACTTCAAGCAAAACGTCAAACCTGGGCCTCGACTCTTTGAGGAGGTTTACTAATAGACTCTTTAAGGAGGTATAATTAACCGACGACATGACTTCAATATCCAATCCCATGACATCTAACGAGATACGACAGTCGTTTTTTGATTTTTTTGCTGAGAAAGGCCATGCCATCGTTCCTAGCTCTCCCGTGGTACCCTCAGACGATCCCACCCTGTTGTTCATTAATGCAGGGATGGCTCCTTTCAAGCCTATTTTTCTTGGCCAGCAAGCGGGGTTAATGGTGCAAGGCAAGGAATTTCGCCGCGTGGCTGATACACAAAAATGTATCCGTGTGAGTGGAAAGCACAATGATCTCGAAGAGGTGGGCATAGATACTTATCATCACACCCTGTTTGAGATGCTGGGTAATTGGTCTTTTGGTGATTATTTCAAAGAAGAGGCTATTGAATGGGCATGGGAGCTTTTGGTGGATCGTTGGGGCTTGGATCCAGACAGATTGTATGCAACTGTTTTTGGTGGAGATGACCAGGATGGCGTTCCTCCCGATACTGAGGCTGAAGAGCTCTGGGCGTCCAAAACCTCGATTGCGCGAGATCACATCCTGCGATGTGGAAAGAAGGATAATTTTTGGGAGATGGGGGAAACAGGTCCTAGTGGTCCATGCTCAGAAATTCACATAGACCTACGATCCGATGAGGAGCGCGCCAAAACACCAGGCTCTTCCTTGGTGAATGCCGATGACCCACGGGTGATGGAAATTTGGAACCTCGTCTTTATTCAATTTGACCGTCAAAAAAATGGCTCCTTAAAACCGCTGCCAGACAAGCATGTCGACACGGGGATGGGCTTTGAGCGCATCTGTGCGGTGTTACAAGGCAAAACCTCCAATTATGACTCCGATGTGTTTGAAGGCCTCATCCAAGCGATTGCCAAGGATGCAGGTGTGACCTATGGGCAAGAGGAGTCAACGGATATTGCGATCCGAGTGATTGCTGACCACATTCGAGCTGTTGCCTTTGCCGCCGGCGATGGAGCGATGCCATCCAATGAAGGGCGTGGCTATGTCATTCGTAGAATCTTGCGGCGAGCGGTTCGTTATGGATGGGATCGTCTCGGCTACACAGAGCCGTTCATGCACCGATTTGTAGACCCACTGGCAGCTCAATTCAAGGATGTATTTCCTGAATTAGAGGCTCAAAAGTCATCATTACAGGACATTATCCGAGCAGAAGAGGCTTCATTTATCAAGACGTTAGGTCAAGGAATTGAGCGTTTCCAAGAATTAACCAAAGGACAAAACAAAGTCTCAGGCGAAGCCGCCTTTATGCTGCACGACACCTATGGATTTCCTGTTGATTTAACCTCGTTAATGGCGCGGGAGCAAGGGCTTGAGGTAGATTTAGATGGGTTTGATGCACTCATGGCACAGCAAAAAGAACGTGCACGAGCTGCAGGTGCAACAGCCACAGCGTCAGCAAATGATGCCACTGCTTGGCAACTCAATCCAGAGGCATCCGTCAAGACATTAGATGCACTAGGAGAAGCATTCGACTTTATAGGCTATGATCACTTTGAGTCTGAGGTGCAACTTGTCGCCAAAGCTACGTTGTCGACGAAAAAAGGAGACAAACACCTTGTGCTGTTAGACAGAAGCCCCTTTTATGCCGAAAGTGGAGGCCAAACCGCAGATCATGGGGTGTTGGAATCGCCCACTGAGACCCTCAACGTATTGGATGTCCAAAAGGGGCGGCATGGTTTCGTGCACACTGTAGATCGACTTCCAACCTCTTTTTCCGGTCCTTGGACGGCGAAGGTTGATCGAGTTAGACGCACCGAAACCGCCAAGCACCATAGCTCAGCTCATTTATTGCACGCAATTCTACGAGATACACTTGGATCGCATGTAGTCCAGAAAGGATCTCTAGTGACGCATGACCGGATGAGGTTTGACTTCGCCCATTTTGAGCAAATTCCACAGGAAACGTTGGCTGATATTCAGCAGCAGGTGAATCTCAGAATCCAAGAAAACATCCCTTTGACAGAGGAGCGTGATGTGTCCATTGATCAAGCCAAGGAGCGAGGTGCCATGATGCTTTTTGGGGAGAAATATGGAGAATCGGTTCGCATCATTACGTTTGACCCTGAGTTTTCGGTAGAATTATGTGCTGGAACGCATGTTCAGGCCACGGGTGAGCTTGGATTGTACGTGATTACCTCTGAGTCTTCAGCCTCTGCAGGTGTACGTCGCATTGAGGCTTTAACAGGGTCTGCAGCATTGTCCTACGTCCAACGTCAACTACAATCACTATCGGACGCGCAACGACTTGTTGGCGGAGGTGCCTCTAACCTTGGAGAGTCGATTCAGCAACTACAAGAGGCAAAAAAAGACCTGGAGACGCAACTTCAGTCCATCTCACAAAAACAACTCCTTGGACAACTGCCAGAGTTGATGGATCAAGCCATCGTTCTGGATAATGCGCTTCACTTGATCACCTCCAAGGTGCCGGGTGCCTCCATGGACGGGCTAAAACAAATGGGGTACGAGGCCTTGCGCCAAAAGCCAACGGGATTAGCCATTGTTTTGGTTTCTCATGATCCGGAACAAGGAAAAGTTGCCCTCATGGCAGCGATGACGGACGATGTGATTCAACGTGGAGGTCATGCTGGGACATGGGTGAAAGGTTTAGCCGCTCTGGTTGGCGGTGGAGGTGGCGGTCAGCCAAATCTTGCAACGGCAGGGGGTAAAAATCCAGATGGAATGGATGAGCTCGTGGCAAAGGCGGGTGATCAGCTAAAGGAACTACTGGGGTAGCGGGCTCCACGAGTGAGACGTACTCCAACGGTGGAATCCCGCCAAAAAACCGTATCTTCGAAGCCAAATTAAGTGAACAAAGCCGATGACAAAAGAAGCTATTTTTACTCCAGTTGGGAAGGCAGCTGAAGAGCTGGCCACCCCCAAAAAATCGGGCAAAAAAGGGGACTCGCTCTATGAAAAAGCGGTGGATCTGCCCGAACCCACAACTGCTGCTCCTGCAAAGTTAGGACTCAAAAAAGGTCAACTTCTTGAGATGTTTGAGAGTATGGTTCTTCAGCGCAGATTCGAAGAACGTGCGATGCAAATGTATCAGAAAGGTAAATTTGGTGGATTTTTGCACCTCTACATTGGCCAAGAAGCTGTATCAACAGGAACAACCGCTGCATTAAAAGACGATGATGACATTATCACGGCCTATCGTGACCATGGTTGGGGTCTTGTGAGAGGTGTTTCCGCACGACAAGGCATGGCTGAATTATTTGGAAAGGCTACAGGGTGCTCCAAAGGCAAGGGTGGATCGATGCACTTTGCGAATGTAGAGAAGCACTTCTGGGGTGGCTATGGTATCGTTGGAGGGCACATTCCTCTCGGCGGTGGCTTGGCCTTTGCCAACAAGTATAAAGGGCTGGATCGACTCACGACATGTTTTATGGGTGATGGAGCCGTGGACCAAGGCGCACTACATGAAACCATGAACATGGCGCAGTTATGGAAGCTTCCCATCATGTTTATCGTAGAAAATAATGGGTATGCCATGGGTACAGCCACTCGTCGTCATTCCACAGGTGAGTTATGGGAGCGAGCTCTTGGTTATGGTATGAAGCACCGTGTTGTAAACGGGATGGACGTTTTGTCAGTGTATGAAGCGATGAAAGAAATGGCAACCGACGTACGCAAGGATTCGATGCCTTGGTTTGTCGAGATTCGGACCTACCGTTATCGAGGACATTCCATGAGTGACCCTCAAAAGTATCGTGACAAAGAGGAGATGGAAGAGTTTCAATCTCTTGACCCTATCGAGCGCCTAAAAACGGTCTTACTTGACAAAAAGATGGCAACTCAGAAGGCGATCGATGCGATTTACGAAAAAGTTGAAGAAGAGGTGATGGATGCCGTAGAGTTTGCGGATAACTCGCCATTTCCGGAAGACAGTGCGCTCTATGAGGATATGTACTCAGAGCCAAACCCAGTATTTCATAGGTAAGAATCATGGCAGAACTTCAATTTAGAGAGGCCCTTCGCCAAGCCATCGATGAGGAGATGGCACGAGATGAAAATGTATTCATCATGGGTGAAGAGGTTTCTGAATATAATGGTGCCTACAAAGTGACCGAGGGGCTCTTAGAAACCTATGGTTTCAAACGTGTCATCGACACCCCAATTGCAGAGCTTGGTTTTGCAGGTATTGGCGTGGGTGCAGCGATGAATGGACTTCGCCCCATTATTGAGTTTATGACGTTTAATTTTGCAGTTTTGGCCGCGGATCAAATTATCAACCATGCCTCCAAGGTGAAGTATATGTTGGGGGGACAAGTGAGTGTGCCGATTGTGTTTCGTGGGCCCAATGCGTCAGCTGGACAACTAGGGGCAACACACTCTGTTGCTTATGAAAGTATGTATGCTCACTTTCCTGGCATCAAAGTGATACATCCATCTGAGCCGGGTGATGCAAAGGGATTGCTAAAGTCTGCCATTCGTGATAATGATACCGTGCTCTTTATGGAATCGGAGCAAATGTATGGTCTCAAAGGTGAAGTGAATGAAGATCCTGAGCACTTGATTCCGATTGGTAAAGCTGCGGTCAAAAGAGAGGGGAGCGATGTCACCTTGGTGACTCATGGCAAAATTTATCATACCGTTGTGAAGGCGGCTGCTGAACTTGCTAAAGAAGGCATTGAGGCGGAAATCGTCGATTTGCGTACTGTGAAGCCATTGGATATGGATACGGTCATTGCATCCGTTAAAAAAACCCATCGATGTGTGGTCGTGGATGAAGCTCACCCATTTGCGGGAACGGCAGCAGAAGTAGGATATTTACTCCAGCGCGATGCTTTTGATGATCTTGATGCGCCTGTGGTCCGAGTGACACTGCCCGATGTGAGCGCCCCGTTTTCGAAGCCTTTGTTTGATGCCTGGTTCCCATCGGTGAAAGATGTTGTGGATGGAGCTAAGCAAGTTTACTATAAATCCTAGTCGACAGTCATGGCGATAAAAGTAGAAATGCCCAAGCTCAGTGACACCATGGAAGAGGGTGTCCTTGCAAAGTGGAATATTCAGGAAGGAGATACCGTCTCCGCAGGAGATGTCATTGCGGACGTCGAAACCGATAAGGCCACCATGGAAATGGAGGTATTTGATTCAGGCACTATCTTGAAGTTGTTGGTAGATGAAGGCGACACTATTCCATTAGGGGGTCTTGTGGCCGTCATTGGAGAGCCTGGCGAAGATATTTCTGGACTTGTTTCTGGAGGAGCGAGTGGTGAGAGCAGTTCCAGCGAAGCTGCAACTGAGCCTGAAACTGCCGATTCAGCAAGCGAATCCTTCGACCCTATTTTTGGTGGCATTGGCTCGGGTAATACAACCGATTCATCGGACTCATCCGATTCGACGCAAACCACGAGCACGACCGACGGGCGTGTAAAAGCCTCTCCATTAGCCAAAAAAGTGGCTTCAGAAAAGGGTCTGGACCTCCAAACTCTTCAAGGATCTGGACCCAACGGTCGTGTTGTGATCGCAGATGTTGAAAAAGCACTTGCCGGTGGTGCACCCTCGCAAGCTGCTACATCCTCAGCAGCTCCAGCAGCCCAGGCGGGCACTACGTCCACGCCTGAGCCACAAACATCTGCATCGACGCAAGCACCCGCACCCGTTTCACGTCCATCCAGCGGCTCTGAGAAGGTGAAAGTATCCCAAATGCGCAAAGTGATTGCTCGCCGCCTGTCCGAAAGCAAATTCACGAACCCCCATTTTTATGTGAGTGTGGATGTAGACATGGCCAATGTTGTTGCAGCGCGAGGTCAGCTTAATCAAGTGAGCCCTGTCAAGATTAGCTTTAATGACATTATTCTGAAAGCCGCTGCTCTATCTCTGAAAAAACATCCATGGGTGAATGGATCGTGGAATGAAACCGAGATGACCATCCATCATGACGTGCATATTGCGTTTGCCGTTGCCGTCGATGAAGGATTATTGACACCGGTGATCACCCATACGGATCAAAAATCTCTCATGGAGATTTCGGCTGAATCCAAGGAATTGGCTGGCTTGGCACGTGAGAAAAAATTGCAGCCGCAACAAATGGAAGGCAGCACCTTTACCATTAGTAATTTGGGGATGTTTGGAATTGATGAATTTACCGCCATTATCAACCCACCCAATGCGGCCATACTGGCGGTAGGTGGTATACGCGATGAAGCGGTCGTCAAGGAGGGAGCCATTGTCCCTGGCAAGCGAATGAAACTCACACTCTCCAGTGACCATCGCATTGTCGATGGAGCCAAAGCGGCTGAGTACCTAAACGAGTTGAAGCACATGCTTGAGAACCCCTTAGCCATGATGTTATGAAAGGAATCGTCCTAGCTGGTGGGACGGGCTCACGTCTATTCCCGCTGACCAATGTCACAAATAAGCACTTATTGCCCGTCGGAGATATGCCGATGATCTATTACCCCATCAAAAAGCTGATTGGTGTGGGAATGGAAGAAATTTTGATTGTGACAGGTACCAATCATATGGGCGATGTGGTGAGTTTGCTTGGCTCTGGCAAAGATTTTGGCTGCCGTTTTACCTACAAGGTGCAAGATGAGGCAGGTGGGATTGCCCAAGCACTAGGCCTAGCGGAGAATTTTGCTGGCGGAGATCCAGTTGCTGTGATTCTTGGAGATAATATTTTTAAGATGGGGCTTCAGCAAGCAGTGGCGAATTATCCTGGGAGTGGAAGCCAAATTATGGTGAAGCAGGTCCATGATCCTGACCGATATGGGGTTGCTGAGATGGATGGTGACCAAATCGTGTCCATCGAGGAAAAACCCTCCAAACCGAAGTCCGATTATGCCGTGACAGGGATTTATTTCTATGATGCTGAGGTGTTTGACATCATTAAGACGCTTAAGCCTTCAGGGAGGGGTGAGCTGGAGATTACCGATGTGAATAACGAATACATCCGTCGCCAACAAATGGTCTATAGTGTGATGGATGGCTGGTGGACCGATGCAGGGACGCTGGAATCACTCCGTGTTGCCAACGAACTGGCTACAGCCGATCCAAGCGACTTCTAAATGAAGATCGTGCTCACTGGCGCAGGAGGGCAGCTTGGTCAGCAATGGCAACAGTGGGCTGCATCTCAATCTGAGGTGACGCTTTGGGCCTATTCCTCGGCTCAACTCGATATTACAAAACCTGACACATTTGATGAGGTTCTTGGTCGTCATGATGTGCCTGATGTGTGGGTGAATTGTGCCGCATACACCCAGGTGGATGATGCAGAAACTGAAACAGCACGTGCCATGCTTGTGAATGGGGATGCACCAGGCTGGATTGCGCAGTGGTGTGTCGAGCACGCGTGTCGGTTGGTCCACTACTCCACGGATTATGTTTTTTCTGGGTCCACGGAGGATCAAGCGTCATATCCTGAAGGGTATCCGGAAGAGGCACCTACCAATCCTGTGAACGCTTATGGACAAAGTAAGCTTGCGGGTGAACAAGCGATTCAATCCACAGGGATTTTGGCGTCATCAAAGAGTTTACTCCTACGAGTGGCATGGTTGTGCAGTCCTCATGGCCGCAACTTTGTTACCACCATGGCGCGCCTCGCCACGCAACGCCCCAAGGTACGCGTCGTCGACGACCAAACCGGAGCCCCGGCCTTCTGTGACGATGTCGTCACCCAGACCCTCGCCCTTCTCCTCGCCCAAGCCTCCGGGATCATACACCTTGGATCTGCAGGCCAGGGCACATGGGCAGACGTCGCCAACGCTGTGTTCGGGCAGGCTCGCACTCGCGGCCTGGCCCACCCCGCTCTGACCCTTCATCAAATCCCCACCAGTGACTACCCAACGCCTGCTACGCGACCTCATTTTTCAAAGCTTTCTACCGAAAAGTTTACGGTATTCACTGGCCTTTATCCCCCAGATTGGCGAGATTCATTGAGTCGGTGTTTGGCCGATCCTACACTTTGGAGCACGATCAAATCATGACCCCAACCCCAAACTCACCCGCTTCTCTTCCAGACTGGATTCGTCCACAAGCGATTCCTGAGCTGGTATTGTTTACCCCACGTCAGTTCTACGATGATCGTGGGTACTTTATGGAGACGGCGCGAGCGTCGTGGTTTACCGATTATGGGATCGAGCTTCCATCACCGTTTGTCCAGGATAATTTGTCCAAATCCTCCAAGGGGGTGATTCGAGGACTTCATTATCAAATCGGAGCCTCCGCACAGGGAAAGTTTGTAGGTGTTGCCAAAGGGACGATCACTGATGTTGCCGTGGATATCCGCAAAGAGAGCCCCACGTTTGGACACGTCGTTCAAGCTACATTATCGGCAGAAAACGGTCATATGCTTTGGATTCCTCCTGGCTTTGCCCATGGGTTTTCGGTGCACAGCGATGAGGCATTGGTGCAGTACAAATGCACCGCCTATTATCATGCATCTGCAGAACGAGGCATCCATCCCTTGGATGAAACCTTAGCCATCGATTGGGGCATCGACGAGGATGTCGACGAGCCACTGATTTCTCCCAAAGATTTAGACCTACCTCGCTTTGATGATCTACCCGCAGAGGCACTTTTTTGACGCAAGACACGTTTCTTCAACAACAAACAACCCACGCACGATCAACAACCGACACACCATCAACAACCCACACATTATGAATACACGAACGTTTTGGGTCACTGGCGGGGCTGGATTTATTGGATCCAATCTATTGATCCATCTGCACAATCATTTTCCTGATGCCAAGTTGGTGAATGTGGACAAACTATCCTACGCGTCGAACCTTGACTACCTTGAGCCCATTGCATCCTCTGATCAATATGAGTTTTTGCAGCTTGATATTACCGACCGTGACGCGGTGCGTACCCATCTTCAACAAACTCAACCCGATGGCATCTTTCATCTTGCGGCCGAATCCCATGTAGATAATTCCATTTCTGGGCCTGAGCCATTTGTGATGAGTAATGTTGTGGGGACGTTCAATCTCCTTGAAGAGTGCCGTCAATTGTGGGGTGATGACACCACAAAGCGTTTTCTGCATGTATCGACCGACGAAGTCTATGGTTCACTGGGTGATGAGGGTGCGTTCACAGAGACCACGCCCTATGCTCCCAATTCACCTTATAGTGCGAGCAAAGCAGGAAGCGATCACCTCGTTCGAGCCTACCATCACACCTATGGAATGAACACGGTGATGACCAACTGTTCCAATAATTATGGACCCCATCAGCACGATGAAAAGCTCATCCCTACCGTGATTCGTAATGCAATGGCCCATAACCCGATCCCTGTCTATGGTCAAGGGACCAATGTGCGAGATTGGCTATTTGTGGAGGATCATTGTGATGCGATTCGGACCGTGTTTGAGTGTGAGGATGCTGGGGAGAGTTACAATATTGGCGGCAATAATGAGTGGAAAAACATTGACCTGGTTCATAGTTTGTGTAGACTCCTGAATGAAGAGGTAGGTGAAGGACCGGATGGGGATTATGCCAATTTGATCAGTTTTGTGACCGATCGATTAGGTCACGATTTCCGCTACGCCATTGATGCCTCCAAAATTAAAAACTCATTGGGCTGGGAACCATCGACAGACTTTGATGGGCTACTGCGCACCACCGTCCAATGGTATGTCAAAAAATATCGCGCCTAACGTATGCAGTACTGGTTAATGAAATCTGAGCTCGACGTCTACAACCTTGATCATCTCAAGGCCGATGGGACCGAACCCTGGGATGGGATTCGTAATTATGAGGCGCGCAATATGATGCGAGATCAAATGAAACCAGGAGATTTGATTCTTTACTACCATTCAAATTGCAAACCTCCACATATTGCAGGGGTGGCCAGAGTTGCTTCAGATCCGTATCCAGATCCGACACAATTTGATTCGTCTAATCATTATTTCGACCCCAAAAGTGACCCAAACAACCCACGATGGATCCTCGTGGATATCTCTTATGTCACAACGTTCAAAGAGACCATTGACCGCAATGTGTTGCAAGAAGACCCGTTGCTCCAAGAGATGGTGATATTTAAACGAAATCGTTTGAGCATTACACCCGTAACCCAGCAAGAATTTGAGCGTGTGTGTGAGATTGCAGGGGAAGACTCAAGCTCGTTCTCATGAATCTACGCACCACATGAATCTTCGCACCAAAGGGATCCTTCCCGTCCAGCGGTTACGATGGCTCGTCGAGCAAGGCGTATTGCACTCGACACATGAGCGTTATCCTATGAGGCCGGAGCAGTTTCAGCCGAATTCCATTGACCTGCGGCTAGGTACAGAGGCGATTCGAGTGCGTAGCAGTTTTTTACCCGAATCTGAATCTGTGGATCAAAAAGTGTCCAAATTGGAACAATATCGATTCTCCATCGAGGATGGGGCGGTGTTGGAACCCAATGGCGTGTACATTATCCCCTTGTTGGAAGCAATCGCCTTGCCCACGCAGCGAGAACATCGTTTTGAGGCAGGAGAGACACTCCTTACGGACGATCCATTAACGGCTAAAGCCAATCCGAAGAGTTCCACAGGTCGACTCGACATTTTTACGCGAGTCATCACCGACTTTTGCCATCGATTTGAGGAGATCCAGCCAGGGTATCAGGGAAAATTATATCTCGAGGTAGTCCCCAAGTCTTTTCCCATCAAGGTTCGAACAGGGCAAATGCTCAATCAGCTCCGTTTTCGACACGGTCATGTTGTCTTGAGCGATGAGGAGATTCTGCGGGTACACGATCAAGATCCACTGTTAATGGATGCCGATGGGGTGCCTCTCCATTTGGATCATCTCAAGGTGAATCAAGGCTTGTTTATGAGTGTGGATGTCTCTGGTGAACCTGGAGCCATCGTGGGATACAGAGCAAGAAAACATCGTGATGTGATCGACCTAGATCGGTTGGGAGGATACGATGCCTCAGAGTTTTGGGAGCCCATTCTGGCCAAACCGGAAGATCATCTCATTCTGGATCCAGAGGCCTTTTATATATTTGCTAGCAAAGAGCGGTGTCGAATCCCCAAACACCTAGCCGCCGAAATGATTGCTTACGACACGGGGTCAGGTGAGCTTCGGACCCATTATGCTGGGTTTTTTGATAGTGGCTTTGGAGGGCGCGTCGAGGATAAGGGTGCTAGGGCTGTTCTTGAGGTACGATCGCACGATGTCCCGTTCTTGATCGAAGATGGTCAAACGTTTTTCTCGATGCGATTTGAACCCAATACCGAAGTCCCTGAAACCCTCTACGGCGCGGATCTAAAAAGTAACTATCAAGGGCAGGGGCTCAAGCTTGGGAAACAATTTAAGCAAACGGGTCAGTAGTCATGGCTGTAGAGTGGTGCATTTGTGAAAAGCGCCATTTCAGCGAACTTCAGCGCGAAGCGGAGACACGAGGATTCCCGACCGTAGAGCAGCTCATCGAAGCGGGTCTTTGCGGCACCAATTGCCAATTTTGTGTGCCCTATGTTCGGCGTATGTTGCGAACAGGGGAGACCTCTTTTGAGGTTGGAGAGGGTGATGCTACCCCATCGGATTCGCCAGGGGGTGCGAGCTCGTCTGCCCCATCAGATTCGCCAGACCCGACTTCTGACCTAGATTCGCCACAAACATGAATCAATTTTTGATTCCATCGCCGACCATCCCAAAACCACCTAATCTGCAACTCGAAGGGGATGAAGCCAACCATGCGCTAAAGGTGCTTCGATTGCGGGAAGGTGACCCATGCCTTGTCACGGATGGCAAGGGCTTTCAGGCACGGTGCAGCGTTGGGGACGTTTATCAATCGGCTCTCACTCTGCGAGTTGACGAAATAATGAATATCCAGCCACGTTCGCCTGAGATAACGATTGCACTTGGCCTCCTCAAAAAAAGGGATCGAATCGAGTGGGCACTCGAAAAATGTACGGAACTGGGTGCTGCTGGCCTTTGGTTGGTTCATATGGACCACTCAGAGCGCTCTGTGGTGAAGCTTGAAAGGGCTCAAGCCGTTGTGGAAAGTGCTCTAAAGCAATCCAAAGGTGCATTTATGCCTGATTTGCGGACGTTTCAATCACTAGATGATGTGTTGAAGCCTAACGAGCTCGCCTCGTTTGGTCGCGTGGTGCTTGCCGACGAAACAGTCAGTGGCGAGAGTTTTGGGGGCAAAAAAATTGCCAACGATGCAGGTGTTGAATCAAAAGGTGTCAATCGACACCCCACCACTAGAAGCTCGGCAAATCCATCCAGAATTCTTGTAATTATCGGTCCAGAAGGGGGGATATCAGCAAGAGAACGGGAGCTTTTGGATGTGTTATCAGTGGACCCTATTCCTCGCATGGAAACCATTTCACTCGGCTCAAATCGACTTCGTGCGGAAACAGCGGCTATCTCAGCGCTTTTGCATCTTCAGCTCGCGCCTCACTAGCCAGCATTTCGAGGGCTTTGACTGACTCCCATTGCTTCATCGCTTGCTTGATTTCGTCGCCAAACACATCATTAATCACAGGATAAAAATAGGGTGAGCCCCACACTTGGCGAGCAAGCTCCGCCTTCAAGCGTCCCATCACCATCCAATCAGTTTGATCAACGTAGGAGGGTGGCACGATGAGCGAATCTCCTGACACATCGGGTGTGCTCACGCTTTCATCCACAACTAAGCCTTTTTCCTTCATCAACGCATAAAACGTCTCTTTTTCGTCATCAGTAAAGGCAAAACTCTCCCGAAACGACTCAAAATCGCGCTCCCAAGACATGCGGAATTTGTCGTTGTTGGCATCGAGGTAGCTTCGTACAAAATTAAAATCGACCTGATTCCCCACCATTAGGTTGAACATATACCCAGACAATGTGTCATCTTTCACCAAAATATCAGGCACAATTCCACCGCCACCGTAAACCGTACGCCCCGCAGTAGTGCTATATTTTAAGCTATCGGGAACCGTCTCAATAAAATCAATGGCATCCACAGATGCGTCATCTTCACGGGCTATAATCTCTTGAACATACTCCTCACGCCCATCTTTGAACGGTTTTTGAATAAGACGACCCGAGGGTGTGTAGTATCTTGAGATCGTCACTCGGATATTTGATTTATCCGCCAATTCATACTGCTGCTGGACCAACCCTTTTCCGAAGGAGCGTTTCCCCACTATCAACCCACGATCGTGATCCTGAACCGCCCCAGAAACAATTTCAGACGCGCTTGCTGAGCCCTCATTGACCAACACGATGAGCGGTGTATCCTTTAGCTCTCCATCGCGTTGCGAGTCATAAGAGGAGGTAAAGCGACGATGCCGTGATTTTGTGGCTACAAGCTCGACACCCGAAGGGAAAAACTCCTCAGCAATGGCAATGGCTTGACTCATGTACCCACCAGGGTTTCCTCGTAAATCTAGGATCAATCGCTCCATACCCTCCGACTCAAGATCTTGCACACTCGTCATAAACTCTTCATGAGTCGTGGCTGCGAAACGATTAATCTTGACATAGCCTGTTTGGTCATCTAGCATGTAGTGCGTATCCACAGTAATCAATGGGATATCATCCCGAATGATGTCAAAATCGAGTTCTCCTGTTCCAGGGCGAAGGACTTTGACATGCACAGTGGATCCTTTCTCCCCTCGCAAACGCGCCACCACATCTTCATTATTAAAGCCAACGGCTGAGCTGTCCTCAATCTCGATAATTCGGTCACCACTTCGAATGCCTAACCGGTCGCTAGGTCCTCCTGAGATGGCTGTCACCACAGTAATGGTATCTGATATGATATTAAACTGAATCCCAATCCCCTGGAATTTCCCTGCAAATTGCTCCTGAATACGCTCATTATCCTTGGGCTCGATGTATGTCGAATGGGGATCCAAGGTGTTCATCATTTTGATGACCGATTGCTCGGTTAGGTCTGTCAAATTCTCTTCAGGATAGGCATTCAGTACATACTCATAAGCGGATTTGAAACGCTCATAAGACCCGCGTAAATCATCCACTGTTGGCTGTTCGACAAATGTGGTGTCCAAAGGCGTACCAGGCAATGTAGCCTCAGTAATCGTCGTATCGGCCATCGCTTCGACAAACCCTCGCATACTCTGTTCGTGCAAGTCGTTGATGTCGGCAACATTGTAATAGTTGTCGATGATGCGCTGTTGAGCTTGGACATACTTGCGGATATTGTTCTCGTGATCTTCCTGGGAGAGTACAATGGGATCCACCCCTGTCATCCATAGCAATCCAACGATCGCTGTGACAACACTTGGCGGGAAAAACAGGGAGAAAAATCCTGGGAACATAAGCTTACGCGTTTGTTGGCTCGTCGGCCTCTTTTTCATAATACTCTAGAATCTCATCATCTTCGTGGTTCTCTTTGGGAGGTTCTGCCTTCTCCGCCTCTTTGAGCACCTTATCCAGCGACCATTGTCGATTCACTGCATCCACAATATCAACTTCAGTACCTGGAATTGCTGCACGAAATTCACTCAGTGACACACTCTCATCAGCGATCAGTTTCAGCCTCACATTGTAGCGTCTCATCCACTTCCAACGAAGACTCCACCAGCCACCATTCTCAAGATGCGATTTCAAGTATGGATTCACAAACACCTCGACAACACGATACCCTGACTGACGGCGGAATTTTGAAATCCATGCTGCTAGATCATTCACAACGGTATCTTTAGAAATCACCGTTCCTGAGCCCTTACAACTTGGACACGGTAGAGTTACACTTTTCACCACACTAGGTCGAATACGTTGGCGTGTAATTTGAATCAACCCAAAATCGCTCATCCCAATCACATTGGTCTTGGCGCGATCTTTTTTGAACTCCTTCTTGAGCTCATCAAAAATCTTTTTGCGGTTTGAATCCTCCCTTAAATCGATAAAATCGACGACAATAATCCCACCTAGATCACGCAAACGTAGCTGTTTAGCGATTTCTCGAGCCGCTTCAAGATTGGTTTTGAGGGAGTTGTCCTCCTGCTGATCCTTTGCTGCATAGGGTCCTGAGTTCACATCCACAACATACATCGCCTCGGTCTGCTCTATAATGAGATACCCCCCAGAAGGCATTTTGACTCGATCGCTAAAGATAGAGGCAACATCATTGCTAATGTTGAAACTATCAAAGATATGATCACGGCCTTTGTACAGCTTGACCGCTTTTTCTAGCTCGGGGGAGATGGTGCCGGCGAACTCTTTGGTCTCCTTGTACATCTCATAATCGTCGATCAAAATCTGATCGTAGGACTTGGCAAACAGATCGCGAAGAATGCTCTCGGTCATATCGAGATCTTTATGGAGTAGCTGTGGCGGCTTGGCTCCTTCGAGTTTATCCATCAACCGCTCCCATTTTTGCAAGATCATCCGCATATCATCTTCGATCGCCTCCTTCTCTTGGCGTTCGGCTACCGTGCGTACAATCACGCCAAACCCTTCAGGAAGCATGGAGCTAACAATAGATTTGAGACGTTTGCGCTCCCGGAAATTGTTCACCTTTTTAGAAACCGCCACATGTTTGCCCATGGGGATCAGCACCAAAAAGCGCCCTGCAATGGAGATGTCCGTGGTGATTCGTGGCCCTTTGCTACCCATAGGTTCTTTGGCAATCTGGACCAACATCTTTTGATTTGGCTGCAATAACTTTCCAGCAAGCATTTGCTTGTCGTGATTGCTCAGACTGTCAAATTTGTCGAGTTGTTTTAGAGCCTCTTTGGGGATGTTTTTTGTGCCATTAATCATCCGCACGTAATCACCAAGGTGGTCACCAGCGTCTGAAAAGTGTAAAAAGGCGTCTTTTTCGAGGCCTACATCAATAAAGGCTGCCCGAATTCCAGGCATGACCTTGTGCACTCTGGCGAGAAAGATATCGCCAACCGTACGTTGATTTTGCTCAGAATCGATGAAGAGCTGGGATAGCTCTCCTTTCTCTATTAATGCGATTTGAGTTTGTTTCCCGGAGGAATGGATTAATACTTGATTGCTCATAAATCGGTTGATTGGACTGCGAACACAACGCGAACATTGGGTGTAGACGGGCTGACCGACGAATCGGGATTCCGGCACAAACAAGTTGTTTGACACCTAAATTTGTGTCGTGTTCTGTGTGTAGTGTGTTGAATTCGGCAGGCGCAAAGATTGCCAGAGACTGTCGCTCAGGGGCTGCCGAGAAATGAAAAAAGGTTGTGAATTCGATCCATTCACGCATCAAATTGTGCATCATAGACGTACTCCACAGCAAGAAACGTTCTTGGTGCTTCGACAAAGAACGTGCGAGTGCGGTCAAAACGTATATGAATTGCGAAAAAATCATCGATGCCTACGCGATTTGGATTTAACTTGCAATATACAAAAAAGGGACGCTTGATGGGTGGGCGATTTGCGGATGATTACCCTATCAGGAGGTTACTCCTTTACCCGTGCGATATTGGCACCAATGGCCGTAAGCTTCGTCTCCAACGCTTCGTAACCTCGATCAAGATGGTAGATCCGCAGTACGTCCGTTTGCCCCTGAGCGACCATGGCTGCCATGACCAAGCTCACAGACGCCCTCAAATCTGTACTCATCACCGACGCTCCATTCAATGGCGTGTGCCCTGTCACCCATGCCACATTATGCTTCACCTCGATTTCAGCACCCAATCGTCCTAACTCTGGCGCATAACTAAATCGATCTTCATAAATCCGATCTTCCACAGCCGACGTGCCATGGGCCTGGGTCAACATCGTCGCCCATTGTGCTTGCAAATCGGTGGGAAATCCTGGATAAATATCTGTACGCACCGAAATTGGGGTAATGCGTTCTGGCGCTTTCACTCGAACCGAGGTGCCTTCGCTATCAAACTCACAAATGGCGCCCGTCAGTCGAATATCATCTGCCAAGCCTCCCAATTCTGCGCGACGAATCCCATGAATGGTGCAGACACTGTCTGGGTGCATCATTGCTGCGATCATAAATGTCCCCGCCTCAATACGATCGGGCGAATTATCCCAATCTAGGCCTTGCAAGTGATCCACCTTGCGGATAGTAAGCGTCGAGGTGCCAATGCCGTCGATATCTGCCCCCATGGACTGAAGCGCCTCGCAAAATTGCACTACATCGGGCTCCAGCGCGGCATTCACCAATCGAAACGATTCGGATCTCAACACCGCTGCAAGGATTAGATTAATCGTCGCACCCACGCTACTAGGCTGTAGGGTAAAACTTGACGGGGGAAGCGTAGCTGGGCCCTTTGCCTCAATGTATCCCCCATTTTGAGTCAGGGTGTACCCCATAGCCTCCAGCCCCTTGAGGTGAAGATCCACAGGTCGTGGCCCCCAAGCACATCCCCCAGGAAGAGAGACCCGAGCCTCTCCGCAGCGTCCAAGAAGGGCACCCAGCATGTAGAAGGAGGCTCTCATTTTTCGAACAAGATCATACGGCGCTTCTGGCGTATCTAGCGTAGATCCATCGCATGCCCATCGATTATCTTCTTGATGAAACGTGGTTTGAGTCCCTGTGCCTTCAATCACCTTTGTGAACGTGGTGATGTCTTGCAACCTTGGGATATTTCGAATTTCGGAGCGCTCTTCGGACAGAAGACAAGCGGCCATCAAGGGCAAGGCAGCATTTTTTGACCCACTTACCTGAAGCTCGCCGTGAATCGGTGTGGGGCCTTGTATGATAAATTTATCCATATCAGGTGGAATCAGTTATTAGAGTCAAACTCAGTCATCTTGAGGCGGTATTCTGCGCGGTTCCTTGGCCGTTGCCAAAGCCAACGCCTTGACCCCTTTGTGAGTCGATTGAAAATGAAAACCTTGCATGTTGTCTGCGTCAAAAAATGGCGTGGTCGGCGCGCCCTCTTCCTCCTGAAACACATCCACAAGCCCATGAGAGATCATCGTGGAAAGGTCTGCGCGAAGTACGCCCGTTTGCAACCCTGTTTCACGCTGCAGACGATCCCAGGGCTCAACATACATTGTACTGGAGAGGATCGTTTTCATTGTTTGGGTTAATCGAAGCGAAGCCATAGTTAAAGTTACTGAATTTGAACATCGCCATAGGTAATGACTTGATCGAGTTGATCGGTTAAAATGATTCGATGGGTGGTGCGGATGTCACTCATGGAGCCTGAGGGGGCAAAATTCATAGGATTCATCGGGATTTCGAGGATTCCTGGCCCCAAAGAGGTGCTATTCCAGACGGGCCACAACGCAGAGGGACGGGAAGGATTGAATGTCCAGACTCGCACCCGTGACAGCACATCTAAACTTTGAATCGTGACCAAGAGTTGCACTGTTTGAGTCGGGTTCGCCGGATTTGGAAAGGGGGGTTGGACGGTCAATAGGCCCGAATAATACGGACTCACACGCCAGTCGTCGGAATCTCTGGATTCAACGGTACCATTAAACGTTGTTTTGGTAATCGATGATGGTGTGGAGTAGGCCTCTTGCTCAAACTCCTTTTGAATGTTGTCGTCATCGGTTTGGCAGCCAGTCATAGACCCCATCACGGCCAGGCCAAACAGTAGCCAGATAGCCAGAGATTGCCGCCCCGTAAAACGTTCAGAAAATCGTTGAATCACTCGTGCTGTCATCATGAATAAATGTAGCCATTTTGATTCCACATTATCCTGAAAATCTCGCATCTTGTGAACGACCATTTGATCTAAATTTTTAGAAAATCTCATGCCAACTGACGATCACACTGACAACCTTCTAGTTTTGGGAATTCCCAACTGCGACAAAATTCGTAAAACCAAAACGTGGCTGGAGGAGCATGATCGTCCCTTTCAGTTTATAGACCTCAAAAAAGCACCTCTTTCACGTGAAGAGCTTCTAGAGTTGAGCCAAAAAGTGGGATTAGACGCGTTGATCAATCGTCGAGGCACCACGTGGAGAAAGCTTGAGCTCGCCGATAAAAATCTTAGTGAGGCTGAGATGTTGGATGTGTTGCTTGAGAATCAATCCATGATTCTTCGCCCCGTATTGGTTCGAGGCGATTCAGTAATGATTGGCTACGATGAAGAGGCTTTCGAAGGATTCACGGCATCTGATCGCCCCATGGGGAATGAATAGGATTCATCTATCCAATAGGAGCTGGAGTAGATGGCGCACCGGGTTGGAAGCGATGGTATGCACTCCCTTGGTGTTTACTTTCGGGCTGCTTATGGTAATGCCAGTGATGCTCGCAATGCCCGCGTTTACAGCGTTGCCAGCGATACCAGCGCATGAAGCGATGGCGCAAGAGATCCCGGGCAATCCCGTAGACGACTCAGTCGTCACACCTCTCACGATAGAAGAGCTTGTGAAACTTCAAGAAACGTTTCGTTACAGCGTTGACTATGGCTTTATCACCCTTGGCGAGGTAGTGGTCGAAGGGCGTGTACACTCCCAAGCCGAGAAAGACACCATGAGCACTCCTTCTGATTATCGACTCACGATGACGATTTATGGCAATGAATCCATCCCTTTTGTGGGTCGTCGAGAAGTCCGTTTCACCTCACTTTTTGATCTTGAGAACCAAAACGAACTCGTTGAGCGGCGATTTTGGAGAGATGATTTGCATGACGGTGACGTTGAACGGTCTCTGATTGAGTTTGATCATGAGGCAGACTCTGTTCGCTTTTTTGATCGCGGCGAGCCTGAAGCCGTACTCCCCTTGATTCAACCAGCGGTGGGCGGATCATTAGTGTTTTACGCCTCTCGTTTGGCGGCAGGG
>DDIC01000004.1:31215-40539 GCA_002338335.1 Bacteroidetes bacterium UBA1860
CTCTCGTTTGGCGGCAGGGTATGCAGAGCCCTATGCCCTCAATGTGTTTATTGAGAACGAACAAGCCGATTTGGATGCTGCTACCAAGGAGCCTGCGAAGCCTAGGGGCGTGCCAGCGCTGGAAGGAGATGTAATGGCTTGGTTCAGCGAGGGTACGACCAACATTAAAGGACCTTTTGGGTTTTCGGGTGGCTTCAAGAGTTGGTTTAATACCGCCCCAGAACGGGTCCCACTGGAGGCTTGGGTCAAAATATTTGTAGGAAACGTCAAGATTAAACTTCAATCTTACCAGCGCAATCCATATTCCAGCAGCGAGTCCACCTCGCGAAAGACGAGCAGCGAGCCCATATCGCTCGATAATGACAGCGAGCCCATCTCGCCTGACACAAACACCACACCAACCTCACCATGACCTCATCACACCCAGCTATTGACGTTGTTCAACTTGATCATGCCAAAGACCTACCCCTGCCTGCGTACGAAACGGCCGATGCAGCGGGTATGGATGTCCGTGCGGCACTTTCTGAGTCTGTAACCCTCGCTCCAGGAGAACGAAAAGCCATTCCCACGGGGCTCAAACTGGCAATTCCAAGTGGTTATGAGGTGCAAGTGCGCCCTCGTAGCGGATTGGCCATCAAAAAAGGGATTACGATGATTAATGCTCCAGGAACCGTAGACGCTGATTTTAGGGGGGAAGTACACGTGTTAATGGTAAACCATAGCGATGAACCCTTTGTGGTGGAGCATGGTGAGCGAATTGCCCAGTTGGTGGTCGCTCCGGTGGTTCAGGCGACCTGGAATGTAGTGGACGCCTTAGACGAAACCGTGCGAGGGGAGGGAGGATTTGGTAGCACAGGGGTGAAATAACCTCTGATAAATAATCAGTATGAGCCACCCGCTTCTACGAGTCACCCTCACGGCGTAATGCGTCCACTTGCGCTTGATACTCCTGTTCCGTTAGTAAACCTTGTTGCCACAAAAAGGCCAGTTCGTTGACTTGCTCAGTGGTGCCTGGCTGAGTCCCATCGGGTCGAGATTCCTTCGAAGAGGAGTGTCTAGCTTGCGCCTGCTCCCGGCGTCGCGTCATCTCTTCCGCCAAAGCGGTCATTGCCCAAAATCCACGCAGGATAATCGGCCCTGCTCCTGCATCTACGCGAATCATCTTCCATCCAAACCACCCGAGCCAAGAATCATCACGTTCCAGTGTAATGGGCTCTAGTCGATCCCATGGCAACATCCGTTGGGCTGCCTCCACTCCAACCTCAAGATGCTCCTCTGTAAGACGAATTTTATGAGACTTTCGGTGGGTCTCCAGTACCTTTAGATTCCAAATTCCAATGCCGGCCAATGGGACACTCAATGTGGCCAAAACATAAAAAATGAGCCATCGAATTTTCGACGGGGCTTTCTCTGTCGGAGTCTCTAAAAAAGGGTTCTTTTTTGTCATGTTTCTAAAAACCGCGAATTCGGCACGATTTTCAAGCCTGGATTGTGGGATTTCATTATTTTGAATCTGTACAAACTAGGCAGAATGACCCCAAAAACACCAACATTTCGGTTAGCTCCTTGGAAATGGATCACCATTATCTGGATGACCACCGTTCTTGTAGCCGGATTTGCGATCTCCATTCCACGTATTCCGATTCTTGAGGAATCTGCAAGAAATCTGTTTCTTCATGTCCCCATGTGGTTTACGATGATGACGATGTTTGCTGTGGGATTCTTTTTTAGCGTCAAATTCCTCATGAGTGAAAACCTGCGCGACGACCAAAAAGCGTCTGCGGCGACCATGGTGGGAATAGTCTTTGGTGTCTGTGGACTTCTCACAGGATCGCTTTGGGCACGTTTTACATGGGGTGCGTGGTGGATTCTTTCCGAGCCCAAAATGAATCTTGCCGCCATGAGTATGTTGTTGTTTGTAGCGTATTTCTTGCTACGTACCGCCTTTGATGATCCCAAAACAAGGGCTCGAATTAGTGCCATTTACAATGTATTTGCGGTGACTAGCGTCCCGTTTCTACTCTATGTGATCCCTCGACAATTACCTAGCCTTCATCCAGGGGCCGAAGGAAATCCAGCATTTAGTGAAATAACGGCTCCCGAGCTACGTTACATATTTTACCCAGCAATCATCGGATTTATTTTGGTCGCGATGTGGTTGTTTACGTTAACCTTACGTGTTCGTCGCGTGGCAGACGCACTCGATGTACACTCGGACAATGCACAAGCACATGATGAATAATAGTTCGATGCAACAGGTGGATACACTCACCGCTTCGTATGGTGACAAATGGGAGGGAGTAACCACCACAGCAGAGGACACGACCCTTGAAACTGAATCTGCTTTTGTTCAAATGATGAGTTCCAATGATTTATGGCCCGTAGTTCTAGGTGTAAGCCTCATTATTTGGTTTGTACTGCTGTTTTTTGTGCTTCGGTTGGAGCGTCGCTTGCAACAAGCTGAAGCCTCAACGCACGCTATGGGTGACTCCTCCACCAATTCAACCAACACTTCAACCCCTTCTGACTCTCCATCTTCATGAAAATCAAAGTTCTTCTTGGCGTTGCGGCGATCATCGTCTTCACCTCTTTAGTGTTCTATAATTTTGGGAACTCCATCTCGACCTATGTCGACTTCGAGGGTGCTCAAGGGATGAAAGGGGCCCATGTGGTAGGCACATGGGACGATACGCAAGAGGTTTATTTCAACCGTGAGACGATGCAATTTTCATTTTGGATGACCGATGAAACCGGCAACAAGCGCAAGATTCTCTATCCGCGCCCCAAGCCAAACAATTTTGAACAAGCCACACAGATTGTTGTCATTGGTGAGTACCGTGGCGATACGGACGTCTTTGTAGCGAACGATATGCTCATGAAGTGTCCGTCGAAATACAACGATCCAAATGCTTTTGAAATGCAGGAGGCGTCAAGTTGAACGAGTTTCTGAGTTGGTCTGAACTTGGATTTCTCGGCAAAGCACTGATCAACCTTGGGTTTGCATCAGCGTTGCTGGGGATGGTGACAGCGGCTTTCGCAAGCTTCCAACGTCCACCTTTGTCCAAACCAGTATGGACTGTCAGCACCAAGGCCTTCTGGGGTCTTCAGTTAGCCTCTGTGCTGGGTGCTTCCGCTGTGTTGTTGGTACTCATTGCCAACCACCAGTTCCAATACTACTATGTATGGAACTACACCTCTCTGGACCTCCCGATGGAGTACCTATTGTCTGCGTTTTATGGAGGACAAGAGGGGTCTTTCTTGTTGTGGATTTTGATGTCGTCCTTGCTAGGACTCGGACTCATGGCATGGACCCGCGCACCCTATCGCTGGCCGGTCATGTCGGTCATGGGATTCACCCAAGTCTTTTTGCTTTCCATGTTGCTTGGTTGGTCCTTTGGTGATGGTGTATTGTTGGGCGCATCACCATTCCGGACGCTCTTGGAAGAGATGCCAAACGCCCCTTTCTTGCAGGCAAATCCTGACTTTGTCCCAGCAGACGGTCGAGGGCTCAATGATCTACTCAAGAGCCCTTGGATGATGATCCACCCACCCGCCTTGTTTATTGGCTTTGCCATGATGACGGCGCCATTTGCGTTTGCCATCGCGTCACTTTGGACACGAACCTACCACGAATGGGTTCGTCCTGCATTACCCTGGACACTTTCTGCGAACGTATTCTTGCTCACCGCCATCTTTTTGGGGGGCTATTGGGCATATGAGACACTCTCTTTTGGTGGCTATTGGGCATGGGATCCTGTAGAGAATGCCTCCTTGGTTCCTTGGTTGATTGGCACCGCTGGGATTCACACCATGATTATCCAAAAAAAGAGCTCTAGAGCTCATAGTGCGAGCCTCTTTTTTGCCATTTTTGCATATGTCTTGATTATCTATGAGACATTTTTGACTCGTTCGGGCGTTCTAGCGAATGCTTCAGTCCATTCGTTTGTCGATTTAGGTCTCTACAACCAGCTTTTGGCCTTTATGATTGCCATTACGGCGCTAGGATTTGGCTTCTATTTCTGGCGTTATCGGGATTTACCCAAACCCAAAAAGGAAAGTAGCCTCTTGAGCAGGGAAGTGCTCACCTTTACAGGGTCAATGTTGCTGCTTGTGCTGGGTCTAGTCATTATCCTAGGGACAAGTTCACCCATCATTGGGCGCCTTTTCTACGATAATCCAACCCCACCAGACATCCAGTTTTATAATGACTGGAGTGGTCCGTTGGCCTTGGTTATGGGAGTACTCACCGTGATTGGTCAGATGGTGTTTTGGCAACGCCACTCTTGGGTGAGCCTTGGCACGGGCTTGTTACTCCCCACAATAGCCACGACCGTTATCACAGCCATCTCGGCGATCATGGGGCAGGTGAATGACCGATACTCTATCACCTTTTTCTGGGTTGGGTGGTTCACAGTGATTGGCAACGGGTGGGTCATGGGATCATTGTTGATCAAAAAACCTGCACTCATTGGGGGAACTGTTACACACATTGGATTTGGTGTGCTACTCATAGGAATATTGGCAAGCTCCAAATACAGCACGTTTATGGTGCCACCTGTGACCGAAAGTTTCAATGCCCGAGTGGCAGCAGGAGAGGCGTTTGATGAGGATGGTTTCCCGATTACCACACAAATTGAAAGCTTTGAATTGCAGCGTAATCAACCCAAAGTAATCGATCAGCAATATATGGTGACTTATGAAGGGTATGAGCTCAAAGACACCCCTCGACCGGGGACTCAGGTATACACCTTGACGTTTCAGCCGTTGGATGGTCGCGAGTCGTTCACCCTTTCACCAGAGGTCTATCCAATGAGTAGCACGGCAGAGACCGATCGTGTGGATTGGTCTGTCGATCCGGACATTCTAACGGGATGGATGAGTGATATCTATCTTTTTGTGGGTGGATCTGCATTGGTAGAGCGCCGCAACGAGCAAATTGCAGCTCAAGCGACGATGAATGAGGCTGCGATGTCGCGCACGGTAAGCGGTCAGGGCTCAGGGGCATCTTCAGCAGGGGCGCAGGCGGCATCTACAGACTCCATTGCAGTTGTGTCACTATTGCCCAACAATCCTGTGCAAGCAGGTCCCTATCAATTCACCTTCTCCGGATATGAGCCTGCTCAAGGAGATGAAGTCCCCGAGAATACTCAAGTTGCGATCCGTGCCAATATCCAAGTCACCCACATGCCAACAGGCAGGAGCTATGAAGTGGTGCCTCTATTTGCTGTGTTTATTGATGAAGGGGAAAACTTTACCTACTCTCCATCTCTTCGTATTAAGGAATGGGGACTAGATGTGCAGTTCTCTTCTATTGTTCCCAACGATGAATCCATTGAGATCACCGTCGCTGGATTGAATGAATTCATAGAAGAAGATTGGATCTATCTCACCGTTGAGAAAAAACCTTTTGTCTCGGCCGTCTGGTTGGGTACATTTTTACTTATGGGAGGATTTAGTATTTCCATATTCAGGCATTGGGCTCGTGACACCCAGGCCAAGAGGGCTAAAGAGACGTCTGACAGCTTACCTCAACCCTCGGTGACTTAGATGGGGATTTGGCGCCTTAGGGTTATGATTGCGGTAACTGGAGCGCTGATCACGGGTGCTCTAGCTCTGCCTGCTCAAGCTCAAGTGATCACGGCGCAGGACATGGCACCCGGCATAGCTCCGATCCAAGCCCAAGCTCAAGGCCTTGATAACCCATCACCTCGACAAGTATTTTTGCGATCTTTAGTCGTCCCTGGTTGGGGACATCTCTCCTTGGGGGATGCACACGCAAGCCGAGGTCGCACACATATGATCACCGATGTGGGACTTGTACTTGCGATGGTCATTGGCGAGCAGCGACAGGCCCGTCTATTGGACGATGGATTTGCTGTTGCCGAAACCTATGCGGGGATTTATTTGACAGATAAATCGCGGTCGTTACAGTTGGCTGTCAGTGATTATGACTCCTTCCAAGAGTATAACGAAACCATGTTGAGACTGCGTAATTGGAACCGACTCATTGTAGACACACCAGAAAATCACTGGACGTGGGCCTCAAGTGAGCGAAGGGTTGAGTACCAAGAACTCCGTGAACAAGCTGATCAAGCGGGTCGCGCCATGCCCATAGCCATTAGCTTGATGGTTGCCAACCGGGTGGTGAGTGCGCTGTCTGCTGCAAGACTTGCTCGTGAGGCGTCACCCAGTGTCTCACTCTCCCTGTCTCCGGTCTACATGCAAGGTGCATTCCAGGAAGGTGGACAAGTTCGGGCCACAGTCCGTTTTTAAGATACATCTCTAGACAAATAGCATTGAATACGCTTTGGACCATACAATACGACGGGACCGAATATAACGGTTGGCAACGCCAACCAGTTCAGGAAGGAGTCAAAACTATTGAAGGGACGCTGGAAGAGGTCGTTGGGATTATTTTGCAGCGAAAAGTAGAGATGATTGGGCAAGGCAGAACCGATGCGGGAGTGCATGCATTAGGGCAAACATCGCATTGTGCTCTTGAGCCTGAAACCAATGTGAAGCAACTCATGTACTCAGTGAACCAAATGTTGCCCGATGATATTCGAGTCGTCTCTGTGGAGCAGGTTGATCCAGATACCCATGCTCGATTTGACGCGACAACTCGCACCTATGAGTATCACATCACGACAGAACCCCATGTGATGAAGCAACGATTTGCGATGTTTGCCCCATGGCTTGATGAGCCTGCGATTCGCCGTTTGCAAAACATGGCAAAAGCGATTCAAAAGATGGAGGACTTTGCCAAGTTTGCCAAAATGGATGAGGATACAGGGACTCGTTGTGCGATCCTTCAATCAGAATGGCAATGGTCAGGCTCGGATGTGGTCTTTCGAGTGGAGGCCAACCGTTTTTTACGCCACATGGTGCGTAGATTGGTAGGGACGATGATTGACTTTGCCTCGCTTGATGATGGCGATCGACTCTTCAACTATTTTCTAGATCCGTCCAAGGCCTCGCCCAGTGATCTTGCCTCCATGCCAAAACATGCTACGACCGCAGAAGCCAAAGGGCTCGTTTTAACCCACGTCAAATACATTGCGTTGAAGAATCCTCACCCCAAATATTCAGTAGAAGGTCTAGTGTGAGGTTTAATGTGAGATTCACTGTGGGATAAGTGGCGAGATTCATAGTTGACACGTGTCACGCAAAGCACGTATATTTGATGTTCTTATTGATATTCCTCGGTAGCTCAGTGGTAGAGCAATCGGCTGTTAACCGATTGGTCGCTGGTTCGAATCCAGCCCGGGGAGCCACTCCTGAAAAGCCGCAGAGTTATTCATGCCACGCGGTGCCCCTTGGCTGCTTCTAGCATGATAAACCAATCAGGCAGTGAAATCTCAATCTGTGTAGCCTTTGTAGCAAGCTCGAGTCGTTCTTCTGAAGTGGTCCCAACGACAGGAGTAATCTGTGCAGGATGCTTCATAATCCATGTCAGCAGGAGTTGATCCTCCGTGGCTCTGTATTTATCACACAGTGGCTCAAGGGCTTTGCGAATGCGAGCTTGCACCTCCCCAGATTCTTTAAAAACATTCCCCAATGGACTCCAGGCCATGGCGCCAATGCCAGTAGCCACCATCATATCGAGCGTGCCGTCTGTCATTGGAGCGTCGTGAGTCAGGCTACATTCGAGCTGATTCCAGTCTAGGTCCACTTGAGTTTGAAGAAGCGCAAGTTGCGAAGGGGTAAAATTGGAGACACCAAAGTTGTGGATTTTGCCTTCATCCTTGAGCATCGCCACGATGTCACCCATCTCATGAGGATCCATCAAAGGACTTGGGCGGTGAATCAGCAATACATCTAGGTACTCTGTCTGGAGATGTCGCAGTGAAGCCTCCACACTTTGGCGAATATGTTCGGATGTGGTGTTATAGTGCTTGACCGTCAGCGGGCGTTCCTCGCAGGGATATTGAATGCCACACTTAGTGACAAATTGCACCGATGATCGATCTACGGACGCATGTGCAAAGGCCTTGCCAAATTCTGCCTCGGTGGTATACCCTCCATAGATGTCGGCGTGGTCAAATGTCGTAATACCCAATGAGGTGGCATGCTCGATGAGGGATTGCATCTGATCTGTGGAAAAACCCTTCCCCCATGCACCCCACGTCATCGTCCCTGAAATGATTCTCGAAAGTTGATTCATCAAGGTATATTAATGGTATATCAGGACGAATGCACATGCTTAACCAACAATCAAAATTTATGTCAAGACGTCATCATAACATCGTAGGATGCTTTACACTCTTACTCACTTTGTTACTCTTTGCACAGCCGCATCAAACGTTTGCCCAACATGGTACAACCCACACCAACAACTCGATTTCGAGCGAGATTTTGGGCCAAGAGGTGCCTTACAGTGTCTATTTACCACCAAGTTATCACACAAGTGAGCGCCCTTACCCAGTTCTTTATCTTCTGCATGGGGCGGATGGGAATTACCTTGATTGGGTCTATTTTGGGGACGTTCAACACATCGCAGATGAGGCGTTCAACGACCCATCCATTCCAGAGATGATTATCGTGATGCCAGATGGGTTTGTAGACATCTATTATCAGAATCAATACGACGGATCTCTGGATTACGAAGACTTTTTTGTGGAAGAATTTATCCCAGAAATCGAACAGACCTATCGAACGATGGCGCAGCAGGAGCCCCTTTATCCCGATGGTCAATACCGGTCCATCTCGGGACTCTCCATGGGTGGCTATGGTGCGATGTATTACACCCTGAAATATCCACAAATGTTTTCTAGTGCCTATTCCATGAGTGGTGCATTTTTGAGTCCAAATACACAGTTCCCATCGTCGTACAACGAGGACGATGTGAACGAGAGGTTTGAATCGATTGGGGGGCCTATGGTAAATGGGGTCTACCAGAATTTTGACCAAAACACCATTCAAACGCTTTCAGAGACGTTTCCAGAGGATCAAATCCCGATGTTGCCCGTGCTCTATATAGACTGTGGCGATGACGATTGGCTCTTACCCGATAATCTTG
Organism: Bacteroidetes bacterium UBA1860; assembly: GCA_002338335.1. Taxonomy (GTDB): domain Bacteria; phylum Bacteroidota; class Rhodothermia; order Balneolales; family Balneolaceae; genus UBA8296. Next base: position 40,235 of record DDIC01000004.1, read on the forward strand.
AAGTATTTGACATCATGAGGGATCGTGGATTCAATGTCGAGCTTCGAATCAACGATGGCGGCCACACCCAAGAGTATTGGAGAGCCGCCTTGCCAAAAGCGATCCGTGTGGCAGGGCATTCTTTTAGGGGGTGGTGAAGTCAGGCGTACTCCGACGGGGGCATGAGGTTTAAGGGAAGTATTGCACAGTTTGAGAAAACTCAGCCCTTGCTAGAGACTCAATGCACATGCACGACCCTGCGTCGATTCCTCCACTGAATGTATTGGCGTCCAAAGAAAAACCACAGCCACACCATGATCCACCAG
>DDIC01000052.1:0-8751 GCA_002338335.1 Bacteroidetes bacterium UBA1860
CAAAGCCGACAGTTTGGCATGAAGGTGCTGTTGGACGGGAGCAAAGGTGCAACCGGGGTGACTTCTGGAGCGAACCTGGAATTTGTGGGAGCGACCCAAGCTACGCAAAGTTCTGGTGCTTCTGGTTACGAAGTCATTCTCAACCAGGCGGCACGTCGAGCCCAGATGGCTGGAATGGTTGCCCTGGATAATGAGATCATTGATCGTGGCGAGCAATTGACCATTACTGAGGGTTCAAAAACGGTCAACTTTAGGACGATCAAAGGTGAGACGGTTGAAAACAACTTGAATGCTCTGAACGCAGCAATCCAAGAAGCGGGTTTGAACGTGGAGTTGATGAGAACTCCCGAAGACGAAACAGAAGCAAACGCTCCACAACTCATTAGCCTTCGTCACAAGGAATTTGGCAGCCAGCACAGCTTCAAGGTTTCCAGTACAACGCAAGGGCTCCTGTCCACCAAGAGCGACGTGTATGATACGATCGCCAACGGTTTGGACGTTGCGGGGGAGATCAACGGAGAGGAAGCAACAGGTGTCGGGCAAATCCTGACTGGGAATACTGGCAATGCCAGCACCGATGGCTTGGCAGTCCGCTACTCGGGTTTGGCCTTACCAGGGCAACCAGATCCTGTTGATATTCCGGACTCTCTTGATCCACCGATGCAACTCTCTGAGACTGCGCTGGGCAACCTGTCAGGGGTCAGCGTAGGGAACGTCACGCTTGCTCAAAACTCCTTAGTTTTTCAGATTGGTTCCAACCCATCACAGACCACTTCGCTGGCCTTACGCAACATGCGTACAGACAAGCTCGGCACTGGAGTTGATAATGTAAGTGGCTTCGGCTCTTTGTCTGAGGTGGATGTCACCAACCCGATCAAGGCTCAGGATTCGATGAGAGTGTTGGATCGGGCTTTGGAAGAAGTCTCCTCCACTCGTGCTGAAATTGGGGCCTTTCAGAAGAACAATCTGGAGAGTAACCTGAACTATCTGCGCATTGCTCACGAGAACGTGATGAGTTCAGAATCTGTAATCCGAGACGCAGACATGGCCGAGGCAATGACCAAGTTCACGCGGGATCAGATCATGGTCGAGTCTTCTACTGCGATGCTTGCTCAGGCAAATGCTCGTGCAGAGTCGGTTGTTCAACTGCTGAGCTGAGTGCTTCTACGTCTCTCCTACCTTTGTGTTCTGACCGTGGTAAAAGCCAGCCAACGCTAGCTGCGGTCAGACAAATCCCCCCTGTGATTCCATCAAAATAATCTTGCATTCTCCACGTCAGCAGCCTATTCTTTTCGGCTTTTGGAGGGATGGGTGAGTGGTTTAAACCGGCGGTCTTGAAAACCGTTAAGCGAGAGCTTCGGGGGTTCGAATCCCTCTCCCTCCGCCAACCTAGCCATGCACATCGAAGCAACTCTCGCTCCCGGTGTGGCACACAGGCCCAGAGGCCACGACTCTCACTAGCAACGAATCCGCATCACAATCGGGTGCTACACTTACCACGGAGAGTTGATTCCCTGAGGTTTCACCCTTCGTCCATAACCGCTGCTTGGAGCGTGAGTAAAAGGTGACTATCCCCTCGAGCATCGTTTTTTCGTATGCTTCCTGATTCATAAATCCAACCATGAGTACTTTGTGGGTTGCATCATCTTGGATCACAACAGGAAGGAGCCCATCCATTTTGTCGAAGTCAAGCGTCATCGAATTGGAAATCCTTTGGTTTTGAGAAACTGTTTTAAGGTAGGGATTTCAAGCTCACCAAAATGAAAAAGGCTTGCTGCCAACGCTGCGTCGGCCCGTCCCTCATCAAAGACCTCTGCAAAATGCTCTGGGGTCCCCGCCCCGCCTGAAGCAATGATTGGAATAGAGACTTTTTGGCGTAGAGATTGCAAAAAACCGATGTCATATCCCGATTTGGTGCCATCATGATCCATGGATGTGCATAATAGCTCCCCAGCCCCGCGACGCTCTGCTTCCTGGGCCCATTCAAAGGCATCTAATTCGGTCTGAGTGCGTCCTCCATCCACCACGATAGTCCACGAAAAGGCCTCCTCTGGATTCCGCTTGACATCCATGGCGACGACCACACATTGCTCTCCCAATTTATCGGCCAGCTCAGAAATGAGCTCTGGTCGACGTACAGCCGCAGAGTTTACACTTATTTTGTCTGCCCCAGCGTCGAGCAAGCGTTTGGCATCCTCTACACTTTGTATGCCACCGCCCACGGTGAAAGGAATTTGAATCGTCTCGGCGATTCGTGCCACCAACTCTGCTAAGGTTTTACGCCCTTCCACTGTGGCGCTAATATCTAAAAAGACTAGCTCATCCGCACCAGCAAGACTGTATGCTTGAGCCTGCTCCACTGGATCGCCTGCATCTTGAATATCGACAAAGCGAATCCCTTTGACTGTACGTCCATCTTTAATATCAAGGCAGGGGATGATCCGTTTTTTTAGCATAATGTCAATTCTGACCACTGTGTAATGTCTCGAAACCGACAATTGCCTCAAGAGAAAGATGCCCTTCGTAGTATGCCTTGCCTATCACCACCGCAGCGCATCCAATCGCTTGGCATGACTCTAAATCAGCGATACCAGATATTCCTCCGCTCGCGATGAGGTTGAGCCCATCACCTCGGAACTGAGCCAGAAGGCTTTTGTACAGCTCAATTGATGGACCTTGCAACATCCCATCTCGCCCAATATCTGTCACGACCATCCGGCAAACTCCAGCGTCCAAATAGGTACGAATGTGTTCGGTAAGTGTCACATTTGAGGTTTGTGTCCAACCTTTTGTTGCGACATAGCCATCGCGTGCATCGGCACTCAGTAGGATTCGATCTGCACCAATGGTTTCAATCACTTGCTTAACCCACGATGGGTCAGTGACCGCTTTGGAGCCAATACCGACCCAAGAAGCTCCAGCATGAATGGCATCCTCAATGTGCCCGATTTCACTGAGACCCCCACTAAAATCAATGGTTAGAGAGGTTTTCTGGGCAATCTCTTCCAACACGCTCATGTGCTGAACTATTCCCACACGAGCGCCTTCCAAGTCTACAAGATGTAGATGTGTACAGCCTGCATCCTCAAAGGTTTTGGCTAACACCACAGGGTCCTCGGCATAGATCTTTGCCGAATCGTAGGCTCCCTGAGTTAACCGAACAGCTTTACCCTCTAGTAGATCGATAGCTGGAATGCAGATCATCAGTGTAGGTCCAAAAAGTTTTGAAGGATTTTTAGTCCAACATCGCCAGACTTTTCTGGATGAAACTGTACACCAAAGTAGTTGTCATGCCTAATGGCAGCAGCAAACTCCACACCATAGTGACTTACAACATCCGTAGCATCATCCACTTCTGCATAATAAGAGTGGACAAAGTAGACATTATCCTCAAGTGAGATTCCTTTGAACAGTGGACTACGCGGACGAATAGACTCAAAATGATTCCAGCCCATGTGGGGGACAGGCCGAGAGGCATCCTCCTCAAAACGTACCACTTTCGTCGGCACAATACCCAGTCCTGTTGTATGACCTTCCTCTGTATAGGCACACATCAGCTGCATTCCCAAACAGATTCCCAGAAAGGGCGCTTTGATGTCACGAAGAGGTGCTTCAAGTCCCTGGGCTTGTAATGTATCCATTGCAGAGCGTGCATGGCCTACGCCTGGGAAAAGCACACGATCTGCCGATAACAACACTTCCGCATCCGAAGTCAAGGTCGCTTCTACACCTAGACGCTTCAGTGCATTGAGCACAGACCGGGTATTGCCTGCATCATAATCAACCAGAGCAATCACAGAGCCCCTTTGGATGAAGGGGTAACACCTGCTCGACCCGATTTTGCCACCGCTTGTTGAAGGGCTTTGGCAACGGCTTTAAAAACAGCCTCGGCAATGTGGTGATTGTTTTCACCCTTCGCTGTGATATGCAAGGTGCAGCGAGCCTGATCGGCAAACGAGCGAAAGAAATGAGCAAACATTTCCGTAGGGACATCGCCTATCATCTCTCGGTCGAAGGAGACGTTCCATTCAAGATGGGGGCGCCCACTAAAATCAAGCGAAACAGAGGCTTCGGATTCATCCATGGGTACCATAAATCCATACCGTCCAATCCCTTTTTTCTCGCCGAGGGCATCACTGAACGCTTTCCCAAGAGCTAAACCAGTATCCTCAATGGTATGATGATCATCCACTTGAAGGTCTCCATCCACAGCAAGATCAATATCTAATCCACCATGAACACACCATTGCTCCAGCATATGATCCAAAAATCCTAGCCCTGTGGAGATGTCATGCTTCCCTGTGCCATCCAGAGCCAACGTTCCTGAGATCTTTGTCTCTTTGGTTTCACGCTCTATCGCTACTTTTCTGGGCTGGCCCAGGACAAAATCAGCGAGCTCATGCCAATCTTCGGTTGTGAGGGCTGCCTTAGGGTGTGACTTGGATTTAGGCGCGATGAAAATCCCTCGACATCCCATGTTCTCGGCAAGCTCAAGATCGCTGACACGATCCCCAACCATAAAAGAACGAGACATGTCAGCCAAGCCATTCATATAATGGGTTACAAGCCCAGTGCCAGGCTTACGAGTCGATTTCCCTTCACGTTCATACGTTGTGTCGATCAACACTTCCCGAAACGTAATCCCTTCCCCCTCCAAAATTTGCATCAGCTTTTCATGATAGGGGTAGAACGTCTCATCTGGAAACTCCTCTGTTCCCAATCCATCTTGATTGCTCACAATCACCAGGTCATAATCCCCTTCCTGCACAATCCTGCGCAATGCAGAGATAGCCCCAGGGAGAATGATGAATTTATCGAGCGCATTAATTTTGCCATCTGGCACTTCAGAAATAATGGTGCCATCACGATCTAAAAAGAGAATAGGTTTAGCCATGGATTAGGTGAGGTTAATGGTTGATTCGTGCACCTCATGTGCATAGAATATTACGGTTTAAAGCGTTTACAAGCATCTAAGAACGAACTGTTTTCATCGGTTGTGCCTAGCGTGACACGCAAGGCATTCGGCACATCTCGACGACGATCTCGAATGACAATCCCATGTTGGGTGAGCCAATCATAAAGCTGGCCAGCAGCCTCGTGCTGAAACAAAATGAAGTTTGCGTCAGACTCAAATACATGTTGCACACCTTGAATCTTGGGGAGATCCTCCAAGAGTCGTCGCTTCTCTGCCAGCGTGAAAGCCACTGTTTTTTGTAAAACAGAAGGATCTTCTAGTGCCTCCAAAGCCAAGGTTTGCACAGGCTCTGCTATAGAGTAGGGGGGCTTTATCTTATCGAACCACGCTACAACGTCGGGGTGCGCAATCGCCCATCCCACGCGCAAGGCTGCTTGACCCCAGGCTTTACTCAGCGTTTGCATGATCACCAGGGTTGGCATGTCTTCCCAGAATAATTCTCGAGCCATAGAAGGTCCGGGGGCATAATCGATGTAGGCTTCATCCAATAACATCATGACCCCTTGCGCTGCAGCTACCTCTGCAAGAGCACGACACTGCTGCAAAGACCATTGGGATCCGGTCGGATTATTCGGTGAGCAGACATACAAGACCCGTATAGACGGATCCTTCCTCATCGTTTCGATCAGGTCTTCAACACGCAGTCCATAGTCGGGCGTCATTAAAGGGATATCTACACACTCAACACCATGAATCGCCGCATTCACAGCCATCATACCATAGGTTGGTGAGCTCAGAAGGATTTTGCTTGAGCCTGGTTCACACGTCAATCGAATGAGTAAATCGATCACTTCATCAGAGCCATGCCCAACAAATACAGCTTGATCTGACACTCCTTTTAACGAGGCAATGCGCTGCCGTAACGCAGATGAAAATGGATCTGGATATCGGCTGTAAGCCCCTTGGTGAGCTCCTCCCCATCCATTTTCATTAGCATCCAACCATACAGAGGCTTGCCCTTCAAACTCTTGGCGAGCATTACGATATGGTTTCAACGAGAGTAAGTGCTGCCGGATTGGGAAGCGTGAACCATCATCCCCTTGCGCGAACCGCTCCTCATCCATCACTTGAGTCCTCCAATGCGTTTAGCCGTTGTTCCATAGCGCGAGCATGGGCATCCAATCCCTCCGCCCGTGCCATTTCGACCACAGCAGGTCCAATCGATTGAACGCCTTGCCGGGTCAAGTGTTGAATGGTCACAGTTTTTTGAAAACTAGACAGTGTGACACCACTATACGCACGGGCATAACCATGTGTGGGCAGGGTGTGGTTGGTGCCAGAGGCATAATCTCCAGCACTCTCAGGACTCCATGCACCTAGAAAGATACTCCCAGCATGTTGGATTTGAGCTGCGATGTCGTCAGCACCTGTCATATTGATAATGAGATGCTCTGGGGCATAGCTATTGGTAAACGCAGCGATATCAGAGGTATTCAGAACAACAATCTTGCTGTGCTCCAATGCTTTTAGGGCAATATCATGGCGTGGTAGGGTAGCCAGTTGTTCTTGCACCTCTTCTCGGATCTGAGTTGCTTTGTTGACGCCATCGGTAACGATGAGGATTTGTGAATCGGGGCCATGCTCCGCTTGACTCAGTGCATCGGCTGCGACAAAGGCTGCATGGGCTTCGCCGTCTGCAAGAATCATCAATTCACTTGCCCCTGCAGGCATATCAATTGCGACACCGTGACGTTGCGCTTGCCCCTTCGCTTCGGTGACAAATCGGTTTCCGGGGCCAAATATCTTGTCTACTTTGGGTACAGACTCTGTTCCAAAGGTCATGGCCGCAATCGCTTGTGCCCCTCCTAGAGGAAAGACCTGGCTCAATCCCAATCGATGGGCAACTGCCTCAATCCATGGGTGCACCTTCCCATTAGGCTGTGGCGGGGAACACACCACGATGGACTCACAACCGGCAAGGGTAGCGGGGACACCAAGCATGATCAAGGAAGAAAATAGGGGAGCCGAGCCACCTGGAATGTATAGACCTACCCGTTGAATGGGCCTTGTCTCAAGCCTACAATGGACACCAGGAGCCGTTTCCACAACGGTTGGAGTTGTGGCTTGAGCCTTATGGAATGTATGAATGGTGTGGATGGCAGTGTCAATAGAGTGGCGCAGGGCCTCATCGATTTCGGGTTGCCCAACGCGTTGCTTTAGCGTCTCTATGTTTTTGGTTGATTCTTGTTGCGTGGACAGTGTGAGTCCATCAATCTCTTGCGTACACTCAATCAATGCTTGGTCACCACCACGTGCAACCCTTTGCATGATCTCCTCCACCCGATGTTGTAGTTCTGTGGAGGTTTCCAGAGAGGGTCTTTGGCATAATGCCGACCATTCTTCTTGCGGAGGAAACTCAAAAATCGGACAAGTAGAGGGTGAAAAACTCACCATAAGGGAGATCGATGAACGAATATTAAGGGTATTATAAAATCATCTTTTCAATAGGACAGACCAAAATGCCTTCTGCACCAAGATCCTTGAGTCGTCCAATTCGCTCCCAAAAATCATCCTCTCGAATCACGCTATGAAGGCTACTCCATCCTTCCTTTGCAAGGGGTAAAATCGTGGGGCTATTCATTCCTGGAAGCTCTTGCATAATTCCTTCAAGAGCTTCGTTTGGGGCATTCAATAAGATGTATTTAAACTCAGAGGCTCTAAGAACTGACTGAATCCGAAAGACAAGATTCTCCAAATATTTCGCTTTTTGAGGCTCCAAATCTTTGTGCTTCACCAAGACAGATTCACTTCGCATAATGGTTTCAACCTCCTTGAGACCATTAGACAGTAAGGTGCTCCCCGTGCTTACTATATCACATATACCGTCGGCTAATCCGATGGAGGGAGCAATCTCCACACTCCCATTAATTTTTTCAATCGCAGCTGAGACTCCTTTTTCCTTTAAATACGATTCAACGATGCGTGGATAGGTTGTTGCAATGCGCTTACCCTCAAACCACGTCGTATCTTCGTAAGACTCTTCTCTTCGCACAGCTAAGCTTAGACGGCATCGCCCAAAGCCAAGTTTTTCTACAATCTCAACATCTTTGCCTGATTCCAAGGCTACATTCTCTCCTAAAATCCCAGCATCGGCCACACCGTCTTGAACGGCTTGGGGGATATCATCATCACGAAGGAAGAGCACTTCCATGGGATAATGGCGTGCTTCCGCCTTGAGTGACCCTCCATTAGCTACAGCCACACCACATTGGTTCAGCAGCGCCAACGATTTCTCGCTTAGGCGTCCCCCTTTTTGGATACAAAGACGAAGATTTGACATTAGATAGGTTGAATCACGTTTTTTGGAGCCCACTCATACGAGCAACGATAAAAGTACAAAGGATTTTCACTTGATGCCCATCCAAACACCATTTGGGCAACAAATCGTTGAGTTCTTCGTATTTTTAAAACTTATGAAAAGATTACGAACAGCGTTCACGTGGGGCATTGGCACAATCCTGCTCTTGATGGGGTCACAGGCAATGGGGCAGAGTTCCGCTGTTCTGTCACTTGAGGAATTTATTCAACAGGGGCTTGAGTCAACGTCAACAGTAGATGTTCTGGAAAAAGATGTAGCGCTCAGTCAGTGGGAAGTCCGTAATGCACGCTCACAGCGTATCCTACCTCTAGTTCGACTTGAAACACAACATGGACTCGTGCCTGGGGTGGAATCGAGCTCTTTTCCAGACGGTCAGCTTTATTTAGATCCCTATCTCGATAATGATTGGGAGAATTGGGCACTGTTTACCCGAGCCCAGATTGAAGCGATTCAGCCT
>DDIC01000052.1:9033-20152 GCA_002338335.1 Bacteroidetes bacterium UBA1860
CCCAGATTGAAGCGATTCAGCCTCTCTACACTTGGGGAGCCATTCCATCGGCCATCCAAGCGGCTAGATTCAATGCCGAAAGGGTAGAGTTTGAGACAGAGGTCAAATACGCCACTTTTGAGGTGCAGCTCGCTGAAATCTATATTGGCATGCAACTATCCAACTCCTTAATGCTTATTTCAAAGGAAGCTGATGAGTTGATTTCTCAGGCTAATGAAGAGATCCTCAAGCAACGAGAGGATGGTACGTACGATCTCAATGAGTCGGATGTCTTTGAATTTGAAGTCTTTGAGTTGGAATATGAAGGACAACGGGCTCAAGTTGACGCTGTGGCAGAGCAAATGGATCGCCTATGGTCCTTAGCCTTGGATGGTCGTCAGGCTGTAGCCGAAGAATTTATGGGTGTGGACGGTGTGTCATTACCGCCGTTTTCTGAGTTACTGGCTTTGGCTCTAGAACAAAGAGCTGAGCTCAAAGCAGTCGAGGCTGGGCAACGAGCCCTCGAAGCTGGAAAACGAGCTGCTTTGGCCGAGCGTTATCCGACCATTTACCTCGGATTGAGTGCGAGTGGTGCCATCACACCCAATCGACCCAAACAGGATAATCCATTTATCAATAATAGCACCAATTTTGCCTCTGCGCGGTTTGGTATCGGAGTTTCACAAAATCTAAATTTGCAATCTCTCCGCCTAAAAGGAGACAAGTTCTCAATACAGCAAGATCAACTTGCAGAAACAGAACAGCTCTTACGTCAACAAATCCAACTCGATGTTGTACAACGGCTCCAAGAAGCCGAATCAGCCCTTGCTCAGCTACGCTCACTTAATGCAGCACTCGTTAAAACAAAAGAATGGGTGCGACATGAGCAACTTAATATGGACTATGGGTTTGGGGACGTCAAGAATCTCGTGGATGCATTCAAAAAAGAACTTGAACTAGAAGCCGCTGTGTCTCGTGCCAAGCATGAGTGGAGTATGGCTCGTGTCAGATTGAATCAGGCTCTTGGAATCCCACTTTCGACTACGTATTAATTATGAATCGACTTTCTCATTATTTCTCAAATCTGGCGTTTTCAGCGCTGATAGTAGCTCCCATGCTTCTACAGGCCAATCTTCAGGCACAAATCACGCCAGGGAGTGCACCTAGTGAGGTGAAGCAATCGTTGATGTCACAACTTGAACAGCGAGACCAGGAGATTAAACAGCTTTTGGGTGATGACGGGGATGATGGTGAGGCCATTCAGGGGGAACAACGAGAAGCCCTTGGGCGATTGGTCTTTGATCTACTGGATGCGGAGGCATTGGCTGCTTATGCACTTCAGGATACGTTTGACGTGATCTCCGTCGAGGATAGAGAGGAGTTTGTCGACCTTTTTGCTCGCATCCTTCGCGACCAATCCCTTGCCAATCTTGATATCTATAGGGCGGAGATATCCTATGATTCGGTGGCTGTTGCCAAGGCCGACCAATTGCGCCCCACGGTAGAAATGACAGACATTACGTATGTTGTCTTCACCAAAGCAAGGTTTGAGGATGTTGAAACCCCAGTATTGTACATCATGGCTGAAGGAAGAAATGAATCGTGGAGAATCCTGGATATGTCGATTGATGATGTGTACACAGCTGAGTCATACCGTCGACAATTTCAGGGGATAATGAGAAAACGTGGATTTCAGCCCTTGCTAGAGAGCTTACGACGACGGGCAGACCGAATCTAACCAAATCCAAAGCCATTATGTTACGCTCTTTCTCTACCCAAAAACTGGCCGATGAAGGGTACGTTTATCACTGCTACGGTGAGGAAAAATATCTACGACATGTGGTGGCTAGTGTCTTTACCCTTCGTCGGTACGACACGACGCGACCGATTGCATTGTTTTGTGACGCCTCTCACATCACGATTCTAAAGGAGTCAGGATTTGAATCGCTATTTGATGTCATTGAACCCCTGGCTGAGGCACATGCCTCCATCGTAGGGTTTAAGCATAATACGCACCACTACATGCCATTCACCAAGAACCTCTACCTCGATAGTGATATGGTTTGGTGTCGCAAGCCTGATGCCCTGTGGACAGTAGCATCAACCTATGGCTATTCGATTACTGGGATGAAGATTGCCGATTCGTTTTTTGGTGGAGCCAAAGATGTGAGTGTCTTGTGGGACGTTCTTTCTCGCAAACGCCAACAAACGATGCGCCGTTTTGGAGTAACCTACTTAAGTCGAGTCCAGAGTGGGATGATTTATGCGCAAGATGGAGCCTTAACCCAGAGGGTCAATCATCTTGCCAGTGAAATGATCAATCGTCGCCATGAAACTCATTTCACAAGCCGCACCCTTGAGCATGGACGCAGTGAGGAATCTTGTGAGTGGTCTCTGGCATTGGCGATGTCCAAACTCAACCTACCCGTTTACCCTTGGTTACAAGGCCAATCTTCTCCTCAACTTGATTATATCGGTGATTACACCAAAGCTGATCCCGATTTTCATCATGTGGAATGTCTGTATTATTCCGATGCATTTGTCTACAGTTTTCGAGGGTTAAAATCGGGGTGGTTGCGCCAATTGCTAACAAGGCTCTATGGGGTGATTCCTGGCAAAGGAGATTATATGTGGGTGACTCCTTTTGTGCTCCATTTTGGATGGATGCACCAAAAACGTCCGTTCTTTGAATTTGCTGATCGGACGTGGATCGAGCTTAAGGGGGCGCTCCAACAGTCCATCAAAGCTACGTCACCTCAAGCCTGGATGGTGCCCACACAACCTAGAATACGGCCAACTGGATCGGATACAGCATCCGTGGCTGTCTCAAACTCATGAGACGAGTTGGGCTTATTGCTCCGTTTTTTCCACCATTGCAGCGTGTTGGAGCTCTGCGCCCTGCCCGATTGGCCACCCATTTACCAGAGTTGGGTTGGCAACCATGGGTTGTAACACTTGCCTCACAACGCGAGCAGGGACACTCAAACAGTCTAGATACTCGACAGCTGTACTCTTTACATCACCTACGATCTCCGAGCGAGAGAAAAGGAGATCCTTCTTTTGGAGGTGTACGTTCTTGGCTTGATGCTCGGGTACCTTATGATGGTTTCTGGCCAATATTTCGGATGAATGAGCGCCGTATCCTAACGTGGCTTCGTGATGTGGCGGACGTGGACTGTCTAGTCTCTACAGGTGATCCATGGTCGGCCCATTGGATCGCGAGCAAAGTGGCCCCAGTGCTGGGTGTCCCTTGGGTGGCTGATTTTCGTGATCCATGGACGCTGAGTCGAGTTCCACTCCGAACTCGATCCAAAGGTGCGCTGATCGCAGATGCGAATCGCGAAGCTAAAGTGATCCAAACGGCTGATGCCATGACGTTTACATCAGACACCGCATTACAGAGATATCAACAAGCGTATCCCTTGCATGCCTCACGAATGACGGTGATACATAATAGCTCCGGAATTGTAGGTAAAGAGGTCGATTTGCCCCAATTGGACGAGAAATCGGAGATTACACTGCTGTTTTTTGGTTCATTCCGCCGTTTATCACCCATTGAACCCTGGAAGAATCTCTTCCGTCACGTTTCTCTACTCGCTCAAGAAAGAGGCGTGGAATTGCCAAAGGTTAAAGTGATTTCAGCCAATGCAACCGTTGAACCTATAGAGGAATTATCTTCGCTCGAGCACCAAACCTTTTCAACAGTAGAGCCCTCTAAGGCTGTCTCTATGTTGAATGAAGCTACGGTTCTTTTGTTGTCTACACACCCAGACCGAGATGATATTATCCCAGCAAAATTGTGGGATTATATAGCAGCATCGCCCCCGATCCTATCTTTGGGGTCTTCGGAGGATGTAGGTGGCATTCTTAAAGCCACAGGTCGAGGGGTACAGTTTGATTCTCGTCAGGATGATGAAAGTATGCAGGCGGCTCAATGGTTGTTGGATAGGATATTGGCTGGACGCGAGAGCTTGAGATCAGGGCATCAAGCGTCTGCTCACCAAACGACATTGTCTCCACAATGGAAACACTCGATCCACCCAAAGACCATGACATCCAAATTCGGTGTATTGCTTGACTCGCTCGTGGATCCAAACCCTATGCATACTACGCTTTCTGACGAGCCAAAGGATATGGAGGACTCATGAGTGCTAAGGGGTCTTTAGAGCAAAAGGCTGGCATCGTAGTGTTTGCTCGTGTTTTGACGACGGTCATTGACTTGGCTCTTGCGATTACCACGATTCAACTCCTTATTAAACAGGATTTTGCCATCATGGGGTATATCCTCATGATTCACGAACTAGCCAGAAATCTTGCAACACTTGGTCTTCCTGAATCGATTTTCTACTTTTTTGAGCGCATAACCCATCGCCAAAAAGCGACGTTTGTTGGACAAACTGTGGCGATGTTATCGATTGCTGGAATCGGTGCCGCTGGATTGATTCTAGGCGTTTCGAGCCTACTTCCCTCCATTTTAACCGAATGGACTCCAGAGGCGATTGAGCAGCTCCAGGAGGTCTTGCCATGGCTTGCTCTGGTGGTGCTGCTTGAAATCCCTACGTGGCCAGTCTCAAATATTTTGCTTGCATTGGACCGCCAAAAGGATGCGGCATGGTATGAAACGCTCACTTCCGCCATTCTTTTCGTGGCCATCGTGACGCCAATTCTTCTTGGTTTTGGTGTGCTGGGTGCTGTCTATGGCATGGTTGGCTATGCAGTAGTACGTGCTTTGGGGTCAGCCGTTTGGGTCATGGCTCGTCTTACTCAACTCCAAGCCCATGATGTGGATGTGTCCCAAACTCAAGAATCGAGGGATGTTGATCCAGCGCCAGTCTCCCTCATGGAGCAATTGCGATTTTCATTACCGCTAGGGCTTAGTTCTTATGTCAACAAGCTAAATCGCAATATTGACAAGGTCGTGGTCTCTGTACTGTTGCCTGTCTTTGCACTAGCTGATTACACGTTGGGTGCTCAGGAAGTCCCCATCATCCGGGTGATCCCTTTTGCAATTGGTTCTGTTCTGATTTCGCGTTTTGTTGCTTATCAGCTCGAAGGGAAGAACCAGGAGCTGTTAGATTTATGGTATAGAGGCGTAGAGAAGGTCTCTTTGCTCGTGTTACCCCTTGGGGTATTGTCCATTGTGATTGCTCCAGATCTCATTGCGTGGATTGCCTCGAGTGACCAGGCGGATTATAGTGGTGCTGTATTACCTTTTCAGATCTATAATGCGATTGTCCTGCTTCGAGTAACCCATTATGGTAGTTTATTGCAAGCTTTTGGAGACTCCAAAGGGGTTCTTCGAATGAGTCTTCAATTGGTAGCTCTAAACCTTGCGTTATCCATCCCAGCGACGCTAGCATTTGGCATTGTTGGAACAGCGGCTTCCACGTTACTCGCAAATATTGTGAATTGGTGGCTTTATTTGAGACGAATTGGTCGTCATCTCGATCTGCCTGCGCACAAAGTGTTACCATTTGGACGATATACATCCATACTAGGGATCAGCTTAGGTATTGGCGCCATCATGATGGCCATCCAACAATGGGGATTTCCAGGGATGAACGCACCCTTGCGTTTGTTGACGATCATCGCGCTATTCTTGCCAACCTACTGGTTTGTAGGCTCCTGGACTCAAGTCATAAAGCAAGACGACAGAGAACAGTTTAGACGCTGGGTTTCGCTCACGTTTTTCCGCTCCTCCTGAAACGTGCGATGTCTATGAAGCGTGATGTCTGTCTAGAATCGCAATTCCTTTGTCTGTGCTTCGCCATTCAACGGTTGCATCAGGGAGAATATCCATCCATGCATGTATAATCGCTGTCTCATCCTTGCGATGTGTGTCATGTAGTACGATCACAGCTTGATCAGAGAGCTTCTCTGCCAAAACAGGCACAGCTGGGTACCGAACCCAAGGGGTAACCTTCTCTGGAGGGCCATCGACAACCAATAGATCAATCGACTCTGGAAGTGTTAGGTCTCTGAGTTGATACCATGTGGATTGCCGCCCATTGGGCCCAATCGAGGGTTGTAATTCCAGGGCTGCATCCAACACTGTAATGTGTACATCAAGTCCATGGAGTGATACATTCCGACGTGTCTTTTGAGCATACTCTCTATCATGATCAATGGAGATGAGATGTCCTTGTTCCGCTTGTTGTTCCAGCATGTACCCCATAATCAAACTTGAGCATCCACTTCCCAATTCCACAATGGTTTTGGGACGATGACTAATCATTTGATGAATGAGCTCCAATACTAGTTCCGGTGTTGCTGCCCACTGCGTCATGGGTGGGAGTGGTGCTCTTGGTGCGATCAAGTGAATGATTTGCGCGTAGGCTTGTTGCTTCCCTTGTTGGATTTCTTGGCGTTTTTCCAACGAACGGTAGATATGAAGCAGGGTGATTAAGATGATCAAAATACCAGCTTCAAGAACACCCATGAGCGCCCCTGCCCATATCGGATAGCCAAACCACAACGCTATTGCTGCCCCAGCCGCTGCAAAAAGGGATACGATGATAAGTGCCCACCATAGTAGGGGATGGTCATCATGTTTGATTTGCAACTGCTTTAAGGCGTGTAGCATAGTCTATTGTATAATAGTCTTATGATTTCAGGGTGGGACCATCCGAACTGGATGGACTCATTCTAGTTTTTTGCTGCAGAGTTGTGATCCATTCCACCCAGGGGAATCCTGTGAGAATGAGTTGCATCACAAAGGCTACAAAGACAATGTTCATCGTCCACGTGATCCCAAAATGCATCCCAATAGTCACCAAAACTACCCAGGGACGCAATCGCCGAAACCACATCAACACGCCAATAGCTTCAGTAAACCAGCCAATGAAAAGGCTAAGTGTTCCAACCCACGCCGAATTCAAAATAGCGGATTGCAACACGTTAGGCGACCATGCACCTGTCATGGATGCATAGTCAATGGCTTTCTCATGGATCCATAACACTAAATGTTGCCCATCGATCCATGTGATTCCAGTACCTACAAGCTTACTAACAGCTGCGGATGTGTATCCTAGTCCAACAAAAAACCACAGAAATCCCCACGTAAACCGTACTTGAGCCACAGGGTCTTTGTGGGTTGCAATGCCTACCCCCAGCGCTAGTAATGCAAACCCAATTAAGTTTGAACTGTGGGGAATTTCTCCTTGTGAGAACCGAACCACATATTGTAGGTGTAATGCGAGGATTGCAATCAAATAGCCCCATCGCCACAGCCGAGTGATGCTCACGGCAATACCAAGAGTAACCAAGGCCGCAATGACCATGGAGGGGAGGCCAAACAGGGAGGCTACATGAATATAGTTGGCGAGCCCAAGCTCTAGCACCACGACGGAGCTTTTAAAGGTATAGAGGCCCCACGTCCAAGCGTAAGCGATGGCCCAAGCTGCAACAAAAAGCTCAAATAATCGGAAATGAACCCAAGCACCGGAGCGAACAGCCTTACTCTCAGAACAAATCGGTTGATCATCAAAAAGGGATTGCTCGAGGGCCTTTACCCACTGTTTCATTCGATTCATGGATTATCCTCCATAGGGTACAAATTGGGAGAAAGGACAACGGTGTCTGCAGTGACGGCAACCATGGGCTGACCTTGAACGCTCACAGTCCCTTTATCCATACGCCCAACTACTTTAAGGACGAGCCACGCCATGCCTTGTTCGGGTCTGTCGGGGATCATTTTGGAGATTCCTGATACCACCTCAGGCGTCCAGCGCTCTGTTTTACCGACATAATTCGAAAAATCGATTTTATCAATACCCCTCTCGTCTAATGAAATTGCCTTTAACTCGTGAATATTGATATCTAATGGCTCCCAAAGCATCGCAGATGGGTCCGAGTAGGAATCAGACAGCGGCACTTCCACAACCATCGCTCTTGACCATGGTTGACCCGCTTTTGAAAACATTGGAAAAATGCTGAAGGGCCAAAATTCCCCAAGATGCGACCCTACTAGGAGAAGGTTGAGCAAGAATATCCTCCACATCCACTTCGTTCTTGGGGGTGAATCTTGTGGCTTGGGATCCATATCAACTTGGGTCTCTTTTAGCTTGTCTGCCATCATAGAGGTGGATTCATGGAGAGGATGTTACTTACGGATCGGTTGAATTGACATAATTTGGAAACGAAGAGATAGCAAAATGTGTATCATTATAACTGTGAAAAATACCAAACTTCCCATAATTCTGAGCTTTTTTGGACTTGTAGTCGCGCTCATGATGGCGCCAAGCACAAAAGCTCAGACGATCAAAGAACATAGCTCTACGCAGCTAACAGAGACAGCTCAAGGTGTCTTGCTTGAGAATTTTGAATCTGATGAGCCTGGAAGTTTGCCTGATGCATGGCTCAATCGCGATGGAGACGCGATTCCAGCAACCTATTCTGGCAAGGACCGCAATGAGTACCAATATGAGATTATAGAAGAAGAGGGCAATCGATTCCTTCGCTATATGGGCTCCAATGCCAAGCACCTCAACTTCCCACTGAGAAATCGTCCAAACCTTGACCTTACAGATACACCCATTTTGCGATGGCGATGGCGAGCGCATGAATTACCCAATGGGGCTAATGAGCGTGATGATAAGCTCAATGACACTGCGGCGTCGGTCTACATTGTCTATGAAATGGGAAGAGTGCTGATTCAGCGTGTTCCAAAAAGCGTACGATTTACGTGGAGCTCTTCCGTTCGAGTGGGAGAGGGTTTCGACAAGCTTTATGGGAATCAATGGATTTTTGTGCAGGAATCGGGAGGCGACACGCTAGGTGAGTGGATTACCGAAGAAGTGGATCTTGAAGCGTTGTACAAAACACTTTTTGGCGACAAGGTGCCCAAAAAGCCCTTAGCCCTGCTTATTTTAAGCGATGCCAATAGCACACAAACGTCTGCCGCTGCAGATTACGATGACTTTGAACTAATCCGTCGTGAAGAGGCTAATAACCCTTTTCAGTAGGCTATGAGAATCCACAACCTCGCGCTCCCACTCTTGCGAGCGATTTTAGACGCACCTCTTCGTGCCATGATCCTTGTTGGACTTGTCGCTGCGTTGGCAGGGTGGTATGCAACTGACTTACGAGTGGATACGGATTTAGCAAATCTCTTACCCGAGGGGCATCCAAGCGTCGTGGCACTCAATGAGCTCAAGGAGACTGTAGGAGGGGAGACCCCACTTCAGGTGGCGATAAAATCACCCGATTTCGATCAAAACGTCACGTTTGCCGATGCTTTTATTGAACAGGTTTTGCAGCTCAAAGATCCCCGTAATGACCAAGGGCTCATCTCTAGGGTTGATTTTCGAAGGGATACCAGGGTGTTGGAAAACAATTTTTTGTATGTCGCCACGGAGGATGAGTTAGAAACACTCCTAGAGATGCTTGATGAGGAAATCCAGCAAGCCAAAGAAGAAGCCAACCCCTTTTTTATTGATTTCTTCGATGATTTCGACGACGAATCAGAAGCGGGACTTGAAGAAGGCGGCACGAGTAGCGACGATGCAAGCACGAACACATCCATTGGGTCCCAAGACGGCGTCGACGAGCTTGAGGATTTCCAGGCACTCTATGACGAACTCATTCCAAGTGAATATCCGACCAACGAAGATAGCACACTACTTGTCTTGGAGCTCTACCCAACCGTGTCAAAGAGCGATCTAAACGGTCTTGAAATACTCTTTGTCTCTGTTGATGAGGTGATTGGGCAAATGCTCGCCAATCCAGACTATGCTACACTGGAGGTTCAGTCTGGTGGGCGGCTCAAACGTCATCTCAATGAATTAGAATCGGTCACCAGCGATGTATTACGAAGCTTTGCCTCGGGGATTTCAGCCGTCATTGTCTTGGTGATGCTCTATTTTTTTAACAAGACTCTCTCTGCTAGGCGACGTTCGGGATTGTTAGGCAAAGGTGCTGGCGCGCGCTCTTGGTCCGTATTGATCCAGCTTTTTCGCTCTCCTGTGGCGGTGTTGATCATTGGGGGGCCTCTTGTATTAAGTCTGTTGATGACCTTTGGACTTGCTCATCTCTTTTTGGAAACCCTTAACACAATGACAGCCGTGTTGTTTGTAATCTTGTTCGGACTTGGCATCGATTATGGGATACATTTTTATGCGAGATATATTGAGCTTCGGTCAACGGGGACCTTGACCAAAGAAGCCATCATTCAAACGTTTTCTACCACTGGTGGCGCCATCACCACAAGCGCTCTTACCACGGCGTTTGCCCTGTTTGTTTTGGTGATCGCAGATTTTCGAGGGTTCTCAGAATTTGGGCTCATTTCAGGAAGCGGCATTCTTTTTGCGCTCCTCATGATGATGTTTTTATTGCCAGCATTTCTTGTGGTTTTTGAACGCCTAGGATGGGTCTTTACTACATCATCGCTTGCGGATGATCGCGTGGGTGAACAACGCACTGTCACACGCTCCGACCGTTTGGGACGTCCTTCTTGGATCGCTGTTTCGACGTTAGTGGCAGGCACAATGTTAGCTCTTTTGGTCATCTCTCAATCATCCAATCTTCGTTTTGAGTACGATTTTGGGAAATTAGAGCCTGAATTCCCAGAATATCGAGCGTTTCGGACCTTTGCCTCGGGAGTGGATGAGGATCGACGGAGAAACCCTGCCTACATCTTGGCATCGTCACATGAAGATGTATTTGCCATTGTGGACTCGCTGCGTTCTAGGCGTCAGGCAAATCCTGAAACCATGATTGGAGACGTTGAGGCACTATCAGAGCGTTTTCCCCATAATGAAGCCGCGGTGGAGCGGAAATTATCCCTTATTAGCGAGGTACGTGAACGTCTTCAGGATCCATTTCTACGAGATCGACAAGATGAGAACCTAGACCTGCTACGACAAGGATCTCAAGCCACCGAAGCTCTCCAAGACGAAGATCTACCTGATTTTCTGAAGACACGATTCATGACCCAAGAGGGTGAGCTTGGAAAGTTTGTGATTGTCTACCCAGCCTCTTCGATTGCCGATGGCCGTAAATCCATCGCCTTCAAGGATGAAATTGGTGAGGTAGCCTTGCCAGGGGGGCGCACATATCATGCTGCAAGCACTTCCGTTGTGGCTGCACAAATGTTAGACCTCATGCGCGAAGAGTCACCTACGATGGTGATTGCAACCTTTAT
>DDIC01000035.1 GCA_002338335.1 Bacteroidetes bacterium UBA1860
ATGAACCACTCAGGCTCCAATCATTGGTGGATGACGGACCCCCCTTCCCCGAATTGGGTCCATTATCAAAAAGAGGCCTCTGCAGGTGACTACCAAATCACAAATCATCGTCGCACTACGTTGACCGATCCCTACGCCTCTGAATACGATACAAAGCTCTTTACGGATGGATGGTTTGTACCCGTCATGCCAGATCTAAATCAAGATCAGCCACTCTTGGCAGATTATCTCATTACCAACTCACTGTGGTGGATTGAGTATGCAGGGCTAGCTGGTATAAGACACGATACACATCCCTATGTCTCAAAAGAGTTTTTGACTGAATGGACATGCCGAGTGATGGACGAATACCCATCATTCAACATCGTGGGTGAAGAATGGGGAGTAAACCCATTAATTACAGCCAAATGGCAACGAGGTGGAGTTGTGCCCAAAGATTTTGAATCCTGTCTGCCGAGCTTGATGGACTTTCCAATGCAGGTCACCCTAGTGGATGCCCTTACAAAGAAAGAAAATTGGGATGCTGGATGGATTGAGTTATACGAACTAGTGTCTTTGGATTACCTCTATCCTGACCCCATGAACCTTGTCGTATTGCCCGATAATCACGATATGGAGCGTTTTATCCAGCAAGTTGGTGGGGACTTAGATCTTTTCAAAATGGGTTTGACCTATGTTTTGACGACGCGGGGTATCCCACAAATATATTATGGTACTGAAATCGCGATGGAGAGCCTTCCTCCGCATGGTCATGGTGAATTTCGCAGGGATTTTCCAGGGGGATGGCCAGGTGATGAGGTGAATGCCTTTGAAGGGAGAGGATTAAACGCTGTCGAAGCAGAGATTCAAGACTTTTCGAGGAAATTACTGAATTGGAGGAAAGATGCCGATGTGGTCCACCACGGAAAAATGATGCATTTTGCTCCCAAACATGATGGGGTTTATGTTTTCTTCCGGTTTAATGAGAATGAATCGATCATGGTGGTTTTAAATAAAAATGAGTCTGCTGTCTCTTTAGATATGGAGCAGATGCAGGAAAGATTGCAAGGATACTCGAGTGGGATAGATGTAGTAACTGGTGAAGAGTATTCACTTGATGCTTCAATGAAAGCTCCTCCTAGGCAAGCATTAATCCTTAGACTAGAATGAATCAGTCTGTTTTATTTCTATCCATCGACTGAAGTAGTCTTTGGACCTGCAAATCGCCAAATCCATATATAGCTTCTTTTTTGGAGAGAAGGCGAAATACTTCGCCAAAGGTCGCCGAAGGATTCTCCCTCATAATCTCCCGGAGTGTTTGTATCGGTCTGCCTGGACTGTCTAGCGTCTCTTGGCGATCGAGGTGCGCTTGTACAGCAGGCATTAAAAATGGGTAGGTCGACTCTAATACATGAGCCAAGGTAACTAAGCGTTGGTTGTTTTGATTGCAGTATGCGGGCCAGAGTTGGGCTAGTTGGTCCAACTTTGTGACGGGTTGAGCATCTTCTAATGCATGGACTAATTCCTCTGCAGTATGTGCAGGAAAACTGTAGGGTGCTTCTTCCTTCGGGTGCACCATCCAAACAGTATAGTCCTGGGTGGTATTTTTCGAGATCAGCCAAAGAATGAACCAACTATTGACCTGACAAAACAGGTCGTGCTCAAACCAGAGGTATAGATTATTATTGTCAGTTGTGGACTGAATCTTTTCAAATAAGTCTCCAACCTCCTTCAGGTATTTCTCTTTTGAGATGTCTTGGTCGATAAGTGCACCCAAAAAAGTCACTCTATCCTTGAAGAAAAGGTCAAGATCCTGCTCGAGGCTAGCACCAACAGGGCCGTCCATTAGGCACTCCCTCATGACAAGCTTCTGGCCAGTTATTTTGTCGGGAAACCGATGCAGGAGTGAATCACCATTGAGTATGTGCAATGAAGGTGAGGCCATGCAAAAACTTATGTGATTTATGTAACTAATGTTACACTCTTGCTAGTCGTTTTTTGACTACCATACTTTTTTTTAAAATAAATCGGGATAACACAATGAAAACTAACTATTTGCTGCTTTATATCGCAGCGATATCTCTCCTATTTTCAGCTTGCAGCACCTCCTCACCAGAAGCTACCATGATGGAGGATTTAGCAGAAAGTTGGATCCACTCTTCCTACGAAAGTAAGGATGCTGCCTATGCTATGGTGTCTGAGAATATGAATGAAAGTGGGATGAATATTGGCTCACGATATATCGGCTTTGGATTTAATTACAATGCTGATGTTGTAGACACAGATGGCATGGTCGTTACCAACGTCATAGATGGTGGACCAGCTTCTTCTGTCCTACAAGAAGGGGATGAATTCATCACAGTCAACGGAGTCAATGTCACTCAAGAAACAATCGACAACGGAAGGTTATCCTTTCGAGGCAAACCTGGAGAACCAGTGAATGCTATGATTATGAGAGACGGCGAAATGATGTCAATCTCTGTAACAAGAGGTATTGTAGAACCAACCTATGACAAAGCGCAAATCCTTGAAAATATATCAGAGGCTGAAGCAGAATCTTGGAGTGAAAATTCATTAGGATATGATATTATGGAAATCGTCTCCGACCCTGTTCGCCGTATTGTCTATGTCAAAACTTGGGACAAATTTCTTGATGATGTTTCAGGCCTTGAAGCTGAGTCATTGACATTAACACGCTTCGAATTTGATCAAAATGGCAAGGTGCTCTCTGTTGGTAATATGTCAGAAGATGCATTGGTTCTGCGCCAGACTGGCTGGTCAATTACACGATAAATAGCATCCCATTTAAACACTAATCTGATCAAGAAAATGATGAAATCAATCTTAATAACTACACTCGTTGTCTTTGGATGGTCGTTGAGCTCTGTGGCTCAATCTTACCCTGAAGCCTTGAAAGAACCAACACCATTTTTATGGGGATCAAGCACCTCTTTGGATGGTGAATCTCTCTCTTATCCCTTCACAGAAGATATGTTTATCAATGGCTGGACACTTTTTTTAGCTCCAGCCGATACACAAGATTTTCACAGCCACAACACCAATATGCTCTATTTTGTGCTAGAAGGGTCCTTGGCGGAAAAAACAATGGATGGTGAAACTAGAATTATCAAACAAGGACAAGGAGGAATATCAGCAGTCAATGAGTGTCATATTAATTTTAATGCAGGTACTGACACGGCTAAAGTCCTCCTTGTTATGTTTGGTTCTGAAGACCTTCCAGGTACGGAAACTGAATCTTGTACTGAGGAATAAAGCAGAGGATAATGATGAATCAAATGCATTATATAAAGGGGATCTTTATGGTCCCCTTTTTTATTCTATCTCTTGTTGCCATGACTTCTTGCAGTACGTCAACAAGCAGTATCACAGAACAGGAAGTTAAAGATCTATTCAATTCATTCTTTTATGAACTTTCAGTCGACACAGAAGGTAGAGACGGAGTATATGAATTGATCACAAGTGATTACTACCTCTTCGAAAATGAGAAAAAATACTCAATGCCAGAGTTTTTAGATTTTATAGCAACCATTGATATCGTTGACGATAACTGGATGTTTAGTGATTTCGATATCAGCATTGACGAAAACTCGGCGCATGTGACTTTAAAAAATACAGGCCGCTTTATTGTTAATGCAGAGTCAGGAAGACAGCAACTTGACTATGATTGGCTAGAGAGCGCTTATATTGTTCGGGAGGATGGAGAGCTAAAGTTCAAGTTTTACTTTAGCGACACAGTATACATGACAGCAACTGACCTTTAGACCTGTGTTAATTTCTTTGTTATTAAAGGACACTTACACGATTCAGCATAAGTGTCCTTTATTTATTTCTTATCAATTCGTGAAATGAGCACTTAGCTTGAATTCTCCATCTACGTAAGAACCAACAGGAATATAAATCTCATCCCAGTGTTCGCCTGCCACACCCCAGTACGTTTCGGTAACAGCAGGTAAATCCTCTACATACTGTTGACGACATTCTTGAATGGCTTTTTCGTCAGCTGCGAAATCATCCCAAGAGTTGTAAAAGACGTATCCTTCATAGGTTGTCCCAGATCCACTATAATGGGTGGAAATTCTACTACCAGCTGCATTGCCACACATTTCAGTAGCTTTGTCGAGAGCTTCGTATGCCTCTCTGAACGTAGCTCCATCTCACCATTTAGGTGTGTAGTAGCTATTTATAATAACACCTGGCGACTGCCAAGAAAAATCTTCATCTCCAAACCCACTGACTTGAAGAACTCTGACTTCATCAGTATGACCTTCAAGCCACATTGACCACCATTCTGCAGCTCTGGCAGAGAATGCTTCAAGGTCTTCCTGGGACATGTCAGCTGTATACTCGCCTATCGACCCCCAAAGATCATCTGCATTGAGATCATCCACGGAATCATACACTTCGTAAAGTACAAGCGACGCTTTACCCGCATACATGTGTCGCTTTACGTAATGTCCATTGAGCGTACGAAGATCACTTTGCATACTTGCATCGGTCATCTCCTTATGCAGTTCTAAAAAGCGTGGTATATCCGTTGGATTTACGTCCAAATAGTACTTTTGAAAAGTATATTCCTGAGCAGGTTGAGCAAAGGTTGAACCAATTCCAACAAATAGAAGCATTAGCAGTGAAGAAAGTAGTTTTTTCATTTTGAATTGAATTAAAGGTTATGGATTAGATTAGTTTTGAGGAACTCTCTCGTACAGTAGATTGTCCTTATGCGCCATAGTCATATCAACTAGTTGCTCTAGTACATCTGGGTGCTCTGAACTAAGTACTGATATGTACTCACTCCATGCCTCGTGAAACTGAAGTTCATCATCGGCTTGGAAGTAATAGTTGGTATTCCATTCATCGCCCCATTCATGAAGAAGTAATCCAAAGCTGTTTAATTTACCATCATCGACCATCTCCTTTAAGATTGGAAATGAATATTCTCTGAATAGGGAGACATAAGTTCCTTGATCTGCATAACTCACACGGTTTTGATTAAGCATAACCGTTCCTGATGTGATTTCACCATTCCCATAGAAAGCTGTATGAATGTAGATGTTGTCTTTATGCTTGAGAATTTTGCGTTGAGTTTCACTCATTACCTCTTCAGGTACATCTAATTCGGTGCTATAACGATCCCATGCATCAAAAAATGCGCTTTTATCCTCGGCCACGAAGTAAACATTGTGATTGTATTCATCGCCCCAAGAATGGGACATATGGCCAAAGCCTAAGAGATCCCCTTGAGATACCAACGAATTCCAAAAGGGTCTCTCATATTGATCAAAGACACTAAATACATCTGCTTGATCAGATAACTTTGTTGAGTTTGAGATTACAACAACGGTGTTTGATGCGTTTGGATCCGCATCTTGTGCAAATGCCCCTGTCGTAAAGAGGAGGAGTATTGCAAGGCTTAATAGTTTTTTCATTAGATAATTAGTTGATTAACGTTAGGTTCATCCCGTTCTGCCAACAAAATTATCCTAAGCTCGTTTAAAATGATGTGACTTTAGTTACATAGCCACTTTCCAAATGTTTAGGATTTGAACGTTTGTGATATTTACATCATCTATTTTTTAAAGACTCAAGAATAAGTGATCAAACATTTCACATCATGGAACTTGACAAGACCGATATCAAGTAGGCAGAGTTTATCAAGCACCTGGAAACCAGCCTTGCTGCAAAGTTCTGCAGAAGCTTGAAGGGTGCCCCCCGTGGCATAAACATCGTCAACCAGAACAACGGCAGGCTTGGATGGGTTTGTGGGCGTGTCTTTAGATGCGCTAATGGGCGCTTCGG
>DDIC01000036.1:0-609 GCA_002338335.1 Bacteroidetes bacterium UBA1860
TTATTAACCCGCTGGCCCGATCCCCACGATGAAGCCGCTGCCGCAGAATCCGTCACGATGGAGTTCGCTGATGCCATGTCCATCAAGCCACGGTGATAGGGGCGCTCCGTTTGATTATAAAGTTGTGTCCAGTGAAGATGCTCTCCATACTGGCGCGACTTGACTAAATCACCGAGCGCAAAGGTTCCATGGCTCATGCCGTCGACAACCAAAAAGATGACATTCTTGGCATCCCCCTCATAGGAACGCTTCATGGATGCAGCTTGAGTGGCCCGAGGAAGACCCATAGCTGGGATCGTAAGTGCAGAAAGGGCGCCGGTCTTGAGAAAATCTTTTCTAGAAATCATGGAAACGGGGTGTTGAATTGATTACGTTTGGATCTTATACAACGCAGAAGTCTTCGAAAAACCTCCATTAATTAAAAAACGGAGATTTATCGACAAAGGTATTAAGGAATTGTATTGAAATGGAACATACAAGCTACAAACTTGGCCCGGTATCTGTCACCATTACCCCGACAAAAACAGAAGGGCGGTATGAGGTGCGATGCCAAGAGGGAGATACCGTCTCGACCTTTACCGCTAGCGAATACGAACTTACGTACTACCG
>DDIC01000036.1:918-13695 GCA_002338335.1 Bacteroidetes bacterium UBA1860
CCGCCGCCATATGAATACCAAAATTACTCAAGCGTTCAAGGCGCATCGTGAATCAGCTGCCGAAAGCGATTCGAAAGAGTCTCCAAAACAAAGCTAGAGAACCAGCATCGCATCACCAAAAGAGTAGAACCGATAACGCTCACGGATGGCCTCTTCATAGATCCGTTTCCATTCTTCGACGCCAACCAATGCTGCAAGAAGCATTAGCAGCGTGCTTTTGGGAAGGTGAAAATTGGTCAGCAACGCATTTGTCCGTTTCCATGTGTATCCCGGATGGATAAAAATGCCTGTTTCTCGAGTTACAGTTTGATAAGGGGGGAGAAGGTCTGCAGCAGCCAATGATTCAAGGGTACGGCACGACGTAGTGCCCACCGCTGTGATGTGTTTGGCGCTGGCAATCGACTCAAGCGCACTTGGGCTTACAGAGAAAAACTCTTCATGCATTTTGTGGGATAAGATATGCTCCGATTTGACCGGTGCAAATGTGCCTAAGCCAACATTCAGGGTCACTTCAGTTCGTCGAATCCCTTGGTTCTGAAGCCCCTGGAGAAGCTCCGGGGTAAAGTGCAGCCCTGCCGTAGGAGCCGCTTTGGAGCCAGGAGTGCGCGAATAAACCGTCTGGTACCTATCGGCAAGCTCTTCGTTGGGCTTGATGTAGGGAGGGAAAGGGGTATGAAGAAAGGGAAGCCATGCTGGATCGGTGGGATCAGGCTCCAAGCGGCACTGTCGCAATCCATCTTCTAGAACCTCTTCTACCTCTAAACGACATGTCTCGGAGAGTTGGTGCTGCGCGCCCTTTTTGAACTGTCGACCCGGACGAACCATCGCCGTGACTGGGTTATCCGCCATTGAGCTCACAATAAACACCTCTTTCTTGCCTTCTTCCCACTGTAATCGGCACTCATCCACTTTGGTGTTATTCATCACCAAGGTAGTATTCGAAGGTAGATGCTTACCTATGTGGTGAAACTGCGTGTGCTGAATCGATTGGTCCGACCGATCATACACAAGTAACCTAGAATGATCCCTTTTGTCCGAGGGTTGTTGAGCAATGAGCTCCTCAGGCAGGTGGTAGTCAAAATCGGAAAGGGTCGTTTTGTCCACAGTTCACCTATTTGACGTGGAGACAGGGTAATGCGAGGCTAATCATAAGATCAGATTCCAGGCCCTTATGATAACCTGATGGGCTCCTTTGCAGATTCAAGGAGTGCTGCGTAAATACCCTCGGGGCCCATAGAAAGTTCATCATGAAGCTCGCGTTGGGTACCATGCTCAACAATGCGATCTTCAACTCCAATTCTTTTCACGATGGGGCGGTGTTCTTTATCAGCATAATATTCTGCCACTGCAGAGCCAAATCCTCCCACGACTGTGCCATCTTCCACGGTAATTACCGTATGATGTGTGGCGGCTATCTCATCGAGAAGCTCCGTATCGAGTGGTTTGACAAATCGTAAATCTACATGAGTTGCATAGATATCGGATTCTTCTGCACGGTTGAGTGCTTCCTCTGCATATGAGGCGATAGGTCCCAGTGTCAGTACGGCAAGTTCCTCGCCCTTGCGGAGTGTCACACCTTTTCCAATCTCCATGGGGTTGAATTCTTGCTCTATAGGCTCTCCAGGACCTGTACCTCTTGGATAACGAATCGCCCATGCTTCTTTCTCATACGTGCTTGCTGTAAACATCATATCTCGAAGATCTTGTTCAGATCGAGGCGCAGAGACAACCATGTTTGGAATCGCTCGTAAGTAAGCAAGGTCATAGAGTCCGTGATGTGTTGGTCCATCGGCGCCCACGAGCCCTGCACGATCTATACAAAATACAACAGGGAGTTTTTGAATGGCCACATCATGTACGAGTTGGTCATATCCGCGCTGTAAAAACGTCGAGTAAATGGCCACAAATGCTTTTTTGCCTCGGGTCGCAAGGCCCGCACCAAAGGTTACAGCATGTTGCTCAGCAATGCCCACATCAAATGCGCGATCAGGGAAGGCCTCCATCATAGGCAACAGCGACGATCCACTTGGCATGGCAGGGGTAATGCCTACAATTCGGTCATCTTTTTCCGCAAGTTGGACTATCGCTTCACCAAAAACATCTTGGAATTTGGGTGAGCCGCCTTTTGACTTGGCTTTGAGCGCTTTGCCCGTGATTTTGTCGAATGGGGAGCTTGAGGCATGCCACTTGGTTTGTTCTCGCTCTGCGGGGGCAAATCCCTTTCCTTTGACGGTTACAATATGAAGAAGCTTTGGACCTTTTACCTCTTTCAGATCCTCGAGATGTCGGCGTAATCCATCCACATCATGACCATCTACAGGGCCGTAGTAACGAAAGCCAAAAGAGCGAAACAATGCGCCTGGGGTGGTTGCAGCCACAACCGCTCCCTCGAGCCTAGATGCAAATTTACGCATCCCTTCTCCCGCCTTTTTGAAATGACCTAGAGCTTCATAGAGCTCATCACGAAATTTATTGTACGTCTTGCTCGTGGTAATCTCAGCAAGGTATTCTTTGAGCGCGCCCACGTTTGGATCAATGGACATGTTGTTATCGTTGAGAATCACCAACATGTCGCTATTGGAGGCTCCAGCATGATTCAACGCCTCAAATGCCATTCCGCCAGTGAGGGCGCCATCACCGATCACGGCAACAACTTGTTCATCGCTTCCAGAAAGGTCTCGGGCTGTCGCCATGCCAAGCGCGGCCGAAATCGACGTGCTACTATGACCTACGCCAAAGGCATCATACTCACTTTCAGAGCGTTTTGGGAACCCTGACAATCCCTGGTATTTGCGATTGCTATGAAACTGATCTTTGCGTCCCGTCAAAATTTTGTGACCATAGGCCTGGTGTCCTACGTCCCAGATAATTTGATCTTTGGGTGTATTGAACACATAGTGAAGCGCCACCGTGAGCTCCACAACGCCTAGACTTGCGCCAAAGTGCCCTCCGTATTCCGAAACAAACTCGATAATTTTTTTGCGCAGATCATCGCTTACCGCTTCCAATTGAGACGGGTCAAGCTTTCGTAAATCATTAGGCAGCGTAATACTGTCTAAAAGCGTGCCAATCGGTTCGTTTGAGGACTGTTTAGGACTCATAAAAAGGGTTTCTTCAACTTATCTTATGCTGACTCAGACGAATCCGGCATCCCTTGAGCCTTTTGCTGAATTTGCTCAATGGTTAAGGTTGCTTTGTCCAAGGTCTTTGTGCAGTAGGTAGATAACTCCAAACCTTCCTTGTATAGTTTCATCGACTCCTCAAGGCTTACGGAGGGGTCGTCCATTTTTTTGACAATATCCTCAAGCTTTGTGAGGGCTTCTTCGAATGGGATTTCGTTTGACATACTTACTTTGACACAGTTCTAGGCTTGTGATTCAACGCTACAAAGCCTCCTTTAGTCTAGAAGTATACGGATTTTTTGCCCATCAATCCGTAGATGAACCGTCCCGTGTAACGAGGTTGTAAGGAACATGGTTTATTCGCGTGGGTCGCTTGTGGCAAGAATCGCAAACTTACGCTTCCCAGCTTTTAGAACCACCTCATGGTCTTTTTCTAAAGAGACCATGGCTTGGACATTGGTCACTTTCACATCGTCTAAAGAGACCCCTCCTTGTTGAATAAGGCGCCTGGCCTCTCCGTTTGAACTTGCAAACCCAAGCCCTGTGATGATGGAAATAAGGCTTTCATCCTCGCCAGCCACAAGTTGGTGAACCGGGGCATCGTCTGGGACAGTTTTTTGGATCACTGTGGTCTCAAAATGGTGACGCCCACTTGCAGCCCCCTCTTCCCCATGGAAAAGACTTGTGATATGCCACGAGAGGTCGTGTTTTGCGTTTCTTGGATCTGCGTTGACCTGTTCGCGCAGGGCAGATAATTCTTCTTCCGAATACTCTGAAAGAAGTTCGGCCCACGGCAAAATCTGTTCATCTGAGATGCTCAGCACCTTCCCGTACATCTCTTCGGCCGTATCGTTCAACGCAATCGTATTCTCATACGATTTTGACATTTTTTGGACTCCATCAGTTCCCACAAGCAAAGGCATCATGATGCACACTTGAGGATCTTGACCTTCACTCCGTTGCATGTCACGCCCCATGAGTAGATTAAACTTTTGATCTGTCCCTCCAAGCTCTACATCGCTATGCAGATGAACCGAATCCAAGGCCTGCGCAAGCGGATACAAAAACTCATGCAACGAAATAGGCTCATTCGCCTGAAATCGTTTCGAAAAGTCATCCCTTTCAATCATTCGAGCCACGGTAATTTTAGCCGATTCACGAATGATGTCCATAAAGGATAGCCCCCCAAGCCATTCAGAGTTATAGACTAACTCGGTTTTCTCCGGATCGAGGATTTGGTAGACCTGTTCAAGGTAGGTCTTGGCATTCTCCTTTACCTCTTGTTCAGTCAAAGGAGGTCTTGTTTTGTTCTGACCTGTGGGATCACCGATCAACGCAGTGAAATCTCCAATAATGAGCACTGCTTCATGGCCCAAATCCTGGAACTGCCGAAGCTTTCGCAAAATGACCGAATGACCAAGATGTAGATCGGGGCGCGTTGGATCGCACCCAAGCTTCACCTTTAGGGGTGTATTCGTTTGGGCGCTTTTTTTTAGCTTTTCAAGAAGTTCTTCCTCTGGAATTAGCTCAGACACTCCCCGCTTAATTAACGATAATTGCTCTTCAACCGGTGCCCATTGCATAAGTCGGATGGTTTAAATAAATGGAGATTCGGACTCTCGTGAGTCGGATGGTTTGGACTCTTTCCCTTTGGAGGGGTCTTCTAGCTGAAGTGCATCCTCCGTGTTGGGGATAAAACGGGCCAAAATAGAAAATGTGACGGGAGCTATCGGGCGCACATAAGAATAGGTCAATGAACTCTGCGTCTCTGTTTGCTCGGGATACTCAACAAACGAAAGAGCCCACAATAATAAACTTACCATAAACGCTGCTTTTGCCAATCCAAAAATACCCCCTAGAGCACGATTGATAAAAGACAACTGAGCCGCTTTGATCGTCTTCTCCAGAATCCACGCAATGAGTTGCACGGTGAGTATGACAAACACAAATAAGACCACGCCTGTGGCTAATTTCGCCCACGATTCACTCATGCCCAACATCTCTATCGCAAAAATAGAGAGAGGGCCTGTGAACCAAAGTGAAACCACTACCGCAAGGAATAAACCCAAAAGGCCAAAGACTTCTTTAATAATGCCGTTTTTTAGCCCTAGAAGAAGAGCAACAAGAAGGGGGAACAGTATAAATCCGTCGAGGACGTTCATGGGATCGCCCCCCGTGAGTTATTTATTGGCGTTCAGATACTCTTTGACTGACTCCTGGTCCATCATCGCCGTTTTGTACGAAATCTTTCCCGACTCGTTTTTGTACGGTACAATGACCTTGGCCATCTTACGATGAGACTCTTTGAGCTTTGCTGCGTCTGCTCCAAATGCTTGTTTCTTTGCCATGATTACTTAATCTCTTTGTGAAGCGTGTGCTTTTTCAACACGGGATTGTACTTCTTTAATTCGATGCGGTCCGTTGTTGTACGACGATTTTTCATCGTCACATAACGGGAAGTGCCTGGCTTCTCTGTGCACTCTAGAATAACTTGTATACGATTACCTTTTGCCATGCTTACACCTTAGGACTTAAGACACCTTGCTTCTTAGCCTCTTTGAGGACTTCAGAAATGCCGTTCTTGTTGATGGTGCGAAGAGTTTTGGCCGTTACTTTAAGCGTAACCCAACGATCCTCTTCAGGAATATAAAATCTCCTCTTCTGAAGATTTAGGTGAAACGTATGCTTAGTCTTGTTGTTCGCTTTTGAGGAGCGGTAACCTGACAGTGGCGTACGTCCTGTAATATCGTCTTTACGTGACATGAGAGTCCAAACTGGTTTATCCTACTGTGTGACTGACACAAATACTGAAAGTCAGATAAATTATCGTTTAATCGCTTGATAATCAACCTAAAGTTAACGATCGCTCCAGACGCCTCACTGCGCAGATAATGAGCCTAAAAAGCAGGTTGTGTTTCTTGGGCCATTCATTGTTTTTTGACGCCTCAA
Organism: Bacteroidetes bacterium UBA1860; assembly: GCA_002338335.1. GTDB lineage: Bacteria > Bacteroidota > Rhodothermia > Balneolales > Balneolaceae > UBA8296. The sequence continues at coordinate 6,990 of DDIC01000036.1, forward strand.
ACGCTATTTTAAGCAAGTTAAAAAGACGGGTGGAAATCCCGCTAGTATTCCAAAAATAAAGAGACCTGCACACGCATGAGCAAGACATCAAGTTCTGAATACCAAGCATCCAATATCCAAGTACTTGAAGGTCTCGAAGCGGTACGAAAACGCCCTGCGATGTACATTGGCGATGTCGGCCCCAGAGGATTGCATCACCTGATTAATGAAGTTGTCGATAACTCGATTGATGAATCTCTAGCAGGGCATTGCGACCACATTGTAGTAACCATTCAAGAGGATGGATCGTTGTCTGTTTCTGACAATGGCCGTGGTATTCCCGTCGATATTCACCCCAAAATGGGCATTCCTGCCATCGAGGTGGTACTTACCAAGCTACATGCTGGCGGAAAGTTTGATAAAGATTCATACAAGGTTTCAGGGGGGCTTCACGGTGTGGGTGTTAGCTGTGTGAATGCCTTGTCAACCCTATTCAAAGCAGAGGTTTGGAGAGGTGGCAAAAAGCATGAGATTACCTTTGAGCGCGGCATTACCAAAACCCAATTGGAAGTCACAGGAAAAACCGACTTACAAGGCACGTTGATTACTTTCAAGCCTGATCCTGAAATTTTCACACAAACCGTCGAATTCAAGTTTGATATTATTGCCGATCGTCTACGCGAGCTTGCATTTCTGAATTCACAAATTACCATTGAGCTCATAGATGAGCGTGATACCCATCCAGATACAGGTGAAATGCTCAAAGAGACGTTTCATTACTCAGGAGGAACGCGTGATTTTGTGAAATATCTTGATGAAGCCCGTGAAAGCTTCATGGATGAGCCCATTCACATCGAGGGCGAGCAAGAAAATGTCCCTGTTGAATTGGCGATGGCCTACAACAACTCCTTTAGTGAAAATGTGAGTTCATATGTGAACAACATCAACACGCGTGAAGGAGGGACCCATATTTCTGGGTTCCGACGTGCGCTTACTCGGGCTTTCAAAACCTACGCCGAGAAAAACGGAATCATTAAATCAGGATCTAAAATCACCATTTCAGGTGAAGATTTTCGTGAGGGCCTCACAGCAGTACTCAGTGTTAAGGTGGCTGAACCGCAGTTTGAGGGGCAAACCAAAACAAAGCTGGGAAATTCTGAGGTTCAGAGTGTTGTAGAAGTGATTATCTACGAAAAATTGATGGAGTTCCTTGAGCAAAACCCAAAAGTAGCACGCAAGATCTTAGATAAAGTGGTGCTTGCTGCTGAAGCCCGAGAGGCGGCGCGCAAAGCCCGCCAACTCATTCAACGCAAGAGTGTGATGAGTGGTGGTGGTCTACCCGGCAAGTTGGCTGATTGCTCCATTAACGAGCCAGAGCACTGCGAAGTATACTTAGTGGAGGGTGACTCAGCCGGCGGGTCGGCAAAAATGGGAAGGAACCGTAGTTTCCAAGCTATTTTGCCACTTCGAGGCAAGATTTTGAATGTTGAGAAAGCAAACCTCAACAAAATTCTCGAGAACAAAGAGATTCAGGCGATGATTACGGCGCTTGGGACCAGCGTTGGGCATGGTGACGAAGACTTTGAAATCGAAAAGCTACGTTATCACAAAATCATCATTATGACCGATGCCGATGTGGATGGCTCTCACATTCGCACTCTTTTGCTCACGTTCTTCTACCGATACATGCGTCCGTTGGTAGAATTGGGTCATATTTACATCGCTACGCCTCCATTGTACAAAATTACCGCTGGCAAAAACGTGGATTATGCGTGGGATGATGAGACGAGATCAAGCATCGTTGCCAAGTACAAGAAAACCAAAAGCAAGGTTGATGTCTCGCGTTACAAGGGGCTCGGGGAGATGAATCCAGAGCAGCTGTGGGAGACAACCATGGATCCTGAGACAAGAACGCTACAACAAGTGACTGTAGAATCAGCTGCTACTGCCGATAAGGGGTTTTCTACATTAATGGGAGACCTTGTAGAGCCTCGGAGAGAATTCATTGAGCGCAACGCGAAATACGCAAACCTCGATATCTAAACACATTGACACCCATTGTTAGGGAATCAGCCTACGGTCGATTCCTTGACCAAATACAATCGTATGTCTAGAGAAAAGATTATTCCAATCACCATTGAAGATGAAATGCAATCATCCTACATCGACTATTCGATGTCGGTCATTGTTTCCAGAGCCTTACCAGACGTGCGTGATGGGTTAAAGCCTGTTCACCGCCGAGCGTTGTATGGAATGAGTGAGCTGGGAATGCTTCACAATCGTCCATACAAAAAGTCTGCACGTATTGTTGGTGAAGTGTTGGGTAAATATCACCCGCACGGGGATAGCGCCGTTTATGATACCATTGTGCGAATGGTGCAGGACTTCTCACTTCGATACCCTCTAGTGGATGGCCAAGGGAACTTTGGGTCTGTGGATGGAGATGGCGCGGCGGCGATGCGTTACACCGAAGTACGAATGAAGCAAATCGCCGAAGAGTTGCTGACAGATCTCAACAAAGATACGGTCGATTTTCAGTACAACTTTGACGATACCCTCACGGAGCCAACCGTCCTGCCATCCATGTTCCCAAACCTGATTGTTAATGGATCATCAGGGATTGCCGTTGGAATGGCTACCAATATGGCACCTCACAATCTAAGTGAAGCTATAGATGCGGTCGTGGCGGTTATGGATGAGCCTGAGATAGACACTGCTGGGATAATGAAGCACTTGGTAGCACCCGATTTCCCAACAGGCGGAATCATCTATGGGTATGAAGGGGTGAAGGAGGCCTATGAGACCGGTCGTGGACGCGTCGTTATGCGTGCACGGGCCAACACAGAAGAATTACGTGGTGGGCGTGAACAACTTGTTGTGACCGAAATCCCTTATCAAGTGAATAAGGCGGTCTTGATCCAAAAAATTGTAGAGCAGGTTAACTCTGATAAGATCACCGAGATCTCTGAGATACGAGACGAATCGGATCGAGATGGAATGCGTATTGTCATCATGCTAAAGCGTGGGGCCAACTCAGGCGTGGTCTTGAATCAGCTCTATAAGTACACGCAGATGCAGAGTACGTTTGGGATTATCAATCTCGCCCTTGTCAAGGGTCGTCCTAAGGTGATGCCCATCAAGGAGATCATCGGTCACTTTGTTGAGCACCGTATCGAGGTTGTCATTCGTCGTACGATTTATGATCTGGATCAAGCCGAAGCTCGTGCTCACATTTTAGAAGGGTTGAAAATTGCCTTAGACAATCTAGATGAGGTGATCAAAACAATTCGTGCCGCCAAGAACCCAGCGATTGCAAATACGGAGCTTCGCAAGAAATTTGCACTCACTGATATCCAAGCAAAAGCGATCCTGGAAATGCGTTTGCAGAAACTCACAGGCCTTGAACGAGACAAGGTAGACCTTGAATACCGTGAGATTGTTGATAAAATTGCAGACTTTCGACGCATTTTATCGAGTCGTGACGCTCAAACGGCCATTATTAAGGAAGAGCTTCAGGAATTGAAGAAAAAGTATGGCGACGAAAGACGTACGCAAATTGTGTACTCGGCTGAGGACTTCAATGTTGAGGACATGATTGCTGACGAAGATGTCGTAGTGACGATCTCCAATATGGGCTTTATTAAGCGGATGCCTGTAAGTGGATATCGACGACAACGACGTGGTGGCAAAGGGATGAAAGGGACGACGACTAAGGATGAAGAGTATGTAGAGCATCTATTCGTGGCCACCAACCACAACTACTTGCTGTTTTTCACCAAAAATGGTCGTTGTTACTGGCTCAAAGTGTATGAAATTCCTGAGGGAACTCGTCTTTCAAGAGGGCGTGCCATTGTGAATCTGATCGAGATTGAGAAAGAAGATTCAGTCATGGCCATTGTTCCTGTCAAATCACTTGATGATGCAGAGTACATTAAAGACCAATCCATTTTGATGGCAACAGAAAAAGGTGTGATTAAAAAGACTGCTCTTGAATTGTACTCGAGACCGCGTCGTAATGGGATTATTGCCATAAATGTACGTGAAGGGGATCGTCTGTTGAGCGCGGGTCTAACCGATGGGGATAGTACCATTTTGTTGGCAGCCGATAATGGACGTGCCATTCGCTTCCACGAATCGCAAGCACGACAAATGGGACGAAATACATCAGGGGTGCGAGGCATGAACCTTGGGCCTAATGATCACTTAGTAGATTTGGTGATAGTGAAGAATACACACGAGTCGACTGTTTTAGCCATCGCAGAGCAGGGTTACGGAAAGCGCTCATTGGTTGATGACTATCGTGAACAAAGTCGTGGTGGAAAAGGAGTCATTACCATGAAGATTACAGGCAAGACTGGAAAATTGATTGCGCTAAAAGAAGTTTCTGATCAAGATGATCTAATGGTTATCACAGAGCGTGGAAAAGTGATTCGCATGCAATGTAAAGGAATCCGTACGATGGGTCGCAACACTCAGGGTGTAAGAATCATGAGGCTAGACGACTCCGGCAAAATTGGAGCTGTAACACGCGTTGCAAATGATGATGAGGATAGTGCACAAGTGATCGAAACGACTGAGGAAGAATCCTAACGTTGGTGGTGACTTGTCCGTGATGTATCGCTGATTCATCCGTGCTTCGTGTGTGGTTCCTTCGTTGTACGTCCGCCACTTCTAGCTGATCTACGAAATCATCTTGTGAAGAAGTTCTTGGCGTTTGGTCACTAGCTCTTTGGGACCGATCACTTTTACATCTGCTCCAAATTGGAGAAGCCATTCATTGAGGTAGTCCAGATTATCGAAGCCAAAAGTCACCTTAATCATTTTGGCGCTTTCCGGATTTGACTTAATTATTTTCGTGGGCAAATTTGCGCTAAACCGCTTCAATGCCTTCGAGTGGACGTATACCTCAACCATGGTTTCTGTGCTCTCAGAATCAAATATCAGAGCTCTGGCGTCTAGTTTAACTTTGGGCGCGTAGTTTTCATCCGTAACAACAAGATTTGTTACTTTTTCTAGTATATAATTGCGTATCGACTCACGTTCATGTGAATATCCAATAAGATTCCAGTGGTCTGTATAAAATACGAGTAAGTATGGGTCTACTTTTCTGTCCTCAGTGATCCCTTTTTTATTTCGGTATGAAAATGTGATTGTTTTCTGACTAGCAATAGCACCTGAAAGTGTGTACCAATCTCCTCCTTTTTGTTTTTCAGACTGGAATGTCATGCTTGGGTCGATGATCATTCTCTCAGCCATTAGATCCATAAACGCCCGCAGTTCTGGGTTAATAACCTGGCGTATTTTACTTTCAACCATGGTCGCGTCTTCACTTAACGATTGATTGACTTGTGCTTTCACAAACTGAATGCCAACCATGAGCGTTGAGAGCTCTTTTGGATTAAATTGAATGGGAGGGATTCTAAACTCTTTCATCACACCATACCCTTCCACTGGATCGTGAGTAATGGGAAGCCCGATAGCCTCTAATTTATTTAGATCACGAAAGATAGTACGTCTGGATACACCAAATAATGTAGCTAGCTCATTAACGGTGAGTCGTTTCGTTGAAGACTGCATCAACGAGAACATTTTCATCACACGCTCTGTAGAGTTAAGATCTTTCATTTGCGTGGTGTCCACCTCACAATTGCCTTACCCTGATAAAATGGATCCTCCCCGCTGTCTAGGCTGAGGATTTCAAAGGATGCTTGGTCGGATTGGCTCTCGATGTCTTGAATGGCTTCCTCAAACCCCTTTAGCCATAAGATTGCCCCTGGTTGTGACGACTGCCCGTCAATCAAATCTAGAAGCTGTGGTATTTTGAATGCATGTTTGGTACAAATACCGGTCTTATGATCTAGTTGAACATCTTCAATGGACCCTTCTTGGACTATCACATTAGGCAAGTCCAATTCCCTAACTATCGATTTCAATACTGTACATTTCTTCTGGACAATGTCATTCAACGTAAACGATAGGCCAGGGTTCACAATGGCTAAAGGTATGCCAGGTAACCCTCCACCCGTGCCTGCATCCACCCAATGAGATATTGGACTAAGCCACGTGTTCAGTGTTAATGAGTGCTCAATGTGACTCATGATTGTTTCACGTGAAACATCCCTGCTTACGAGATTCACTTTATCATTCCACCAGAGCAATCTGTCTGCATAGTGATTTAGAGCCGTGCTATGCTCTGCGGCCAGTTGCTTACAAGCACGCAGCGTGTCTAATTGTTTCACGTGAAACATTATCCTTTTAGATAGACCAAGAGCACCGCAAGGTCGCTTTGCGATACGCCAGAGATTCGACTTGCTTGTCCTAGGGTTTCTGGGCGCACATGCTCAAGTTTAGATTTTCCTTCTGAGCTCAAGCTTTTGATCTTATTGTAGTGGATGGACTCGGGAATGATGAGCTCCTCTTGTTTTTTGAGCTCCTCAACCATTTCAAATTCCTTTTCAATATACCCTGCATACTTAAACTGTGTTTCAATTGTATGCATGATCTCTGGCTGAGTTGCCCCTATAGCGTCTAATCTTTCGCGATCGTTTGCCGCATCGATGAGCATCTCGAGTGATATTTCAGGTCTGCCAATAATCGCTGTTGCTTTCACAGATTGTTTAATGGGAGACTTTCCCATTGATTCAAGTAATGGGTTTATTTGTTCAGGTTTGATCGATGTAGACTCAACCCACTGCTCTAATGCAAGGCATTTTTCCATTTTTTGTTG
>DDIC01000036.1:14064-14296 GCA_002338335.1 Bacteroidetes bacterium UBA1860
CGTCAATCGTTGATCGGCATTGTCCTGTCTCAATAATATTCTATGTTCTGCCCTTGAAGTGAACATTCTGTAAGGCTCTTCTGTCCCCTTGCTAATCAAATCGTCTATCAGCACCCCGATATACCCTTGTGATCGAAGCAGTACAAAGGGATCCTTGTCTTGAACCGTTAGAGACGCGTTTATTCCTGCCATTAACCCTTGACAAGCGGCTTCCTCATAACCTGTGGTCCCA
>DDIC01000051.1 GCA_002338335.1 Bacteroidetes bacterium UBA1860
CTGGAGCGATATGGCTGCCACGTCGAGCTTAATGAGGCTGTAAACGTGCAGAATAATGAGCTCCCAATCGCCCATGGAATGGGGTCTTGAACCCCCGCCTCTTGGAAAAGAATAAAAAATGCAGGGGTAAATAGAATGCCCCCACCTATCCCAAAAAAACCGGCAGCAATACCCGCAAGAAGACCAAAAAGTGCTAATATCCCAATGTCCAAAGCCCGACGGTTTAAAGGGGTGCGTTACCGGAATGAATGTCAGACTGAACTTACTTGGTTATCCTGAACGTTGCAATGAAGAAAAGAACAGACAGAAAGACTACCAACGCATGCCTTTACCATGCCAATGAACTATGCAATTAACCTCTGACGTACGAGAGAAGATTGGGTTTGAAACCATTCGAACCGAGACGGAGCAGTATCTATACACACCAACGGGGCGTCAGTGGATTCGTACGTTGCAGCCATTGTCTTTGGATAGTGCGCTAGACGAGCGGCGTAGACAAATGGGAGAACTTTTGTGGTTGTCTTCTACTGGACAGTCCTTGCCATTCTCTCGATTAGAAGATGTTCAAGAGGCGCTACAACGTGCTTCCATCCAAGGAGCCATGCTTTCTGCAATCCAATGCTATCAGATTCGGGACCATGTCGTGGTAGCTCGCAAAATTCGATCTAAACTGCTTTCGAATCGGGAACAACTGGCAACATTCATGCCCATTTTGAGAGGGTTACATGAGCTTAAAGAGGTAGAGGCCTCTATCAATGGGGTGATAAACGAGCGGGCAGAGGTCAAAAATGACGCAAGTAAAGAGCTTCGAGTCATTCGGTCTGATCTTCAAAAAACCAAGCAAAAAATCAGGAGCGTTGTCGATCGAATGTTAAAGCGTCTTCGGTCCAAAGGGATGGCTCCAGAGGAAGGGGCTACGCTTCGAGAGGGCAGGCTCGTGATTCCGATTTATTCTGAGCACAAACGACAAGTCGATGGACTTTTGCAGGATATTTCTGGGTCGGGGAAAACGAGTTATGTCGAACCAAAGGAAGTTGTCGATCTAAATAATGAGATTCGTCTACTAGAAATTCAAGAAACACGAGAAGTTGAGCGCATTCTTAAAGAATTAACCTCAAAAATCGGCCAATACGGACATGAGTTAGAGACAAATGAAGCCACGCTTGGATTTCTGGATGGACTACAAGCCATGCTGGCGTTGAGTCGACGTTGGGATGGTGTGATCCCTGCCCTTTCGCCAGACGAGATTCTTCGCTTAAAAAAAGCCACGAATCCAACGCTGCTGCTTGCCAAGGAATCGAGTCAACAGGAGTTGACAGTAGTACCCCTGCACCTCGAATTAGACCCCTCGGAACGGGCCTTGGTCATCACAGGTCCCAATGCAGGAGGGAAATCTGTCGCTATGAAAACGGTTGGATTGCTATGCGTCATGCATCAATCGGGATACGCACTACCTTTGGACCCTGACTCAACCCTGCCAAAGCTCCAGCAGCTGTATGTGGATATTGGGGATGAGCAATCCATCGAGAATGATCTTAGCACCTTTAGCTCAAGGCTTAAATGGATGAAAGAGACCTTAGAGTCACCCATGAAGGGGTCTCTTGTGCTAATCGATGAGGCAGGTACAGGGACCGATCCAGAAGAAGGCGGTGCCCTTTTTCAAGCCTTTATAGAAGCGTGTCTAGAGCGGGGTGCTCGGGTGATCACGACCACACATCATGGGTCATTAAAACTCTTTGCTCACGACACGAAAGGAGTCGTCAACGGAGCCATGGAGTTTAATCAAGAGACTCTTTCCCCAACCTATACATTCCACAAAAATACTCCCGGCAGTAGTTATGCATTCGAAATCGCGTCACGAATGGGGGTGCCACCTTCGGTCACAAAACGAGCGCGAACCCTTCTTGGCACCCAAACCAGTGAATTATCCTCACTACTCCAGGAGCTAGAGAAGAAACTGCATGAGACCCAGCAGTTGAAGAAAAAACTTGAGAAGCGTCAACAGGCACTGGATGAAATCGAAGCCAAGAGGGCGGCGAAACGTGGCAAAGGCCGTGCCTCCCAAGACGATGATACAGTACCCATTGCCCCTAAGAAAGGGACAGGAAAAACACCCAATGGAAACAAAAAGAGTGCCTCAACTCTTCAGAAAGAGGACCTTCCACCTATCGGGACAGAGGTCCGCTTGGTGGGTTCTCAAACACCAGGAATATTGGTGGATGTTACAGATCGGTATGCTATCGTTGAGATGAATGGCCTTCAAATTAAAAGTCAATTTGATCGACTTCGATTGCCCAAAAACAGGAAAAAAGGGGTCACAAAAAAAGCATCCAAAGGTTCCATGAAGCGGATGACGCTAGCCTCATCAGCAAAAGGGACTCAATCAGGATCATTTGAAGTGAAAACCGAGCTCGATATTCGAGGTAAACGGGCCACCACAGCCGAAGCTGAGATCACGCAATACATTGACAAAGCCATTGCCAAAGGGCTTCCACGGGTTGATATTATCCATGGTAAAGGGACAGGGGTGTTGATGGGTTGTGTAAAAGACACCCTTGCCAAGCGAACAGATATCCAATCCTTTCGTGTCGCCCCTTACGATGAGGGTGGACCGGGCAAGACCATTGTGCAGCTTTCCTAGTGAGAGGCTTTCCTAAGGCACGGCGGTTAAGGCATGGCAGTTATGCCACGGAGGCTACAGCTCCCCTTCCTCTTCTAAAAACTCCAGGGTCTCTACCGCATGGCGAAAGTGTGGAATCACAATACTTCCCCCTACGATGAGCGCAACATTGAGTGCGTCAACAATTTCCTCTTTTGTAGAGCCCGCTTTTGCACATTGCTCAAGGTGGTAATCAATACAGTCATTGCATCTGAGCACAGCAGACGCGACCAATCCCAAAAGCTCTTTCGTTTGGGAGGAGAGGGCACCATCTTTATACGTTGTGGTATCTAAATTAAAGAACCTCTTCACCCCAAGATGATCAAGCGACATCACTTTTTCGTTTTGGGCAGCACGTTTGGCTCTAAATTGCTCTAGTCTAGATGTTTTTTCTGGGCTCATACCACTTTATGGTTTTTCTTCGGTTTGAGGAATCACCGTAGGCTCAAAGGCATCAAACGATGTGGTTTGGTAGGCACCGGCGCCTATAAATTCAAGAAGCTTGGCCATCACATCCACGGGTAACAACCCGGGCTGATGAGCCAAAACATTACCCTCAGCGGTCATAAAATAAACCGTTGGAAGTGATTGATTTTGCAACGCTGCAGCAAACTCTTCTTCAGTAAAAGTTTGGTCAAAATATTGTACCTGCTCTTTGCTATCTGTGTCGATACGCACAGTCTCAAAGTGATCGGACAGTAACCCTTGAATATCGGAGCGAGGAAGAATCTCTGTGTTCATTCGACCACAATATGGGCACCACGTCGCGTGGACATAGATAAACACTAAGCGATCTTCGGAAGCATTCTCCAAAGCTTCATCCAAGGGGACCCAATTCATGTCATCCCACGACGCCCCATCCTCGATGGCGTCTGACCCCAGCGTCGTGCTTGTCTCCAATGCCTGAGCGTGGGCGCCTAGACTCAGAACGAACATCACGCAGGAAAATGCCAACGTCCTTCGTAGAAGACGGGCGGATTGGAGTTTATGTATTCTTAAGATCATCTCTATCATGGGTCATCGAATGAGAAATAAATATATAGCTGGTGTTGTCATCAAGATTCGTGCCACACATTTACCTTGCTTAAAGGATAACGAAATTCATACTTCTTCCATTGCATCACGGCAAACCATCAAGCACTACTACTTGAAGGAAGCGCTTTAGGGTCGATCTCACCCTGACCGCTTCGATATCTCCCTGGGATCTCAACCACAAGTAAAGTCATGTCATCCAACGGTTTGGAATGGCGATCAAGTTCTTCAATCGCCTCAAACAGCCTTGCAACCACCTCTTTGGTCTCGACCTCCGCATACTGCTCAATCATTCGTTTAAGTCGCACCTCACCATACTCCACACCATGTCGATCTCTTGCTTCTGTCAATCCATCTGTAAACAAGAAGAGTCGGTCTCCAGGTTGAAGCGAGACCTCCAGTTCCTCAAGCCAGTTGGACGCCTCATCTAAGTCTGTCATACCAATCGCCACGCCGTCGGGCAAATACTCCTCTACCGCTCCTGTTTGAGCCCTTTGGACCCACAATGGATGATGCCCTGCTCTGGTAAAGCGAAACGTCTGTTGTTTTGTATCAAGTACCCCGTACAGCAGCGTCATAAACATCTTCACCGGAGCATTTTCCCGAAAATGGGCATTAGCCCTCTTCACGACCCCAACCGTTGAGATTTCGGATCGCGCCAGTGCATGTAGGATTCCTTTGATAAACGTCATAAAAAACGCGGCTTGAATCCCTTTTCCACTCACATCGCCAATGACCAATCCAAGCTTCTCATCGTCAATGCGTATCACATCATAATAATCTCCCCCAGTTTCACTCGCTGGAGTACATCGAGCCACAATCGTTGTTCCTAGCGCATCCGGAATTTGAGTCGGCAGGAACGACTCTTGTACCTCCTGAGCAATGGATAATTCTTTGGACATTCTCTCCTGCTGAGCCAATTCCTCCATATAATCTGGCACATATCGCTCAATCATATTAGGATCTTGCCCAAAGGTCATTGCTGATAATCCTACCGTTAGACTCACGATAATCAGACCTAAAAACGTATAAAAGAGCCACATCTCCTCCATACCACCGATACCAAACGATTCTAAGGCATGCACACCCATCAAGAACAAGATTTGCACAGCAAGTGCATGCAAAAAATCGAACCGAATATAGGTCGCCGTCACACCCAGTCCAACCAATGTGCTCAAAACGATTTCAATCCATAATGGGCCGATATCCATTTGAGCCAAACCCATAACTCCATAAATCAAGGAGACGAGAAACGCCGTAGCCCATTTCCATGGCATCCACTTTGACAACGATTGAAATGCATTGAGGTATAATGCTTGTGTCCCAATCAATGCAAAAAGGCCCAATTCCAGACTGAAGAAGAGATAATGAAAGGTGTATTGATCAGAGAACACCATGTCTGGAAGTCCAATCGCTCGACCTGTATTGAGGCTAAGCAAGAAGGTTACACCCCCCAATAAAATGCCGGCAATGAGCACGGAACGGACCAACATTTGCCCAACCAAAGGATTAAAGAAACGACCTGTCCGTAGACTATCCAAGGTTTGAAGTTTTGAACTCATCGTGGAACGTGTGACAGACTCGCCCACACCAGAAACCAAAAAGAAAATTACCGATACAATGGCCGTCTGAGCCCCCCATACAACCACAAAGAGAGCCCATTCAATCAAGGAGGGTTCAAATTCACCCGCTACGACGGATGCGTACGTTGTCGAAAATTGGATTAATGGGAACAATAGCGCAATGATTGACGCATATATAATAGAGGACTGGATATCGATTGTACGGGCACGGATTAACGTGTAGAGCCTGTAGAGCAGCCAAACGGCAAAGCCAACAATGAGTAATCCCCTCAGGACAACCTCAATAAAATCCTCAGAAACCCCTCCCTCTGCTAATTGAATCGACACACTTGGCTCAAGGGCAACAACCTCACCTGATGCGGTGACATCCAGTCGTAATGTCTGCTCCACACCGGGGTAGGTTGAGTCACTGCTAAAGGTTAATGACGCCACCGTTTCTTGATCGTATGCCACCGAGTTAAACGACGTCAGTGCATAGTCGGTCGTCGACCATACGGTAGAATTGAGGAAGTCTCTGGCTTGTTGCTCAGCTTCGGATGTCACGAGCTGGCCAAAAGTGTCTAATGACTCAACGCGCCTCTCCGGCAACCACCGACCTGGATTTCGAAACGCTACGAGTTGACCATCTTGGGTAAACTCAAAAATGAGTGTTGTGGACCTTGATGAACCATCGCCTCCAAATAATGACGGTCGTTGCTCTCCCTCAACATCCATGTACTGTTCCCAGTATGCAAATGGATTGGGGTGCTCTTCCCCACTTCGCTGAATAGCTTTCACCAAATCTGAACGAAATCGCAGCCTAGATGTACCCGATTTCTCGAGCTGATTAAAGCCTAAATTTTGTGTCCAATAATCAAGAGTACGTTCTCTACGCTCATTGGATGCTGGTTTTTCAACAAATCCAGTAGGATGAATCAAGGGAAAAAGCCATACTGCACCTACATAGCCGGCTGCAGCAAGCACAATCAACAAAATCCATCCCCGTAACCCGTGAGCGTTCATCGCACGTGAGTCTTTATTCCCCTTTTAATGAGAGCCCTACCAATCGTTTCAACTCGTCAATCTCTCTGGGTTTTAAATAACGCCAACGACCAACACGGATGTCACGATCGGTGAGTCCTGCATACACTGTACGCTTTAAACGTATCACTTCTGTGCCAAAGTATGCAATCATCCTACGAATGAGGTGGTTACGCCCTTCTTCTACCATTAGGGTTAATTTGGTAGGGTCTGTGGAACTTCGTTTTACGGAGACTGCTTTGGCGGTTCCATCCTCAAGAGGAACACCCATTTTCATTTGAGCTAACGCTTCTTCTGAAAGTGGGTCTCGACTTGTTGCCACATAGGTTTTTTTCACTTTGTATGATGGGTGCATTAAGCGGTGGGCTAGTTCGCCATCATTCGTTAATACGAGCAATCCCGTGGTATTTCTGTCGAGGCGACCCACAGGATACACCCGGTACCCTGTCGCATCTTCAATAGCATCCATGACCGTTTTTCGACCCTTCTCATCACTGGTCGTGGAGATGGTATCGGTTCCTTTATTAAGCAGGATATACACATGGGGCTCGAGCTTTAGCGGTTGATCTTTGACCACCACTTGATCTTTGAGCGTAACCTTGATACCCATTTCAGTGACAACGTTTCCGTTGACTTTTACCTGTCTAGAAGAAATCAGTGCATCTGCCTCGCGACGTGAACAAAATCCCGCATGAGCAATAAATTTGTTGAGACGGAACGGTTTTTGGGGTTCATCGAGACGTTGTTGGGACTCTTTTGAGACATTACGGGGTGAGTCTATTTTGCGTCCTTTGAATAGCTTAGAGCCTCGAAAGGGTTTCGAGCTAAGCGCACCACGCTTGGGGCGGTCATCACGCTTGGGGCGATCATCACGTTTGGGTCGGTCATCGCGCTTGGGGCGGTCATTGCGCTTGGGGCGGTCATCGCGCTTGGGGCGATCATCGCGCTTGGGGCGGTCACTCGTAGAACTTGGTCGGGATGACGGCGTATTATTCTTGCGGGGTCTGCGATTCATCGGCCTCTTCATCTGTTTTGGTATGAAACTCGATAAATGCCTGTCGATGCTCTGCCATATCATCATCGCGTAGTAAATCCTCGATTTCGCGAGGTTTGGGGAGATCATCAACACTTTGAAGTCCAAAATGGCTCAAAAAGAGTGGGGATGTTTTGTACAACAAAGGTTTTCCTGGTGAGTCTGCACGCCCGGACACAGCGATGAGTTCACGCTCCAAAAGCTGCCGAATCACGTAACCTGAATCCACACCACGAATCGCATCCACTTCAGGCTTCGTAATGGGTTGTTTGTAAGCCACAATAGCGACTGTCTCTAGCGCGGATTGTGATAATCTTCGTCTTCGAGACTGGTTTTGAGCCATTTGAAGCCATGGGTGCAACTGTGGACGGGTAAGAAAACGATATCCACCCCCTTTCTTCTCTATCCTGAACGAGACATCGTTCTGATCATAAAGCTGGTTGAGCTCTGTAATCATGTCATCAATATGCTCTGCCGATAATGAAAGCTCTTCCTCGGATTCATTCATCATAGCGGCAAGCTCATGTGCCTTCAAAGGCTCTGCATGAGCAAAAAGGATGGCCTCAATCACAGAAATCAGCCTTGTACCATCAACAAACGTATAATTCATCTGCGTAGTTTACGACTTATTTAGTTGACTTGGAATCAGTCCACTGCATCCACATCGATATTCAAACGAACCGATGACCACCCTTGTTTTTTGATCCCTTCCACTTGCTGGATTATTCGGTCTAAAAATGGATAGAGTTGGGATGCCTTACTTTGTGGGTCTACCTTTAGTGATACCTGCCAATGCGTTCGGTTCTGAATCCGTTCAATCAGCGCAGGCGCCGGCCCCAACACATTCGATTCACCTGCATGCTGTCGCAGAGCTTGACCCAGTGCTTGCGCTTTTTCAATGGTCGTTGCGGCTTGGCGCCCCTTCACATGAAACGTCACCATTCTGCAAAAAGGGGGGTACGTACTTGCATGCCGTACCGCCCGTTCATGTGTCACAAAGCGCATATAATCATGTTTTTCTGCGGCTTTAAATGCTTCATGATCTGCTAAATACGTTTGTACATACACGTGACCGGGTCGATCGGCGCGACCTGCACGTCCTGCCACTTGACTCATTAATTGGTAAAGCCTTTCTGAGGCGCGCCAAGATGGAAAGGCCAATTCGTTTTCCGCTTGCAAGACGCCTACGACCGTGACATTGGGAAAATCTAGTCCTTTGGCTAACATTTGAGTACCAAGTAGAATGTCGGCCTCTCCCTTTTTAACTGCCTCATAAATGGCCGCATGTTCATCCTTTTTGGAGGTGCTATCTCGATCCATTCGCCGAATGACTGCGTATGGATAAAGAATTTGGAGCTCTTCTTCCAGTTGCTGAGTCCCCATACCCTTTGGCTCCAATTGCTCACTTCCACACGATTCACAACGCGTTGGAACACGATGTGCATGACCACTATAATGACAAAGAAGCATATTCTTTGGTTTATGGTAGGTCATACTCACCGAACATTGTGGACATTCAGGAATATGACCACAAGAAGAGCACTGTATATAAGAGGCAGAGCCACGTCGATTCAGAAGAACAATCGATTGCTCCTGTCGTTCTAATGACTCCTCAATGGCACTGTATAATTCCACTGTCAGTGGGCCGTTCATGGCCGATCGATACGATTGCATGGGAAGTATCGAGACCTTTGGCATCGACCCAAAGGGGCGTTCCGTCAGAGACAGAAGGGTGTGTTTTCCCTGCTGGGCTCCCTCCCATGTGGTGATGGATGGGGTTGCCGAGCCAAGCACACACACTGCTTGCTCGATAGATGCCCTCATCAAGGCAACATCTCTGGCATGATAACGCGGTGCGGGATCATATTGTTTGTAACTCGTATCGTGCTCCTCATCCACTACGATAATGGCAAGATCTTCCACTGGTGCAAAGATAGCCGAACGGGGGCCCACGACAACCTTAGATTCACCCCGCTGAATGGAGAACCAAGCCGCTGCTTTCTCTTTGTCCGTTTGACGGCTATGTAACACAGCTAACTTTGGCCCAAAATGACGCTCAAAGCGTGCTACTGTTTGGGGCGTAAGTGCAATCTCTGGCACTAGGACAATTGCCCCTTTGCCAGATTCGAGCGCCTGATGAATGGCATGAAGGTAGACTTCGGTTTTTCCAGAACCTGTCACGCCATGAAGTAAAAAACTTTGATAATGTTCCTTTTGAAGCGCCTTTTGGATCGGTTCAAAGGCTTGCTCCTGCGCTGGTGTTAACGGGTGAATAGGGTGTACCGTTTGGTGCGAATGCCCTGTGGAAAGCGATTCTGCGTACTCACCATTTTGGATCACCTCCTCTAGGGAACGCACTTTTGTTTTGGGTATTTGAATCACCTGGACCCACCCTTTTTTTTTCAATGAGGCAATCGCTTTGACCTCTTGTCGACCCCGATATTTTCGCTTTAGGCCAGCCAAAGACCAGCCCTCTTCCCCTTTGGAGTCAACATCTTCTAGCAACGTTTTCTCAGCGGCAGAAAGAGCCTCCTGGCTTAAAGGTCGTTTGGCTTCAGGTACTCCAATAAGCCGCTCTTCGGCCACAATTCCGACGGCAGACGGAAGGGCGGTTTGAAACACTTCTCCTTGACTACAAAAATAGAAGGTGGAGATCCACTCCACGAGTCGAAGCATTTCCTGACTTACGATTGGGTTTGGGTCCAGCACATTGATAATTGGCTGAGTCTTGAATGAGGGCTTGGTGTCATGAACCTTAACCACCAAGCCGATTGCATGTACTCCTCGAAGTGGCACCCATGCACGAACCCCAGGCTCGAGTGTCAAAGACTCGGGGAGTTGGTACGTAAATGTTTGTCTGACCGCTGTGGGGAAGGCCAGCTCGGCAAACCTCATAAATCTAGGTTAGGTAGATCGGTTTCTGCGACATCGTTCACTACAATATCGCACCTCATCCCATACTTTTTCCCATTTTTTTCGCCAAGTGAATGGTCGCCCGCATGTGGCACAGACTTTGGAGGGTAAATCACGTTTTTTACGCATTGCCATAGCGCGCACTCGCTCAAAACAAGCTTTCTTGCAACCACGTCCGTCGGTAACGACCCTGCGCATCATACATCTTTGCCTGACGGGCAACATCAAATTGACGGTTCCTTGGATCATGGCCTACGGTGGAATTATAGGCCCAATTACCCCAATTGGAAGCGACATCATAATCAATAAGCATCGTTTCGAAATAAGAGGCCCCCATACGCCAATCCACACCTAAATTTTGAGATAAAAAAGATGCCACATTTTGTCGACCTCGATTACTCATAAAGCCCGTAGCGTTGAGCTCGTGCATATTGGCGTCCACAAAATCTGCGCCCGTTTGGCCCTCCGCCCAGCGCTGAAATTTCTCTTTGTTTGGCTCTTGCTGCACCGCCTTGCCCTGTATCCCACCTGCGTGAAATAGCGCTTCGCCATGTTTCCAGGCTGAGAATTGAAAAAAATCACGCCAGAGCAATTCAAAAATTAACCAATAGGTCGATTCATTGCTTACCCGTT
>DDIC01000069.1:0-24802 GCA_002338335.1 Bacteroidetes bacterium UBA1860
AACCTTGCCAAGGTTGGGGTCGCGGGTTCGAATCCCGTCTCTCGCTCACACACATACTACAATTCAAGAGTCATGCGAGTGCTTCATAGATGCATCACGTTATTAGGAGTACTTGTTCTCACCTCCTCGTGCGATATTTCCAACATCAGTGATGCACTTGAAGATTTTAATGTAGTCATTGAGCCCGAACCTATCGATTACTTTGCAACGATTCATATTTTCGATGCAAAAACAGAAGCGGTTATTTCGTCTCCCATAACGGTGACTATTGGAGAGGAGGTCTCAGGTCAGGTTATAGATATTTTGTCGGATCCCATTGACTCTGAAACGGTGGATAACGGGGTTTTTACATTTGGCTACGACGGTAAAGTGTCATCAGAATCCCCTGTTGAGATACCTCTTACTATTACGTCTAATCAATATGAGACTCTGGAGTTCAGTGTGATTTTATCAGACTCAACGACCTTTTTAGATGTTTCGCTGATAGATCCAAACAATCTACCATCCTTTCTTAAAAAAGGGACTGAGACATTAAATCTATCTAGTGACGGTCTTTTAGTTGATTCTATCAATGTTCCCCTCGATGAGAACGGAACGTTTTTTGAGGTTGGATCTGGATTTAGCGTGACCGATGATAATGGGTCTATAATCAGTGGAACACCACAACTGAAGGTCTCATTGCACAATTTCACAGTGTACGAAGAGAGCTTTAATGATGAACGACTTGAAGGCGTCGTCCTCTTTGAGGATGAGCCACTGGTACCCTTAAGTCGAGTAGATATTCAGGTTAATGGTGGGGTTGCTAAACAACGAAGCCAACAATCTCAAGTATCAAGTGTGGCAGAACGTCCAACCTATAGAATTCGACATAAGTTTATTTCATGGTTCGGATGGGGCCAAAAAGATATCGTCGATATCGAGAACTACCGTTTTATGTATCAAACCAAAAAAGGATTACTTAAGACGCTGGTTCAAAAAACAATAAGTGACTATGAATTTATTGAAGCTGAGAATGTTCATTTCATGACCTTCGATTTTGAAGTACCGACTGATGCCAACAACGACCATACCATATGGATTATGCGCAAATCACCTCGTCAATGTATTCTGTCAGATTTAAAAGTAACCCCTGATGACTTCACCTCGCACGCAACTTTGTACCGTACTCCACAATATGGATATTATGGATATTTATATCGTGCTGGATTCGTTTCTATTGAAGATGGTTTCATTAGCAAGAAAGAACCTTTGAGATATGATAATTGGGGTTCTTTGCGTAACGATTTTGGCGGTAGAGAACCGGGAGAATATTTTTTGAGGGTGACTGAGAGAGGTTACTCTAAGAGTAAATCGTTCGACGTCTGTGATAAAACCACACCTATCGAATTCCCTGGCTTATTTGATGACATAGAAGCACGTGTTGAATTAGCATGCAAAAATCCTAACGAAAAGCTTCGTGTATCAAACATGCCTATGCCTTCAATGTCATATAAACCAGCTGACGGCAACCCAGACGGTCGCGAAGGTTGGGTGCGAACAACAATCAGGCAGTACTATAACAGTTCTACCATGGCCTTGGTCTTTGCTACTTTTCCTATTTACAACGTAGATTTAGTGGGTCAACCAACATACTACTTCAAGTTACATGTTGGAGATGAAGTGATCGATAGAACTTTCACGATTGATTCAGGCAATTTTACATACACAGAAACGGTGGATGTTGAATATTGTCGATAGAGTCTTGGTTTTAAAGTTCCCATTCACATACATAAGCCGTAGATTTCGACATGATCGATAAACCGAGTGATTATTGCGGAATTTTTGGGATTTATGGCCACCCAGAAGCGTCACTCCTCACGTATTACGGTCTTCACGCCCTACAACATCGCGGACAAGAATCAGCTGGAATTGTAACATCTCATTGGGATGAGTCAAAGAAGCGGCCAAGTATGCCAAGCTATAATGGCTTTGGCCTTGTATTGAGTGTCTTTGAAAAAGAGAAGGTGTTCAAAAAAGTGCTCAAGGGTGATTCTGCTATTGGACATAATCGGTATTCAACTTCAGGGTCCTCAAAAAACCCAGCCAACATTCAACCGTTTCGGGTCCATTACAAGGGAGGGAACTTGGCCATTGGTCATAATGGCAACCTCAGCAACGCCAAACAGCTTCGCGATAATTTTCGAAAAGACGGCGTGCTGTTTCAGTCCACAAGTGATACCGAATTGATTCTGCATTTGATTTCAAGAAGCACAAAAGAAACCGTGCTCGAACAGATTATGGATGCATTGGGTCAAATAGAGGGGGCTTACTGCCTTGTCATCTTGACCGATGATCATTTGATTGCCGTTCGCGATCCAAACGGGTTCAGACCTTTGGCGTTGGGGAAAAAGGATGATGCCTATCTAGTGGCCAGTGAAACGTGCGCGTTTGATATTATCGAGGCAGAATATGTTCGAGAGGTGGAGCCAGGTGAGGTGATCATTATTGATCGTAAAGCATCCGAGGGGGAGCCCGTTTCGCGCTCACTCACACCAAAGCAAGGCACAAAGACAAGCCAGTGTATCTTTGAGTATGTCTATTTTGCTCGCCCTGACAGTAAAATTTTTGGCGAGAATGTTGATAAAGTGCGTCGCGCACTTGGCAAACGATTGGCTCAGGAGTATCCAATCCATGAAGTCGTCACCCCTGGCCTTTCGGATCGTCGACCTATCGTCATCAGTGTGCCCGATTCGAGTAACACTGCGGCGCTAGGATACGCCCATGAGAATCAAAAACTCGGATTTGACTGCAAGTATGACATTGGCTTGATTCGGAACCACTATGTTGGACGGACCTTTATCGCCCCAGGACAAGGGATGCGAGAGCAGCGAGTGCGGACTAAATTTAATCCGGTCAAGGGCGTGCTAGAAGGACGATCCATTATTATTGTGGATGATTCGGTGGTTCGTGGAACGACTTCGCGACACTTGGTCAATATGGTCCGAGCAGCAAATCCAGCCGAAGTCCATTTTCTTGTGAGCTCTCCTCCTATTACTCACCCCTGTTTTTATGGCATGGACTTCCCGAGTCCTGAGGAATTAATGGCGAATAAATTTGATCGGGATGTCAATCGTATGGCAGCCGAAATCGGGGTGGACTCATTAAAGTATCTCTCAGCTGAAGGGTTGGTCCAAACCGTGCTTGAGACCAACGCATCAGGACATTCCTATTGCACGGCTTGTTTTACAGGTGAGTATCCTGTTCCTGTGCATGTAGAGGCTTCGAAAGACGCCAACGAGCATTAAGATGGCCTTTGCAAATGCTACGTTTATTACCTCAGCACCTGCGCTTAGTGATTGTCCTGTCGAAGGACCTCCTGAGGTATGCTTTGCGGGACGATCCAATGTTGGCAAGTCGTCACTGATTAATGCGATTACCAATCGGCGCAAACTTGCACGGACGTCCAATACGCCCGGCAAAACGCAGCAGATGAATTACTATGAGATTCGTCACGGCGCTACAGAGCCTTTTTATCTCATTGATTTACCTGGTTTTGGCTTTGCTAAGGTGCCAGCTGCGGTGCGTAAGCAATGGGGACGAGATATTCGGGAGTATCTGCAAAAGCGTGATACCCTGAGACTTATCATCCATTTAGTGGATAGTCGCTATCCTCCCACTGCCTTGGATGAAGAATTTTTTTACTGGATGGCAACTAATGACCGCCCTTTTGCGGTTTGTGTTACAAAGATGGACAAGTTATCGGCGAATCAATCTGCTAAGGCCACTCGCCAAGTGGAGAGTGTACTCGCGGAGATGAATATTGATGTACCGGTTCTTGCCGTCTCATCTGACCACAAAGTTGGCCTGGCTGATCTTCAATCTCTCATTCTTGAATTTGTATCGGACCTTTAAGCGATAAGAACACCCACTCTACCATTCCAGACATGCCAGAAAGCTCTTCCTCATCCGTCTCATCCTCCCGTTTTTTACTTCTCGATAATGTCGATCCTGTTTGCGCCAAAACCTTGGCTGAGCGTGGATATGAAGCCGATCAACCTTCAGGTTGGAGTGAGGACGACCTCAAACGTGAAATTAGCAAGTATGCTGGGCTTGTCGTGCGCAGTGGTACCCAAGTGGATGAAGCGCTACTCAAGCATGCAACCCATCTTCAGGTCATTGGACGTGCTGGCGTAGGGGTCGATAATATTGATCTAGCCGCAGCAACGACTCGTGGCGTATTGGTGATGAATACGCCAGATGGCAATACGATTTCGACGGCAGAGCATACCTGTGGCATGATTTTATCGCTTGCACGGAATATTCCAGAGGCTGTCGCTCGAGTCAAAGGGGGAGGATGGGATCGAAAGGCGTTTATGGGTTCGGAAGTGTATGGTAAAACGCTCGGTATTATTGGTCTTGGCAAGATTGGATCAGAGGTTGCCCGACGGATGTCTGCGTTTGGGATGACGATAGTCGGCTTCGACCCCTTTGCGACCCAGGAGCATGCCGATGAATATGGCATTAAACTCATGAGCCTAGAAGATGTCTTGGGGGCTGCCGATTTTCTGACGGTCCATACTCCTTTGACCGATAAGACACGTGGTCTGATTTCTGCAAAAAACAAAACGTTGTTGAAGCCTGGTGTTCGGTTGGTGAATTGTGCACGTGGAGGCATCATTACAGAGATGGATTTACCTGAACTCCTAGATGAAGGGATTGTCTCGGGTGTCGCGCTGGATGTTTACTCGGTGGAACCCCCAAGTGATGAGCTTCGTGAAGTGTTGGCCCATCCTGCTGTAGTGTGCACGCCTCATTTGGGTGCATCCACGGAGGAGGCCCAGGAGAAAGTGGCCGAACAGATTGCGCATCAACTTGCCGATGCAATCGAAAACACATCCTACAAAGGCAGCGTGAATGCCAAATCTGTAGCTTTGCTTGCGAATCCTGATGTAAAACCGTTTTTGGTGATGGCCGAAAGGCTTGGGGCGATGTGTGGTCAACTCATTAAAGAGCATGCTGGTGACCTGCAGGTGGAATACACGGGACAATGTGCCAAATTTGCCGACTTACTGACCGATGGGATCTTGAAAGGGATGCTGACTCCCTACATTAGCGGAAGTGTGAATTTGATTAATGCTCGAACGTATGCCAATGAGCGTGGATTTTCGGTTTCGGAAACGACGACGACCGCCAAAGGGCAGTACAATGACCTACTGCGTGTGACGTTGGGCGAAAATGATGTGTACCATACGCTCACTGCGACGCTGTTTGGTGGTGAGGATCCACGTGTGGTTGGGATCGATAATTTCCAGATTGAACTTCGTTTGGAGGGTGAATTATTGGTCTACCAAAACCAAGATATTCCAGGGATGTTGGCCTCTGTGTCAGGAGCCCTAGCCAGTCGAGAGATTAATATTGGTGCCTTGTCCCTGGGACGCTCGTCCAAAGGGGAGCGTGCATTAACCGTATTGCAAGTAGACCGAGCGCTCGACGATGATGATTTAGGGGCTATTCAGGGGATAGACGGGATCGAGAATGTACATGTTTGCTCGCTCAGCCGTTTCTAGTGAGTCTTGAAAGGACGGCTTTATGATGACTGCTCGATTTTAGCGCGTCTTTAACGTCGAGTCTTTAACGTCTGCTCCCTAATAACAGAGACAAGCATCTGCACCGCTCGGGCTCGATGGGACACCTCATTTTTTTGGTCAGGCTTGAGTTCGGCAAACGTTTTATGGGATTCGGCTGGGGTATTGGGCACAAAAATAGGATCGTACCCAAAACCTTTGGCTCCGCGTGGCGTTGGGACAAGTACACCCTCACATCGCCCTTCAACCGCATGAATTTGAATCCGTTGATCTACGTGGCGAGCCCAGACCATTACGGTCGCAAAATGGGCTTTTATGGGTGTGGAAAGGGGCAATTCCTTGGTTTTTAAAGCGGTTCGCACCTCCTTAAGTAGCTTGGTAACATTATCCTGATAGGTTGCCTCTGGACCCGCATACCGAGCCGAAAAGACCCCAGGAGCCCCGTCCAAAAGCTCTACAAAGAGGCCAGTATCATCCGCGATGGCGTCTGTAGATTGATGTTGTGCCCAAAATCGGGCCTTTTTAATGGCATTACCTAGTAAGGTGGGTGCATCTTCTACAACATCCAATCGCTCCTGCTCAGCAAGATCAGCAATACATTGCAATGGAATGCCCAGTGGCGTCAGAAGTTCTTGAAGCTCAGCCCGTTTGTCTGGATTTCCGGTGGCAAGAAACATTGTTGTCAGCCCTTAATGCTGTGGATCAGGGATCTCGCTTAGGGCTTGGAATTCGTAATAGCGCTCCTGAATCTCATCGTTGGTGAGGTTATCCAGGCGCTCAGGACCAAACTCTTCGACGGTAAAACTAGCCATCACAGATCCAAAAATGACCGCACGACGCATGTTGTCTTTGCTAAAATTATCAGTGTAGGAAAGCCAGCCCAAAAATCCGCCCAAAAAGGCATCTCCTGCCCCGGTTGGATCAAAAATATCGACAATGGGGTATGCAGGCGCAGAAAACAGCTCACCATCGGTCAATAAAAGCGCCCCATGCTCCCCTTTTTTGATCACTAGGTGCTTAGGACCCATGGTGAATATGACCTCAGCCGCTTTGAGTAAACTGTGTTCACCTGTGAGCTCTCGAGCTTCGGAGTCGTTGACCACCAACATGTCGACGCGAGCAATGGTCTCCTTGAGTTGCTCATTCCATCCCTCAATCCAAAAATTCATGGTGTCCATCGCCACAAACTTGGGTTTTTCTACTTGGTCCAATACTCGAAGCTGCAGGCGTGGTTCAATATTCCCCAGTGCAACGACGTTCGCTTTTTTGGCTACATCGGTTAATACAGGGTCAAAACGTTCAAAAACATTGAGATCGGTCTGTAAGGATTCCCTGTGATTGAGATCATAACTGTATTTGCTGGCGTAATAAAACGTATCGCCACTATCATCCCGTTGTAAGCCTTCCAAATCAATACCTCGCTTCTCAAAGCGCTGAATGTCTTCCGCCGCATAATCTTTGCCCACAATACCGATGAGGTGGACGGGGTTTGTGAAAAAAGAAGCACTCAAGGATAAAAATGTAGCAGAGCCACCAGGGACACGATCACGTTTGCCAAAGGGGGTTTCGGTGCCATCATAAGCAACCGAGCCAACAACGAGTAAACTCATAGGTCTAGGTTTTATTCGAGGGTTTTAGAAGGAATTTGCCGGTCATTTCGCATTTTGCAGCAGTTTTGTAGCAAGTTTGCAGGTCATTTCGCGCCAAACGTGGAATGAGTAACAAGATAGTGGATAAACAAGGCAACACCATGCGGAATAGCGGCTTCGTCCACATTATACTTTGGGTGGTGCCACATATGTTGTGAGTCAATGGATGGGTCTGCGTTACCCGAGCCTAAAAAAACCAGTGCACCGGGAATCGACTGTTGGTAGAAGGAGAAATCCTCCCCAGCCATGAGTGGTTTATCTAAGGATTTGATGTTTAATGATGACGCAGTGGCCGCTTGTTGGAGGTGGTTTGTAGGATCAGGATGATTGATCACCGCTGGGTATCCCTGACGATAGGTAAAGGTCGCCTGCCCGCCGTATGATGCGGCGACGCCGTCGGTAATGCGTCTCATGGCTGCCTCCACAAGGGCGGCTTGCTCAGCACTAAAGGTCCGAACGGTCCCTTTCAACTCGGCCGTTTCAGGAATCACATTATAGGTATGACCTGCATGGAGCGAGCCCACTGTGACGACCACGGGGTCGGCTGGATGATTCTGACGCGACGCAATGGTTTGAAACTGGCTCACAACATCAGAAGCCATCACGATCGGGTCAATACACTCGTGGGGCGATCCTGCATGCCCCCCTTTTCCGTGAAGGGTTAGCTCAAATTCATCCGGACGAGCCATCAACATTCCCTCTTTGAGAGCAATGGTTCCTGTGTGTAGAAACGGCGCTGTATGTAGGGCCACAATCTCTTTAACTCCTAGGCGTTGGAGCGTCCCTTCTTCCATCAATAATCGTGCTCCGCCAGGGGTGGTTTCTTCGCCAGGTTGAAACACCAACACGACATGAGGTGCTGCTGGGTCTAGATGTGTTGATGAGTAGAGCGCGGCCAGAGTTTGGGCAACACCCAATAGAATGGTGGTGTGCGCATCATGACCACAACAGTGTGCGACACCAGTGTGTTCAGAAAGAAAAGCTTGCTTGGCCATCCCCTCTTCTTGCATGGGAAGGGCATCGATATCGGCGCGAATGGCTATTTTTTTTGTATCAGAAGCCCATTCGCTTGGATTCCCCCACGTAGCGACACATCCTGTCTCAAGAGGTCGTTCCACGTGCCATCCCCACTGAGTGAGCAAATCAATAATCGTTTGGGTCGTTTCAAACTCCTGATAGCTCACTTCTGGATGGCGATGAAATCCGCGACGCATCTCTATCCATTCGGATTCATGGTCGAATAGGTGCTGCGCAATGTGTGCCGTAAGTTCTTTGTGTGAGGCCATAATATTACGTGGACAATCCACGATCGGTCAATCGTTGTTCATGGGGACTGCCGCGAGCCAGTCATCGGCTCCATTCGCGAACGGTGTACACATGACGCATGTTCAAAATACGTCGAATCTTTTAACCTAACCCACAGATTATGCATTCCTTTGCCCTACACATGTCGACCCGTCTTTTGTTTGGGCCTGAAAAAGAAGCCAACTTTATCTCATCGATTGCCAGCACCGGAGCCCATGTCTTGGTGGTCATAGGGGGTGGATCGGTGGAGCGTATTGGCTTAGTCGATCGCGTGCTCAAAGGTCTTGACGCGGCAGGGGTTCAACACACGCTCTTTCGAGGGATAGAACCAAATCCTGTAGATAGCACCATTGATCGTGCAGCTGCTGAGGGAAAAACGGCGGGTGTTGATAGCGTTTTAGCCATTGGAGGTGGGTCTGTTATGGACGCATCCAAGGCGATTGCCGCGCTTATTCACGAGAATGAGGCCCATGTGTGGCCTTTTGTTACGGGACAGCCAAAACGAGGCACCATGAAAGGGGCGTTGCCTATTTTTACGATCCCAACAACGGCTGCCACAGCGTCTGAATTAACGCCTCATGCGGTGATTTCAAAGCCTGAGGAACAAGGCAAGTGCGCCATTTCGTATCCTTTTTTACAACCCCTGGTTTCATGGCTAAACCCTGAGTTTCATACCAGTCTCCCAGCTCACGTCACAGCCGATGGTGGGGCGGATATTTTGTCGCATGTTTTTGAGAATTACATCCTTGGTGATGATGCCTCCCCATTTGCAGATCGCTATTCTGAAGGGGTCATGGATACCGTGATCGATGTATTGCCTCGCCTTTTGAAGGAACTTCATAATGTTGCCTACCGAGGGCAGCTCCAGTGGGTCTCCGCGATGGCTTTGAATTCCATTCAAGTGGCGGGGCGTCAACCTTCCCCGTTTCCGCTCCATGCGATTGAACACTCCATGAGTGGATACCATCCAGCGTTGGCACATGGACGTGGATTGGCAACCTTGTTTCCAGCCTATTTTCGGATGTTACTCGATCGAGAGGAGCACGTGGATCGCCTAGCACAATTTGGTCGCCGTGTCTTTTGGGTTACGCCTCAAGAGGATCAAGCTGCAGCGTTGGCTGGGATTGAGGCCTTCGAAGAGTGGTTACGGGGAGTGGATTTATATCAATCGATGGAGGATATTGGGATTCCAGAAGAAGCCTTTGACTCGATTGCAAACTATGCCGTCAATGTCTATGGTAACGGCAAGACCCTTCCTGTCTCAGGACCTTGGACCAAAGAGGAGGTAATCGAACTTTTCAACCGTGCCAATGAGCAAAAACGACCCAACGCATGAGTTTGAGATTCGGCCTACAGTAGATGGGTCTGACACCCTCTTTGCACCTGAATTTGGGCAACATTATCACAATCCAAATGGGGCCTTGGCAGAAAGTCAGCATGTTTTTTTTAAGCCCCTAGGTCTCATTCCCGATTTACTTTGCCACCGTCCTATTACCGTACTCGAAATAGGATTTGGGACGGGGCTGAATCTTTTGATTCTGGCGGATTGGGTCAAGCGACTCCGATCCAAAAGCGAGATTCGCTATATGAGTGTTGAAGGGTTTATGGCGCCTACTGAAACGCTAAAGACATTAAATCACGCTTGCTCGTTGGGTTTGCAAGCGCCCTGGGAATCCTTTGTGGATAGACTTGGAACAGGGCAAAAGGATCACAATAGCTGGCACTCTCTTGGCCTGTTCATCCCAAATATCACCGTAGACCTTTTTTTAGGCCCGTTTGAGGCGTTGACCACCCCTCCTGCGAAGGCAAATGTGTTGTTTCACGACCCTTTTTCACCAGAATCGAATCCAGAGGGGTGGACCTTGGAATTATTTGAGCAGCTGCGTCAATGGTCCACTGAGGATGCTACCCTGCGAACGTATGCTGCTTCAACGGCATGCCGTCAAACCTTAATTGAAGCGGGATGGATTGTCGGTTCCGCTAAAGGAGCTCTTGGCAAACGGGAGATGACGTTGGCGGCTCATTCCGCAGATTATCTACCTGGGGTAAAGCTGGTGAAAAAACGCCAAGAAGACTACACATCCTCTACTTGAGACAATCGTGTAATGAGCTTTCCTAAGGTTTTGTCATGATAAAGTTTTCGAATATGTCGCATATCGGCAAAAATGAGGAGCTCCTCCTTGGCGCGTGAGCAGGCAACATTGAGAAGTCGTTGGACATGCAAAGGGTTCTCATTTTTGGTCTCATCAAGCGGTCGAACCGTGTAATGGCGCTCCCCTTTTGACGAGCTTCGATCCCCACTCATGACGGTATCAAAAATAATAATGGGCTTTTCCCGCCCTTGGAACGTGTGAATGGTCCCCACTTCGAGATCGCCTAATCCCTCTTGTGTCCATCGGCGCATGAGCTGATTCGCCACATGACGAAACGGGACAATGACCCCAATATCGTGTTGAGACCACCCCTTTTCGAGGATTTTGAGAATCGTTTTGGATACTGCATCGGAATGGACAGGATTCATGGGACGAAATCCACGCTCTCCCTCCTCTTGGATGACATAAGGGTCTTTTGACTCGGTATTGATGATGGTTGCAGGCGGGTTATCGATGGAACGAGAGTGCTGCTCGTTAGGCGGGCCGTCAGTGTACTCTTCGGCAAGTTCCGTACGAAGGCGTCCATCATAAAACACGGAGCTTATGACCTTTGCCAAATGATCTTTCATACGGTATTGCTGATCAAAAAAGAACGTGACATCCCGTCGCTGGTCATGCCATTCAAACAACGCACTTGACGTCTTTGCCCCTGAGACCAAGCTGAAAATATCAAGCTCCATAAACGCCCTCGCTTCTGGCTCTTCTGCCACAGAAATCGGGGGTAATTGCATAGGGTCACCCGCTACGATGACCCTTTTTTTGGCATGAGATGCCGCGACCAGTAATTGAGGAATATGGGCCATAGAGGCTTCATCTACCACCAACACATCAAACTCATGTTGGCGAAACAAATCCGACGTGCTCACCTTGGCTAGGGTCGTAGCCACAAGAGATTTACGCCGAAACTCCGTGCGCTCTCGTGTATAGACAGACTCATCAATGAGTTCTTCGAGTTCGTCCAAACTCCCGTAAGGCTTGAGCGCTTCCTGGACAAGCTCCCATTCTAATTGGACCGTCGAAGAGGGTTTTTTTCCTTTAGCCACTCTGTCCAGAGCCTCTTTGGCTTTGGTGGCTCGATTCAGCAACTGAATCTCATCACTGACTTGATCTCGCCTCTCAGCCTGAATCTGCTCCAATTGATATGAAAAGGCCAATCCTTGAATTTGATCATCATCAATGACAGGATCGCCAAAACGGGTTAATCTATTTGGCTGAATGGCCACTTGATTTCGTTCAAGTGCCAAGCATGCGCTTTTCAGGACAACATCGACAGCACGATTGGTATTTGAGACAACCAACACCCGATCCCCTTGGGCTAAACTCAGCGCTACAATATGTCCCAAAGTGGCTGTTTTTCCCGTTCCAGGAGGCCCCCAAAGATAAATGCAAGGTTTGGTTAGAGCCGCGTGAATGGCAGCTCTTTGCGATGCATTCAGCATGGGGTCCATCACGGGAGGAGGTGAAGAAGCCGCAAAAGCGTTCTGTTCTTGCTCAGAACCACTCAGTAGGCCCAGCACCTCCGTCCGCTGAAGCCACTCTTCCTGCTTGGTCAAGCCTACCATCTCATCACGCGTTTTGCGTGGCACAAACTCATTTTCCCACTCAAGACGCAGATTCGATAAAACCGGTCGATCAAAATGTGTAAACCGAAGTACGGTCTCCCCATGCTCCATAGAGACGACTTCGGCCATTTCTTCCTCCTCTTGCCCTGGAATCAAGCCCCGTATGGATTCAGCAAAACGAAGCGCAGGGTGCATCGACCGAAATTTGAATTCCCGAGCCCCCACTCGAGCGCCGTCTCGCCACTCCACAACAGCTGGATAGGCTCTCAGCGTATCAATCTCAGACTCAAGCGCCTTAATGGACTGCTTGGCTAATGTGCTGGGATCAAAAGAAGTGTGGGGTGAGGGTGCCATTAATCCCAGTACTCCGACCGTATCATCTCTTTGGTTTTTTCCGAAAGGGTGTAGCGCAAGGCAATTCGTTGTGATGAAGGGTACTTGGACTCGACGAGCTTTGCCGCTGTTGTTGTATGAACAATGACATCGCAATTCCTTACAAACAAGGGTAGTGATTTTCCATAGGTCGCCCCGGCCACAAAGGATCCCTCAATTTGAACGGCACTTTTGAGCATTTGAAGCAGATACGGCAACGTCGCTTCTTGGGTCGTTACCAAGCCTAAGGTTTCGTTGTTGAGCCGCTCAGAAATCATCAAAAGAGCCTCCTGCTCGAATTGAGTCATCATCGGAATAAGACGTAACTCATCCTCATGGACTCGGTAGGGATTAAACAGATGAATCGGGATAAAAAGGGCATCGTAATTGTGCACTTTGGGAGAAGAAGGGTCTAGACTTGTGATCGTCATGGCCTCCGCCCGCACCCCAACTTCCCGTTTAATGGCCTCAGCATGCATATTGGCAATCTCCTCCGTTTCAGCAATGACCACACTACGTTGAATTCGATTGGGCCATTCCTGATAAAGCAACTGCTCTTCGAAAAGCGTTTCAAGCTCCCCTTCGTCAAGCCCATATCCAATAAGCTCCTCGATGACCGCTCGCATTTTCTCCGCACCCATTTCGAGGCGAGCTGATTTGTCAAGTAGAGTCGATTGCCTTTTCACGATAAACCCCACACCCACACGCCCTTCGAGCAACCCTTCCTGTTCTAGAGATTGATAGGCTTTGCGAACCGTGTGAAAGCTTGCCTCCAACTGCTTCCCCAACTCTCGGGTTGATGGCATAGCCTCTCCCATCTGAAACTGTTTGGTCGCAATCATTAACCGGATTCTGTCGGCAATGTGTTTAGCACTGTGTTTCATTCACGCTCCCCGTGATTTCGATCCTCGAGTGATTGCTTGAGCTCCAACAACAACTGAAACGCATCGATGGGTGAGAGCCGCTCCATCTCGAGGGCTTTCATTTTGTCCAACAAAGCCTCTTCTGCGGGGGTTACGGATGAGATTAGGCCAAACTGTCCACTTGCACTCTCATTAACACCAAAAAGCGCCATTTGGGCGATGGTCGTAGAGGGTGGAATCGCCCCTGTTTGAGGCTTGGAAGATCGTGCTTTATCCACCGATAATTCTTGGGTCTCCAAGGATTGCAGGATTTCCCTAGCTCGGTGTAATACGGGTGCCGGAAGTCCCGCTAAGGCAGCCACCTGGATTCCATAGCTATGATCGGCCCCACCTTCGACAAGTTTGCGCAAAAATATAATCGCACCCTTATGCTCTTTGACGCTCACATTGGCGTTGACAATACGTGGATAGCGTTCGGCAAGCTCATTTAGCTCATGATAATGGGTGGCAAAAAGTGTTTTGGCAGCCACGGATGGCTCTTCGTGGAGGTATTCTGCCATGGCCCATGCGATGCTTAATCCATCAAACGTTGACGTCCCTCGACCAATCTCGTCAAGAAGAATCAGCGATCGAGGGGTCGCGTTATTCAGAATATTAGCCGCCTCGTTCATCTCGACCAGAAACGTACTCTCGCCGCCCGCCAAATTATCCGACGCGCCCACTCGTGTAAAAATCTTGTCAACCAGCCCAATTGACGCTTCTGCCGCAGGGACAAAACACCCCAACTGAGCCATGAGTACAATGAGTCCGGTTTGTCGCAGGATCACCGACTTACCTGCCATATTTGGACCTGTGATCATCATAATCTGCCGGGATGCAGGATTGAGTGTCAAATGATTAGGGATAAAGGGCTCATCAGAGCCTAGCAAGGTTTCCACAACCGGGTGACGCCCTTTGACAATGTTTAGAGACGTACCCTCATGCACTTCGGGTCGGCAATATCCTTGTCGAAACGATACCTCTGCAAAGCTGCAGTATACATCCAGTTCTGCAAGAGCCGCGGTAGTGCGGGCAAGCGCTTCAGCATAGTCTGAGACCAAGCTAGTAAGCTCCTCAAAAAGGGCGCGCTCGAGGCGTTGAGTCGTCTCTTCCGCATCCAAAATGCGCTCTTCAAGCTCTTTGAGCTCAGGGGTGATGTACCGCTCCGCATTGGTCAGCGTTTGCTTCCGAATAAATGAGTCCGGAATAGGTTCTTTCCGAGCTTTGGTTACTTCTATGTAATACCCAAAAACACGGTTATAGCCTAATTTGAGTGAAGAAATCCCTGTTTGCTCGATCAGTTCTTGTTTCATCTTGGCCAAGACCCCCTTGGAGTCGCGCGACAAAGCACGGGCTTCATCCAAATCTGCACGAACCCCTTCCTTGAACGTTGAACCGTCGCCAAGCTGTGCAGGAAGTTCCTCCTCAAGGTGACGGTCTAGCAACGCATACAAATCCTCATGAGGTGAGATATGTTCGATGACGCTCTGCAAGGGCGCAAGACCTTGATGTTGGCTCAAGCTGGCAGCAAATTGATCCATCATGGGTGGGATTCGGCCCAAGGCACTTCGAATCGACCCAAGGTCTCTTGGTGAACATCGCTCCAATACCACACGTGTCATGATACGCTCCACATCAGGAAATCCTTGCAAGGCTTGACGTAATGCTTGCCTCACTTCATGATGCTGTACCAAGGTATCGACTCGCTCTAGACGCTGTTGGATTGGATCGAGGGCACGCAAAGGGCGATGAAGCCATTTGCGAAGTAACCTCCCCCCAAAGGGTGTTTCGGTGCGATCAAGTAACGACACAAGTGCCCCCTCTTCGACTCGAGTTGCCGAACGCTGTGTGAGCTCGAGGTTCAGTCGCGTGACATCATCGAGGGTCATATACTCTTCAGGCTCAAGCACCCGAATCGTACGAATGTGGCGCAGTGCAGTCTTTTGGGTCTCTTGAAGATAGTTCAGAAGCCCCGCCATCGCTTTTTGGGCTAGAGGTAGCTGTTCTAATCCAAATCCTTTCAGCGAATGGGTGCCAAAGTGTTCAGTCACTATTTTATAACTTGCATCTCCTTCAAATACCCACTCTCCAACCGATGAGCTAGGAACTTGGTCGTACCCCATGATGCCTTGTCGACGCCATGATTCAGGAAGAATCACCTCCGAAGGCTCCAAAAACTGCTTAAAATGAGTGAGCTCGGCCATTGAGTACTCACACACACCACATTCCCCCGTTGAAGCATCCGCGTAGGCTACACCCACTCGCAATTCCCCTACGGACTTTCCGATTGAGGTTTTTTCTGGGTAAAGCGAGAGTAAATAATTATTACGGCTTCGGTCCAACACATGATCCGAGAGGGTAACCCCAGGCGTTGCTACCTCTGTGACCTCACGAGAGACAATTTTTTTTCCCGCTTTTTTGGCCGTCTCTGGATCCTCTGTCTGATCACAAATCGCCACTTTGTACCCCTTTTTCACAAGCTTAGGGAGATAGCTATCCACCGCATGATGAGGGAAGCCAGCCAAAGGCGTTTGATCCCCCCCATTATTGCGATTGGTCAAGGTAATGCCAAGCTCTTTGGAGACGAGTTTTGCGTCTTCCCCAAACGTCTCATAAAAATCCCCTACCCGAAACAGTAATACCGTCTCTGGATAGGCATCTTTTACCTCCTGATATTGTCTCATTAATGGCGTAACCTTCTTGGAAGGTATGCCTGGCGACTTGCCAGAGGGTCCATTAGCTGATGCAGAATTCGACAAAGATGAGTTTGACACTTCCATAACCTCAAAGGTACAAAACAGATGAGACTGGACGTATGGGAAAGTTATAAAGGGACACTTGAGCCTATCCCGGTGGAGATGCTTCAACGGGAGCCTGTGGTAGATGTGGCCCTAGAATTGCTTGGGGGAATCCTTGTCTCAGGTGAGGGTTCAGAGCGTGTTGTGGCGCGCATTCTCGAAATAGAAGCCTATGCAGGCACGGGAGATCGGTCCTGTCATGCTGCCAATGGACGTCGAACTCCTCGCAACGAGGTAATGTACGCCGCAGGAGGAACCGCCTATGTGTATGTATGCTACGGTATTCACCATCTGATGAACATTGTCACCAATCAGGAGGGAACCGCAGACGCCGCATTGATTCGAGGGGTTGCTATTATCGAGGGGTTGGACACGGTTGCTGCACGCATGAAACGGACCCAAAAGGATTTAGAATCGCCAAAAAAACGGCTTCAGATGACTTCGGGTCCAGGCAAGGTGACCAAGTCATTAGGAATTACCATGCAACATAATCGCAGGCCTTTGGTTGGTGTAGGATCCTCAGATTTCCAATTAATGCGTGACGAGTTTGTGGTGGATCCATCACAAATAGAAGCTTCACCACGGGTCGGGCTCAATTATAAGGAAGCCGGAGACGATATCTATTTTCCGTGGCGATTTACACCAAAAGGGTATTTGTGAGTCGTTTGGCCTATCGTTCCGATAGGAACGATTCTTGACCTAGATTAAGTTTTCTTAGAGAACTATGAATATCTTTTTAGCAAGCATTTTAATGATTGCGCTGGGCTTCAGCCCTTTGCAGTTGGATCCCCCCGCATGGAATGTGGACAAGTCTCACACAAACGTTGGATTCACGGTAAAGCACTTCCAAGTGACACCCGTTCAAGGTGAATTCAAGGAGTACGACGTAGACCTTAAGTTCAGTCCTGACGACTTGGAAAACAGCTCGTTGAGTGTCGTTATTGATGTCAACAGCATTGACACAGACAACGAGCGTCGCGATGGCCACCTCAAGAGCGAAGATTTCTTCAATGTGGCGGAATTCAGCAACATTACGTTTGAAAGTCAGTCTATTGAGGCTGTTGGCGAAAATCAGTTTGTAGCTAAAGGTCAGCTCACCATGCGTGATGTAATCCAAGACTTTGAATTACCCTTCACGCTTTTGGGTCTTGTTCAAAATCCATTTAATGAAAATGAGACCGTAGCGGCTTTCCAATCTGAATTCCAGATTAATCGCATGGACTATGAAGTGGGTCAAGGAGACTGGATTGCTAATATTATAGTGGCCCACGAAGTCGATGTTGAGCTACTCGTTGAGGTCAATGCAGAGCTATAACCTCTTTGTAGTTTCGCGTGCCTAATGGACGTGTAAAATCACAAAAGCCATTCGATCACCGGATGGCTTTTTTTATTTGTTGAGCTGCTTTTTTTGTAGTTTTCACTTATCGTTTAAAGCACTCCTTCGACTCAACTTTTAACGCATAATGAATCAAAAATATTCACTCCCTTTTTGGGGAATTTTGCTAGTGATTGGCGTGGCTGTGATGTCAAGGCTATTGCCACATCCATTGAACATGAGTCCTTTGGCTGGGATTGCCCTATTTGGGGCTGCCTCGCTGAAAAATCGGGGTCTTGCCATAGCATTACCTCTTTTGGCGTTTTGGTTAAGCGATCTTGTGTTGAACAACACCCTCTATCGGGGCTTTTATGATGGAGTAACGCTGGTCCATTCAGGGATGATATGGACCTATGGGGCGATGATTTTAATTGCTCTAATCGGGTTTATCGCCTTACGAAAAGTATCTATGACTCGGCTTGTGGGAGCGTCACTTACAAGCTCGTTTCTTTTCTTTACAGTCTCTAATTTTGGTGTCTGGATGAGTGGAACGATGTACCCAAAAACAATCGAAGGATTGGTCGCGTGTTATGTAGCTGCTATTCCTTTTTTCCAAAATACGGTTGCTGGCGATCTTTTTTACACCCTTGCTATCTTTGGTGGCGTAGCTGTAGCGCAATCTAGACATGAATTACGCCATTCTTGGAGCCACCTCTGGAATCGGTGAGGCTCTAGCCAAACTTCTTGTACGTGAAGGACATTCTGTTGGAATAACAGGGCGCAGGACGGAGCGTCTCGGGTCCATAAAGCGTGAGATCGAGGAGGCGCCTGGCGAAATCTATATCCAAACTATGGATATCACTAAGCCTGATGATGCATGGGATGCATATCTGGCATTGGAGACCGCACTGGGGCATATTGATATCTGCGTGTTAAATGCTGGGGTGTCAAACTATCAAGGCTCTCGAGCCGTGGATGTGGAAGCACGTGTTGTTCAAACCAATGCCGTTGGCTTTGCTGCCATGTTTCGGCGGGTTTATGAGCGATTTGAGCAACAAGGATGGGGGCATTTGGTGGGGGTCTCCTCGGTTGCTGGATTGATTGGGTATTACGATTCGGCAGCCTATTGTGCATCCAAGGCGTTTGTGTCCAATTATATGCAGGGATACCGGCAACTTGCACGCCGAAGTCATGCCTTAATTCACGTCACAGACGTACGGCCAGGGTATATTGACACACCCATGACCGAAGGGAAGCGAAATATGTTTTGGGTCGTCTCTGCAGACGAGGCAGCAAAACATTTGTTTAAAGCCATTCGGCGAAAAAAAGCTCGAGCGTATATCCCTCCTCGGTGGATGTTGGCAGGATGGGTGCTCCGACATGCTCCTGCGTGGATCACGGATCGGATTTAGCCATTCTCTTGGGTCGAAACATCAAAGCCTCGGCCACATGGTAGGGTGTAACCTGATCTGATTCCTCTAAATCTGCAATTGTCTGGGCAACACAATGCGCTCAAAGCCATGTTTTTTGAGCTCCAAACAGATTGGCAACACGCCACGCACCGAACGACACTGTCCAGAGAGTCCCAATTCTCCAATAAAGGCTGTTTGAGAAAGGACTGGCGCCAAGCGATCCATTAACGTTTTGTGGCTGGCGCCATACAGGCCCACTGCAATCGGAAGATCAAACGTCGATCCCTCTTTATGCACATCTGCAGGGGCAAGATTCACGATAATCCGACCCCTTGGAAACTGTGTGGCCGATGACTTGAGAGCAGACTCAATTCGCTCTCGGGATTCATTAACGGTTCGGTCGGGTAGGCCGACTAAATAAAATCTTGGCAGCCCACCCGTGGCATGGACTTCCACTTGAATAAGGGTTCCATGCATCCCTGTGGGGGTTGCGCTCCAAATTTGGACAATCATGGTTCTGAGTAACGTGTCAAGGTGTTTAAGAACACCTATTCAGAACGACCTGGACTAGAATCCTTACAACTCAGATGTGTTTTTGTCTGAAAATCTATGGATAGCTGAAATTATGCCTCTGCCAACCACCGTTCGGCATCAATCGCGGCCTTACAACCCGACCCTGCGGCGGTAACAGCTTGACGATACGTCGCATCCATGGCATCACCACAAGCAAATACCCCTGGTAGATCCGTATGGGTAGAGTGCTCTTTGGTTTGGATGTACCCAACATCATCCATTGTGAGGACGCCTTTAAATAAATCGGTATTTGGCTTGTGACCGATGGCTACAAACAACCCCGTCACATCATCCATGAGTGTCTCTTTACCCGTTATAAGGTTACGAACGGTTAATCCCGTCATTACTGGATCGCCATGAACATCTACGACTTCAGAATCCCATACAAAATCGATTTTTGGATTTTCAAATGCCCGGTTTTGCATCGCTTTGGAGGCCCGAAGCTCATCACGGCGATGTATCACAGAGACTTTACTGGCAAACTTTGTCAAAAAGGTCGCCTCTTCCATCGCAGTATCTCCACCCCCAACTACGACCACGTGCTGCTCACGGAAAAATGCCCCGTCACACGTTGCGCAAGCACTGACACCTTTGCCCTTAAGTCGTGTTTCGCTCGGAAGATTTAACCACTTAGCCGATGCCCCCGTGGAAATAATAATCGCCTTGGCAAACAGCTCTGTCTTTTCGTCCACTGTTAATTTGTATGGATGGCTATCAAAGTCGATATCCGTCACAAATCCATACTTACAGTCGGCGCCAAATCGGCGAGCTTGCTCACGGAAATCTTCCATCATTTTGGGTCCCAACACACCTTCAGGATACCCTGGGTAATTCTCCACATCGGTCGTCTGCATTAATTGACCTCCTGGTTCAGGCCCTTCTATTACCAATGGCTTTAAATCTGCCCGTGCAGCATACAATGCAGCTGTCAGGCCTGCAGGCCCGCTTCCAACGATCACGACGTCGAGTGTCTCTCCTTGATATTCTTCCATTTGAACTGAATCTTTCGTTACTTTGTTTCACAGTAAAGGTACGAAAATTCATTGCTCGCTTTGACACAAGATCCAGTCTCCTCTCCGAAATCTTCCCCTATTTTGCTCGCCATTCTTCATGAAGCCAAAGATGGAGAAACCAGGGTTGCCATGACACCTGATGTGGTGAAACAGTGGGTCGAGAAAGGGGTTAACGTGGTGGTTGAGACGGGTGCTGGAGCTATGGCCAGCTGCACTAATGAGTCCTACAAAGAGGCGGGAGCAACCATTGCAAAAACGGCCAAAGAGGCAACTTCAAAGGCCAATATCCTTGTGGCATTACAAATGCCCTCTGCTGAAGTGCTCGATTTACTGCCTGAAGGGGCGTTAGTGATCAGTTTTGTGTGGGGACTTGCCCACCCTGAACGAATCACAGAATTTACCAAGCGAGGCCTGCAAGCGCTCTCTATGGATGCGATTCCTCGCACAAGTCGAGCTCAAACGATGGACGCATTATCCTCGATGAGTAATATTGCCGGATATAAATCGGTACTCATTGCCGCGTCAACCTTGGATCGTTACCTCCCCATGATGATGACGGCTGCCGGAACCGTTCCCCCTGCCAAAGCATTGATTGTGGGTGCTGGCGTGGCGGGTCTTCAAGCAATTGCGACAGCCAAGCGGCTAGGTGCGGTGGTTGAAGCATATGACATTCGCCCTGTGGTCAAAGAACAGGTGCAAAGTTTAGGAGCTAAGTTTGTCGTGATTCCTCTTGAGGAGGAAGACACCGAGTCTACTGGCGGTTATGCCAAAGAACTAAGCGATCGCGACAAAGAAATTCAGCGTGAAACACTCGCCAAGCATGTCGCAAAATCAGACATCGTCATTACCACGGCTTTAATTCCTGGACGACCTGCCCCCAAATTAATCTTTGAGGATATGGTTGAAGCCATGGGTGAAGGGGCCGTGATTGTGGATCTTGCCGCCGAACAAGGTGGAAACTGCGAGTATACCAAGGCCAATGAAACCGTGGTGGAGCACGGGGTCAAAATTGTAGGCCCTGTGAATCTGCCCGCCACATTAGGGTACCATGCCTCTCAGTTGTATGCCAAGAATATTCACGCACTCCTTCAATTGGTGATTCAAGAAGGTGCAATACATCTAGATATGAGTGATGACATCATCGAGGCCGCGCTGATTACCGCTGAAAAACCAGCGGAATCCTCAGCTGTATCGCCAGCGACGGACACTGAAAAAACTTCCAAAACGAGTTAATGAACGACTATGGATCTAATTTTTAACCTCTTTGTCTTTGTCTTGGCATCATTCGTTGGATTTGAGCTGATTTCTAAGGTTCCACCAACACTTCACACACCACTCATGTCAGGGGCCAATGCCATTTCTGGAATCACTTTGATTGGGGCTGTGCTCATTACAGGGAGTCTCCCGCTGTTGCTGCCCGATTCAACGGCCGATTGGGTTGTGGGGATTTTGGGGTTTTTAGCCATCGTCTTTGCTACGGTGAATGTCGTGGGCGGTTTCATGGTGACGGACCGAATGCTCGAAATGTTTAAAAAGAAAAAATAAGCCATGGGCGCTGAAACCTCCTCTTTTTTGGACTCTGCGATCATGTTGCTTTACTTGGTCGCTACCAGCTTTTTTATCATTGGGATTAAACGCCTTGGCTCGGCCGCAACAGCTCGATCTGGTAATCAGTTGGCAGCCATTGGGATGCTTTTAGGTGTCGCCGTCACCCTGTTTGACCAACAAATCTTACGGTATGAATGGATTGTTGCTGGAATGGTCCTCGGAGGCCTTGTGGGTGCGGTATTGGCTCGATCCGTTGCGATGACCTCTATGCCAGAACTTGTGGCTCTGTTTAATGGGCTTGGTGGAGCAGCCTCTGCACTTGTCGCATGGGGAGAATGGGAACGAGTGGGTGCAGCTGGATTGGGTCCTGATGCGCTTGTCACCATTGGCTTAAGCTTGCTAATTGGGTCCATTACACTGACTGGATCCTTGATGGCATTCGGGAAGCTTAACGGTTTCATCACAGGGAAGCCCATCACGTTTCCTGCACAAAACATCTTGACAATTGTGTTGATGGCATCCATGCTCGTCGCCTCAGGCCTATTTGCATGGGATCCATCGGTCGAGATGTTGTTTTGGATTATCCTTGGAGGCTCGTTGTTGCTAGGGGTGTTGACGGTATTACCCATTGGCGGCGCGGATATGCCTGTGGTCATCTCATTATTGAATTCTTACTCGGGTTTGGCAGCATCGATGGCCGGTTTTGTGTTGAATAATCCACTCTTGATTGTCTCTGGCGCTCTTGTGGGTGCTGCGGGATTGATTCTCACCAACATTATGTGTGTGGCAATGAATCGATCGCTGCTAAATGTCTTGTTTGGTAGTTTTGGTGGAGGGGACAGCACTGCTGGTGGGGCAGATAGTGCTGGAACAGCCACGGATATGATTATCAAAGAAACCAATGCGGACGACATCGCCATCCAGTGTGGATATGCCAATAAAGTGGTCATCGTCCCAGGCTATGGGTTGGCTGTTGCGCAAGCTCAGCATGTGGTAAAAGAGGTGGCTACATTATTGGAGCAGAAAGGTGTAGAAGTTCTTTATGGGATTCATCCAGTCGCAGGTCGGATGCCAGGACATATGAATGTGTTGCTTGCCGAAGCCGACGTGCCATATGATCAGCTTTATGACATGGAGCAGATTAATAGTGAGTTTTCAACGACGGATGTTGTGCTCATTATTGGGGCCAACGATGTAGTAAATCCAGCAGCTAAATCGAATCCAGGATCACCGATATATGGCATGCCTGTGCTGAACGTCCAAGAAGCAGGTCGGACGATTGTCTTTAAACGTAGTCTAAAACCAGGTTTTGCTGGAATTGAAAACGAGCTCTTTGGTGCTGAACAAAATCAGATGTTCTTTGGAGACGCAAAAAAATCACTTCAAGATCTTGTCCGTGCCTTGAAGGAGAATGAGTAGGGTCTGCGCTACCCTTCTACAGCATCTTTATCATACCGTTGTATCGCAATCAAAAACGCCCCGGCGGCTAGAATAGACGCACCCACAATCACAACTGCCAAGGCCATGGGTAGTGCCTGATTCCCAAATCCTTGTGTGGTAAATGTGTCGGCAAGTTGCCCTGCCAAGGCTGGTCCAATACCCAAACCCACCATCGAAATCACAAATAGATAGAGCGCGCTAGCTTGCCCCCTCACAGAGTCAGGGACATACATCTGAATAAGCCCTGCAGCCAGTCCATTATAAGACGAACAGAGCCAAAGGCCGAGGCCAAACAGCCAAAATGTTGCCGTTGGAGACGCTGCGAATACGCCCCCTACATAGCTTGGAACACCTAGTAAAGCAACCAACGCTGGGATGTAGCGCAAAGCTCCAGACCGGTTGGCCAATCGATCGGCGAACCGGCCAGAAACGATATTCATCACAGCAACTCCAAAGAAAAACCATCCCAACATCGGAATCAAATCGGGTCGGTCATGCGTTACTGCGAGAATACTGCCCATAAATGCCAACATCGTATATCCAATCATGGCCATGGCGGAGAAACCCACTAGATGAAGCCATAGTGATGGATTCGTGATCCATGTTGGTCCCAGAGGCGCGTTTGAATCGGCCGAGGCCTCAACACCCGACTCAACGTCCGCCTGAATATCCACCACATCACTCACCCCACCACCATCTTCCTGCCACGACTCGCGCTCCACGTCAAAAGAAGTTCTTGCCACCCTCCAGAGCCCTAATGCAATCACAAACCCAGGGGCTGCGACAATCGCCATCGCCCAACGCCAGTCCAACCATTGAGCTACAGAGCCTCCTATCAAAAAGGAGAGGGCAATTCCCACAAAAATGGCAGAGGAGTAGATCGAAAACACCGTCGCGCGACGGGAGACATCAAATCGATCGGCCATGTAGGCATGCACAGCCGGGCTCAGCATTGATTGAAATACTCCCAGGGCCAAACGGCCTGCAACCAGCATCCCAAATGTTTGGGCAAACGCACCCGACAACGACGCAGCGCTCCAACCCAACACGCCTATGGTGATGAGCCCTACGCGGGACCACCGATCCGCCAACCAGCCCATTGCCAAACCACTCACGGCATACACCACAGAAAACGCCGTGCCATACAAAAGCCCAAGCTGAAACTGGCTCAACTCAAACACCTCACGAATCACCGC
>DDIC01000069.1:25127-37000 GCA_002338335.1 Bacteroidetes bacterium UBA1860
CCGCCCCATTTACCGCCACAATTTGACGGTTCATAAAGCTCAGAACATAGGCAAGCGCAAAAAGGCCAAGCGGAACCCAAGTCGAGATTGAGCGGTAACGTTCATACATTATGGCAAAGTACACATCCCTACATGAAAAAAGCACGAAAAACACGGGCACAAAAAGATCGGGCAGAAGCGCTCCTTGCGGATCTCTATGCCGAATACCCAAATCCCCATTGCGAGCTCATTCACCGCAATGCCTTCGAATTGCTATGCGCCACCATTTTGAGCGCACAATGCACAGACGTCCGTGTCAATATGGTCACGCCTGCTCTTTTTGAGACTTATCCAACACCCGAGCTTATGGCCGAGGCACCAATCAAGCACTTGGAAGAGCTCGTACGGACGACAGGGTTTTACAAAAACAAAGCCAAGTCCCTAAAAGAAACAGCCCATTCACTGGTTCAAAACTTCAACGGCGAGGTGCCACAAACCATGGATGAGCTGTTGACCCTTCGAGGCGCAGCACGAAAAACCGCCAACGTGGTACTGGGTAATGCCTTCAACATCAATGTGGGGGTTGTGGTCGATACCCATGTCAAGCGGTTGGCCTACCGATTTGGGCTCACGCGAGAAAAAGAAAATACCGCCCGTATTGAGCGG
The DNA here is from genome assembly GCA_002338335.1 of Bacteroidetes bacterium UBA1860. Taxonomy (GTDB): domain Bacteria; phylum Bacteroidota; class Rhodothermia; order Balneolales; family Balneolaceae; genus UBA8296. Next base: position 25,773 of record DDIC01000069.1, read on the forward strand.
GATTTAATGGGATTATTTCCTCAAGAGAGTTGGGCTGATCTCTCCCACTTAATGATCCATCATGGACGAGGCCCTTGCAAAGCACGATTTGCCACCCCTTCATTTCATCCCATTTGCATGAAATATGGCCGACGCTGCACGTGCGTCAAAGAAACCCAAAAACGGAGCGAATCTTCATCGTCCACACCCGCCACATCGCCTCGCGAACAATCTTCTTCGACATCTTAGAGACGCCCTCCTCTCGCTCGCGGAAAATGATACTCACTTCTGACAGCTTGAATCCCGCTCTCCAAGCGCGGAAATGAAGCTCTATTTGAAAGGCGTATCCGTTGGACCGAATCTTTGAAAGGTCAATCGTTTCCAACACAGACCTCCGAATACATTTGAAACCAGCCGTCGTGTCTTTGACAGGCAATCCTGTGATCACTCGCGCGTACAAATTTGCAGAGTATGACAGGATCAACCGCGATAATGGCCAGTTAATAATAGAAATCCCATCCGAATAGCGGGATCCAATGGCTACATCACTATGCCCTGCTTCCACCTCAGCCACCAAGCGAGGAATGTCCTCAGGGGAATGAGACAGATCCGCATCCATTTCGCAGATATACTCATACTCTCTTTCAAGCGCGTATTGGAATCCCGCAACATACGCTGTCCCCAGGCCTTGCTTTCCTTCACGCTCAAGCAAATGAATATGTTCGGGGTAGCTCACTTGCCATTCACGCACGACATCGGCTGTTCCGTCTCGAGAACCGTCGTCAATAATGAGCACATCGGCTTCTCGGTCCAGTGACATCAACGCACTCAATACCTTAGGCACATTGGCCGATTCATTAAACGTCGGGATAATTACAAGAGTATCGGAAGCCATGTTGGATTGGCGAGTGTGTCTGATCTTTTTTAACCCTATTTCCCTTCCGCGCGAAGGACGACAAATAGAGTGTTTATGAGAATTTTTACGTCGAGTCGCAACGAAATGTTCTCTACATAGAAAAGATCGTATTTCGTGCGCTCTTTTACATCATCAAAAGATTCATCGTATTTCCACTTCACTTGCGCCCACCCCGTGATCCCTGGTTTTACCCGAAGCCGTCGACTGTATAAAGGGATAGAGCGCTCATATTTTTTCACAAAGTGAGGACGCTCAGGTCGGGGACCCACAAGGCTCATGTCCCCAAAAAGGACATTGAAGAATTGCGGAATCTCATCTAGACGGGTTTTTCGCAGCCAATACCCTATTCGAGTTACACGAGGATCATCATCTGTCGCCCAAATGGGCCCCGTATTGGCCTCAGCATTGTTGACCATCGACCGAAACTTGTACATGGTAAACTCACGCCCATGTTTACCCACCCTTAGTTGTTTGTAAATCGCAGGGCCTTCCGACGTTAAGCGGACAACGATAGCGAGGATCAAAATCAGTGGAAGGAGCGCCACCAGCACAACGGCTGACACCAAAACATCCAACGATCGCTTGACAAACCACTCCCATGTGGGCATCTCTGCAGGCTGAATATCCACTAAGGGAAGGCCGAAAATCTGATGCGTCTTGGCATACCCCCCAACCATCTGATGAAAATCAGGCAACATTTTGAGTGTCACCTTAGGGTCATCGACACTTGAGACAACCGGCAGCCACTTTTCCTGTTGTTCTTTTTCAAGCGCGATAATAACATCCTGAACTCTCATCTCCGCCGCCATAGCACGGAATTCCTCCACGTCCCCTAGAATGTCACGTTTGTCCACCTCGCGGACCTCTCCATTTACAGAGTAATACCCTAAGACTTGCATCCCTAGAGTTTTGTACTGATCGAGTTGTTGCCCAATCATTTTGGCTGTACCTCCGGTGCCCACAATCACAGCACGATGAAGCCCTTTTCCACGCTTGGCGTAGCCACGTTGAATCGTGCGAATGACCAGGCGATTCACCAGCAATCCACCCCCAACCAATCCGACATAGGGGATAACAATCGAAATCGCCGCAAACACACTCTCAGATGCTGTCAGGTCGACGGAGCTTAATCGGAGCACCAAAAACACAAAAACCCCAATCAACGCGGTAGATCCAACACGAAAAACCTCATCAATCCGAGAAATCAAAAAGAGCTTTTTATACATCCCAGCAAACAGACTTATCGTCATCCACACCAGGAGGTGTATCAATCCGACGAGATACAAAGAAGAAGGCAAGCCAAGTGGGGTGTACAGTGTCATCCACTGATTTGAGCCCGCAAAGAGCAACCAGACAAACGATAGCATTAAGCCATCAGCAAGGGCTGTGTAAGCAACTTCTCTTTCTTGATTAAGTCCGAACAACAGATTGACACTCTAATTGATAGAAGGATTGAAGTATAATCATTTTTTATGTTTTACCTTTCGTAACTATGTCCAAGATTTTTGAACATCACCATACCGATACCTCCTCCAAGGCGCGCCTAGGCACTCTACATACAGACCATGGGCCCATACAGACACCTATTTTTATGCCCGTTGGCACCCAAGCAACCGTTAAGGGTGTGAGTCGTGAGGATTTGAAGACACGGATTAATGCACCCATTATCCTGGGCAACACCTACCACCTCTACTTACGGCCAGGAATGGACTTGATGAGGGAAGCGGGAGGATTGCACGCATTCATGGGGTGGGATCGTGCAATTTTGACAGATTCGGGCGGGTATCAAATCTTTAGCCTGTCGGATATGCGCTCTTTGGAAGAAAAAGGGGCAAAGTTCAAAAGTCACCTTGACGGATCAGAACATTGGTTTACACCCGAGAACGTGGTGGATATTCAACGAGACTTAGGTTCGGACATTATGATGATTCTGGATGAATGCCCTCCATGGCCCGCTTCCTACAAGTATGTTCGAGAATCGATGGAACTTACCCACCGTTGGGCCCATCGTGGACGAAGCGCCTTTGAGCAAACCGAGCCATGCTACGGTCACAAGCAACTTCAATTTGGGATTGTACAGGGTGGCACGTACTCGGATCTGCGCAAAGCCTCTGCCGAATTTATGGCGTCCCTTCCTTTTGAAGGATTAGCCATTGGGGGTTTGAGCGTAGGTGAGCCAACTGAGGTGATGATGCAGATTACCAATGAGAATACCGATGTATTGCCAGAAGATCGCCCTCGTTACCTCATGGGGGTTGGCACTCCGGCTAATTTACTCGAAGCCATTCGTCGGGGCATTGATATGTTTGACTGCGTTATGCCCACACGCAATGCCAGAAACGGCATGTTATTTACCCGCCATGGCATTGTGAACCTTCGTAATGCCCATTGGCGCAATCATCACAAGCCGCTGGATCCTGAATTTCCATCGGAAGTGTGCCAAGCCTACAACACGAGTTATCTACACCATTTATTTCGGTGTAATGAGCTTTTGGGCATGGAGTTAGCCTCTGAGCATAATCTTACGTTTTACCTCTGGCTCATGGCAGAAGCGCGTCAAGCGATTGCTAAAAACCGGTATGAAGCATGGGTAGGGCCCATGATTGAGGATGTCACGAGGCGTTTATAACGACTCTTGGGCCCGCTTCTTGAAATAAAGCCCCATCGACCGGCCAAACTGGAGCCAAAATTGCACTGATTGACGTGACTGGCTTGAGGTTTTGAAGTGAATCGCCTCCACTGTGGGTAGTACATGGAGCTTCCACCCCTTTTGACGTAATCGAACCGATAAATCGGTGTCTTCCCAGTACAAAAAGAACTCAGGATCAAACCCGCCAACCTCACGAAACGCTTCTACTCGCATTAGCATACAAGCTCCTGAGAGGATATCTACGTCCACAGGCTCTGTTTGGTCTTTCAGAGCGTCCAAATCCATGTAATAATCGGGCATCCCCAACGCTCGGCGCACCCCCTTTGGGACATGCAAATATTTGGCTATACTCGCGGTTTTGGTGGGTTGATACCGAAACGATTCAGCCGCCACCTCCCCGTCTCGACTCACCATCGCACAACCTACCGCAGCAACATCGGGGTGGGCATCTACATACTCCGCCATGGTGGTAAGCGATTTATCGGTTAACCGTACGTCCGGATTCACCAGACAAACATAAGCGGTATCAACCTGCTCGATGGCTTGGTTGTTGGCCCGTCCAAAGCCGATGTTTTGTTGATTCCATTCAATCTGGACCTTCCCTTGAAGATGAGCTAATTGTTCCCTGGAATCATCACTGGAAGCATTATCGATAATGATGGCTTGAGCAATGCGTGGATGTGAGTCCATAGATAGTGTCTCTAAACTCCGCAATACATGGTGTGCGGTGTTAAAATTCACCGTCACCACACTAATCATAGGAAGGCTCTGCGAGCTAGTTGATGGAGTCATGGTCTAGGGCAATCAAAAGTCCGTTCACGATACGCAACTCAACGAACGATTGCTACTTTTCCAACAGCACGTTCTTTTCCGTCTCGATCAAGAGCGATCACGATATACACACCGGTACTTAGCCGCTTCCCATCATCCGAGAGCCCATCCCAACGCACACGGCCACCCTCTGCATCCATTCCCTTGACCCGCTGCCCATCGATGGTCACGACGCGGACACGAGACCGAGTTGGCAACCCTTCCAAAATCATCTCATCATGTCGTTCATAAGAGAAAGGACTTGGGTACACCGATAGATTATCAAGTTTGGAGGCCCCTTGGTTTGCGCGATCCTGGTAGATCTGGACGCCAGCGCTCGTGCTTACAAACAAATTCCCCGTAGCTGGGTCAAAGGCTAGGTCTTGAATGGCATTGCTCAGTAACGGAGAATTTTCCTCAGTAAAGTGTTCGAGAATGGCTGTTCCAGAAGCATTCACAAGCCATAATCCATCATTCGCCGTGGCAACCCATTTCTGGTTCGCCCCATTGACGACCATTGCTGTCACATTAATATCTCGCAAAAGATACGGTGAGGGACCCGTAGGATTCTCAGCAATGAGCCACTGAGCCGTCCGCTCGGCCACGCCGCCCACCAGTAATAAGTCCGGAAACAACAATTTTGCGATTCCACGCTCCGTACCTATCCATATCTCTCCCCGTTGATCTTCGATTACAGCCGTTACGGTGGCATCGGGTAGATTACCCGACGAAGAGCTTGCATTGAGCACCACAGCTTGATCATCTTGGCGTGACGTTGGATCTGCCCCCGTATCAAGCACCATGACCCCACGACCCACTCGGCTAGCTGACTTCAAAAATACCCACTTCCAATCACGCGAGTCGATAAACAACCCCTCATATAAGTCCAACGAGCTCAGTCCTGAGACCTTGGGGACCAACGTCCAATCTGCCGATCCCTCATCGTGAAACGCTAGAGCTCGAGAGGCAAATCGACTCACCGTCCACAAACGGCCCTGACTATCGGTCTCAAGTCCAGAAATCACCACATACTGATCGTTGTCCAATTCCCAGCCACGAAGAGAGCTGGTCAGCGCATTAAACAGAGTCACCTCTCCAGTAGGCGTACCCTCCGCATCCAATGCCATCCGAGCGACGCCAGAGCCCCAACTCCCAACATAAGCATAGGACTCGGTCGCGACACTCTGAAACGAAAGCTGAAAATTCGCCTCGGCCATGGTGGAATTGGTAAACTGATTCACATTGGTCCACCCCGTGGTCGTTGAATAGACCGTCATCCCTTTCTTTCGGTCCGAGATGAAGTTATTGTCAAATGTCTCCGACACAGCACCCAGGAAGCCATTGCCCGTCATGGTGATCGATTTTAGAGCATTGGTTGCCGGTGTATTTAACCTCATCGTGGACGTTGAAACCTCTGCCCAATTCCCATCAAATCGATGCTCAATCACTCCTCGTGTCAGCGATCCCCGAAGGAGTGTAATTTCACCAGAGCTCGACGCGTTTGAAGTGGAGGAACTAAGTTCTATTCTGGCCGATCGGTCTTCAAACGGGATATTTTTGAGCACATTATCACCCTGGAAGACCAACATTCTGACGCGCTGTAATAACACTCGTTGATCTGTACCAGGGACCTCGACGACATCAAAGGATTCCATCGACCCCGCTTGGGTCCATTCACTCCACCCAATTCCGTCTTTGTACTGGGTTACACTACTTGATGTGGCCGCAACGATACCTTGATCCAATGCACGAATCCATGTAAAGGGGGGACTGCCAATCTCATCCATCGACCACGTTTGCCAAGACGCTGGCAAGCTCAACGATGAGGTGGAGGGCGCCGTCGCCACACCCTCAGACGTGGCAACCCAAATCGAGCCATCAGGGCGGATATCCATCGATTGAATCCCCAAACCAAGAGGCCATGCGCCAAATTGAAGCGCCGATTCACGCACAAGCCATGTTTTGGCATCATATACCACAATACCAAATCCAGTAGCGACATACGCGGCGTCCCCAACCACTGCAACAGACCGAATCGACTTATCTGGAAAACGGGTGGACCGAATAATATCATTCAGTGTTCTTACTTGGCGTGTTTCTAGCTCAACGATGTCCAAAGCGCCGTCGCGGTACCCAATCACCAACCCTGCACCATCGGACGTGAGCGCCATACTCGATGGGTTCGTTGCGTGTAATCCGTCATTGGTCGTAAACACATCCACAACCAACCCCTCAGTGAGTTCGATTCCAAATACTCCCCCTGTGGTCGCGATCCAGACAATTTCTGACGCAGCGACCTCCATCTCAACGACTTGTTCCAAGGATGAGATGGACAGCCAATCACCCGGAATAAGCGACTCCAGGTCGAACGCTTGCGTGGACTCATTGGCTGGGGCGCCAGCAGCAGGAGAAACGTTTTGAGCTTGTGAAAGCGATGCATGGAACACGATGCTCAACAAAACACTCACCCCCAAGATCGTTACATAGGATTTCATTAGCTCAATGATTGGAATGCCAATCAGGATCTTCGTGATACTTTCGAAATACTCGCACTCCTAGATACATCAACGGGGTGTCAAACGCCGCAAAGAAAAATTTGAAGAGGTAGGAGTTCATAATCAAGATGCCGAGTGCTCCAAGTGTTGTCACGTCCGCCCCCAAGCCTCCAGTAAAATAAAGAATGCTCAAAATAGCCGAGCTATCCACCAATTGAGAAACCATCGTCGAGGCATTGTTGCGAAGCCATAAGTGCTTTCCATTTGTGAGACGCTTCCAAAAATGAAACAACCGTACATCCACCGTCTGCGCTGTGAGATAAGCAATCATGCTCGCAATGGTGTTTTTGATCATAAATTCATAGACCCCTTCAAACAATGACGTGCCTCCACTCACCCCAGACGCATCTGGAAGCCAGTGGTTGATGCTCATCAACAAGAGCATGAACATATTCATAAAAAAGCCTATCCAGACCACCATTTGCGCTTTTTTTCGACCAAAAAGCTCGCTAATTAAATCTGTCGCTAGAAACGTGAATGGATAGGCGATCACTCCAACGGGGACAATCATGGAATAAACCCTCTCATTACGAACCAATTCAGGCGTAATGGAAAGCAACCAATCTGGTAGTGTGAGGGAAAACAACGTGACAAACTTAGTCGTCCCAATCACATTGCCAAGGACAAGTGAGGTTAGAAAGACCCCCGCGAGGAAGAAAAAGAAAAAATCCCTCTGGTCTGATGTTGGTTTCTCACCAGCACTCACTAATCTACACTTTGAAGATACTTATAAAACTCACTGTCGCTGGAGATGACAATGGTCGTTTTTTCATCAAAAGCGACTTTATACGCCTCCATGGCCCGTGTGAAGTCATACAATTCTCGAGCTGCAGCCGATTTATTGTACGATTCATTAAAGATGGCCGCTGCTGCTGCATCTCCATCCCCTCGAATTTCCTTGGCTTCCCGGAAAGCTTCCGACTGGATTTGAAGTAGATCACGTTCTTTCTCTCCATTGATCCGTGACGCCTCCCCCTGTCCTTCCGACCGGAACAAGTCAGCAATACGATTCCTCTCAGAGATCATTCGATCATACACGGTTACACGCACCTCTTCCACATAATTAATACGCTTGAAACGGAAGTCCAGAACTTGAATGCCAAGATCCGCTGCTCGTTCATTGGCCAGCTCCAGGACGATATCTTGAATGGCATCACGGCCTGTCTGGATGGTATCAAGGGAGTCGGAGAGTAATTCTGATAATTCATCATCCGCAACGGGTGTACGGTTGGATGTGCGAACAAGCTCATCTAGGTCATGATTTGCCACCGCATTGCGAGTTTCTCCATCCAAAATGTCATCAAGACGAGATTGTGCACCCCGTTCATTACCCAATCGGCGGAAAAACTGCAACGGGTCGGTAATTTGCCAGCGTGCATAGGAGTCGACAAAAATAAATTTCTTGTCTTTGGTTGGAACCTGATTGCGGTCACCATCCCACTCCAGGTATCGTTTGTCAAAGTAGTTCGCGTCTTGGACAAATGGCAGTTTAAACTTTAGGCCTGGATCTGTAACCGCATCTCCCACGGGCGCACCAAATTGGGTGAGGACCACTTGCTGGGTTTCATCTACGATGTACACGGCATTAGAGATCAGAATAATGGCGCCAAAAAGTGCCGCCAAGAGAATCGATGTTGAGCGATTTAAATTCATTGTGATCCTCCACTAGAAGCTACGGGTGTTGAAGAGCCTGTTCTTGTGGCTCTGCTTGTTGCGCTCGTTGGGCCTGAAACACCCAGCCCTTGACCTTGCAACTGCAGCAAAGGCAATACGTTGTTACCGTTTTCGTCCACAATCACTTTATTGCCAACTTTAGGTAAGATTTCTTGCATTGTTTCGTAATAGATACGCTTTTTGGTGATACTCGGTGCTTTGATGTACTCATTGTAGAGTGCATTAAAACTAGCCACTTCACCTTCTGCTCTATTTACACGATCAATGGAATATCCTTCAGCCTGTTGAATCGTTTGTTGCGCCTCCCCTGATGCACGAGGAATAATGCGATTATAATCCGCTAAGGCCTCGTTTACGAGGGTTTCACGTTGCTGTTGGGCTTCATTCACCTCATTAAACGAAGGTTTAACTGGATCTGGTGGATTGATATCCTGAAGAACGACCTGTTCAATTCGGAGGCCCATCTCATACTCGTCACATAACGCTTGGAGTAGACTCTGCACCTGCAAGGCAACTTCTGCACGCCCAACCGTCAGTACTTCATTGACCGTCCGGTCTCCCACAACTTGACGCATAGCAGATTCACTCATATCTCGAAGCGTCTGTTCAGGATTACGGACTTTAAACAAAAACTGATATGGATCCGCAATACGGTATTGAACCACCCACTCGACATCGGCAAGATTCAAATCACCCGTTAACATCAGTGACTCCCCTTCGTACCCTGCTTTTCGGTAGGTCGACTCCACATCAGCCCGAACGGTACGGTAGCCAAATTCCTGCTTTAATTGACGCTCTACAGGTACAATACGAGCTTGTTCTACAAATGGAATCTTAAATCGTAGACCCGATTCTGCGGTTCGGATATACTCACCAAACCTCATAATCATCCCCACCTCCTCTGGACCCACAGTATAAAATGACTGGAATCCCATCAAGATCACTGCACCACCGATAATGAAGTTGCGCAGATTGCCCGTTAGGTTTTGAATAGCTTCTTGGAAATTTGGACCGCCGCTTGCGCTCCCTTTATTTTGATTAGCCATAAGAATGTTACATTTCACACGTTGACACTTCGAATCAGCGATTGATTCGAGACACGCCCTTGAACCATAGTATACAATGTCCTACGACCAAGACTCAACACAAGTTTCAACAATTTCTGAACCATCGAGCGTTTCCGTCGATAGCCTAGCATCACTTCAAAGCCCACTCGAATCGACCCTTTCGGTAGCTGTTGTCCAAGTTGTAGACTCCCTTCCTTCCTTTTTTAGAGCAGATCTATTTGGATTAGAGCTTTGGCAGTTCGCCGCCTTAATGATTTGGGTCGCGATTGCAGCAAGTTTATCGTGGCTTTTTGAGACCCTTGTGAGTCGATATCTTCGGCCATTTCTTAAGCGATTTGCACAAGGGACTGCAGAGGCTTTTGTCGACTCCATGGCCAAACCGATCCGTTGGTGGCTCCTATTTGTCATTTTGAGCCTCACGAGCACATTGCTTCAGCTAGACCCAGAGCTTAACACTCGCCTTACCCAAGTTCTCACGGTGTTTGCCTCCATTGCCACAATCGTCTTGGTCTATCGCCTCACAGAGTTTATTGCTGAGCGCGCTTTGGAATACACTGCCAAAACAGAGAGCTCTTTTGATGATCAACTTGTTCCTTTGATTCGGAACTCGGTGCAAGTGATTGTCATTGTCGTTGGGGTGTTATTCATCCTTCAGAATAATGGGGTCAACGTGACAAGCCTCATTGCAGGACTGGGACTTGGGGGTCTCGCCTTTGCTCTTGCAGCTCAAAACACGCTGGCCAACTTTTTTGGCTCCATTACACTGTTTCTTGATCGACCCTTTCAGGTGGGTGATGTAATTTCTGCTGGCGGGGTTGATGGGACTGTAGAGGAGGTTGGGTTCCGGTCGTCACGCATTCGGACGTTTTACAACTCTCAAGTCACGATGTCAAACGCAAAACTCGCGGATCTTGATATTGATAATTTGGGTCGACGGCAGGTTCGTCGCTTCCGCACCAATATTGGCCTGACCTATGATACCCCAACGGATAAAATTCAGTCTTTTGTGGAAGGCGTTCGCAAGATTGTAGAGGAGACCCCCGAAATCTGGAATGATTCTCATGAAGTCCATTTTAATAACATGGGTGCCTACAGTCTAGATATACTGGTGAATATTTTCTTCCACGTGACAACCTGGACTGAGGAATTAACCGCGCGTCATACCTTTTTGATGAATGTGATGAAACTGGGAGAGGAATTGGGCGTTGAATTTGCTTTTCCTACGCAGACGCTTCATGTGGAAAGCATGCCCAAAACATCTTAAGGGGTTTTTACATTGGGCCACAGGTCAAGCTGGCAGCTAGTTTATCCAGTTGCTAGCGCAGGCTTAACTGACGAGCCCTTTGCACCGTACCACGCGATATAGATGTAGCACAGGGCAGGGACGACAAACGCCAATGCAAGCCCACCCGACAGATCCGCAACCCAGCCATAAAGCGGCGGAATAAGAGCTCCACCCACGATAGCAGTACACAGGATTCCTGAGCCTTGAGCGGTACGATTACCCAGTTTGGCAATCCCGAGTGAGAAAATGGTTGGGAACATAATGGAATTAAAGAGTCCTATACTCAGGACGG
>DDIC01000033.1 GCA_002338335.1 Bacteroidetes bacterium UBA1860
GCTGATAGAAAGTGTGGCACCCGCAGAGATCTGTGATTCAAACGGAGCACCTTGGTTTAGTACACAAACTGGGCATGTCGAGTGGTCAATATCCAGCTCAACTGAGGTGGATGGGGCATCCACGCTCGAACACTCTTGAGCATGGGTTTCAGTCGCACCTAAAACTCCACGGTGAATCGCCTCATGCCATGATCCTAGTAACTGACCCTGGAAAATGACCAAGGCCGTAAGCAATGCAAACCAGCTATAGCGTTGCGTGAATCTCATAGAGTTAAATTACTCTATATCGTTTAAAAATCTATACCTATCGAGAAATAATGGATACGATTTGATCCAAATCCACTGCGCTCGTAAGGCCACCCAATATCGTAACGTACCGGAAGACCTAGTAGAATCGTCCGCAGCCCAAATCCTGCGCCGATCAGTACGTCACCTTCGAAGTAATTCGCCACAAGGTCGGTCTCTTGTGGTGTGCCTTGTCGGATAAGTCCTGTGGAAGGATCTAGGGCGACTTGTTGCTCTTTACCCACTTTAAAGTCTAGTCCGGGCTCGTTTCGATAGTAAACAATAGGCTCACCACTGGCAGTGGAATATCGTGAGTAGTCTACACCATACCCCCATGCAGCTCCGGCATCCACAAACGCTACACCTGTCAAGTTATACAGTGGAATAATCGGAATGGGACCCGGCAGAATCGCAGCAAACAAGGGGAATCTGAATTCCGCGTTAATCTGTGTGTATTTGTTTCCAAAGATTGTGTTGTATTTGTGCCCTCGAACGGGGGTCGCTGGTTGCGTGAAAAACGTATCAGCAAGTCTATCATAGGGGATATCGACACCTGACCATTGCTGATTGAGCCATCCAAGAACTCCACCCATAAAGAAGGTTTGAGAATCACGTCCGTAGGAGAGGGCTCCCGATCCCCGCAGGGCAATGGTGTATCCACGCCCTAGAGCAAGATATTTGCGATAATCACCCAAAAGAGAGACAAACTGGGGTGTTTCAGAGCCTAATGGTGGGCTTCCAGAAGCTCGTAGGGTGTAACGCGAGCCACCTTGAGGAGTGATAAACCCTGGAACGGTAAAGTCACCGGTAAAGACAACCTGAGGGTATAAAAAGGTTGACGTTTCGTTGGTGAGGTCGCTATTGGTAAGGCCACCTAGCGAACTAAAGTCTCTGGAGATTCCAATGGCGGTAAGGCCATAATCAATCCGCTGAAATTTATTTAGTGGGTATTGCGCTTCTACGCCAAATCCATAGGTCCGGAATCGAAGAAGCTCTCCACTGAACGTCTGATAATTTTGCGCTTGATGGAAAAACGAGGCGAAATAATTGGTTCGTTGCTTGAAATAGCCATACTGAATCGAGTACGTACTATTGCGTAGATCCAGCACGAGATTGGAACTTATCGACACCCTATGGTCGCCAAAGAGATCGCTAAAGGAGAATGTCGCGAGTGCAGAGGTGCCATAGTAGGTGTTAATCCCACCACTTGCATAGGAAAAGTCAGGCGAAAAGGTGAGGTGGTACCGCTTGGGTTGATAATACCCATCCTCGGTCTCTTTATTCTCCGGTTCAAATTTGCGTGGATCGTCCTTGAGTTTTAGCGTAGAATCTTGGGCAACAACAGGGGAGAACACATAATTACGAAAGTCAATGGATGAGTCATCCGCCTCATTTCCATTTTCGCTATCGCTTGGGCTTACTGCCTCAGCGACTTCATCCAAAATTTTGGATTGTACGACATTTCCTTGGGTCCGAGACGCAATCAAGGTTTGGGTGTAGCCAAGCGCTGCGACACGCTGATCCGCACTCATCGAGGCTCGTTCTTGAGCCCATAAGTTGTCTGGAAGTGGCTCTGTTCGAATACGAGATGCTGGGTTTCGAAGGACAAAAATATCGAGGAATCCTTCATTAAGCCCGTTGAGTGCCAATCTTGACCCATCTTTGGATACACTGATTTGGGCAATACCAGATTCCACATTGGTAACGGGTTTGGCTTCCTCAGCTTCTGCTTGTAGGACCCAAACATTGGGAATCCCGTTGGCATCAGAAATAAAATAGACATCGCCATCCTGGGTAATCGCTGGCTGCGTTTCTGAGGCTAGGCGTGTGTTTGTAATCGGAGTGATATTCAACGAATTCAGACTCAATCGGTACAGATCCGTCTGATAGACACTCATGTCAGCCAATATCGATGAGCCTGCTCCAAATCGGCCAGGATCGGTGACATCCCCACGATCCGAAACAAAATAGATCGACTCTGAGTCGGTGCTCCAAGCGGGTTGCATATCACTAAAGACATCTCGAGTGACATTTCGCAACTTCTTGGACTCCAGATCTAGCACAAAAATGTCTTGATAAGGACCTTGATTGGCGTCAAAGGCAATCTTTTGCCCATCTGGTGACCATGCCACAGACCGAATCGCATCGAGTTCTTCCAGGACTACGGGCGTTTTCTTACCGGTGTTCACATTCACGATCACCAGGGAGTAATTTCCACCACTCTTTGCTGAAAGGAGAATGTTTTGCCCATCAGGGGACCAGCTGAGGTTTGGATTCAGAATGTTGAGCTCCTCAAACATGGGATTGTCTTCACCGCTGACCAAGGTCTTGACCTTTTCGCCATTGCGCGGATCTACCCAAAGGACATCAAATAATCCCTGGCGATTCGAAATCATCGCAAGTTTGTCACCTTGTGGAGAGATTTGAGGAGAGGTGTTGTAGGATCCAAAGTCATCTCGATCGGTAATTTGTGTGGCCAGTGTCGTTAACGGCTCACGTTGAGCCACCTCGGGGAAGTAGCGCCGTTGAAGGAAGTCTTGCCAGCGATCACTGAGTTCTTCCATGTCGAGGCCCAGTGTTTGCACGAGTGTGCGCTCGACATTACGAGTACGTTGCACACTTTGAAGGATTTCGGTGACTTTTTGACGACCATAATTTTGCTCCACAAAAAACCAAAAAGATTGCCCCCCACGGTATGCATAGTACCCATTAAGCTGTTGAAGGGGCGGCAGGAAATTGTTGAGCACCGCCTCACGCATGTACATGTCTGTATTGGTATCCCACCCAAGAGCGAGGTACTCGGCCAATCCCTCTTCGAACCAAAGGGGGAACTGGAGCTGGATATTATTTTGAACAATCGACTGTAACGAGCCGCCGTAGTACATATCATTAATGAAGGCATGCACGAGCTCATGGTGCAACGTTCGCCGGAAATCGATGTAATCTCCCATGAAGGGCTGGGTCATCCGGTTTTTATATTTATCGGTCACGCCTCCAATCCCTTGGGCACTTTCGGGCAAGGGTACCACATTGGTTTGGGAAAAATCTCCATGCGAATCATACAAGATCACGGGGATCCGATCGCGAATTTGATGATCAAAATCTTCGCTTAGCTGCTGAAGCGCCGCCTCTATACTCTCGGCTGTGAACTGGGCTAGATGGTAGTTCTTTTGGTCATAATAATAGATATCGAAATGCTCGCTTTCGATGTAACGCCAGTCAAAGTCCTCATACTGTACACGATTTTTCCCAAAATAGACTTGTTGTGCTTGGGTGGTTTGCCACGCAGGAAGCACGAACAAGATGGCCACCATGGATAGCGCCAGTGCAAGTGTGCCAAGTAGGATGCCTTGAGGAATGAATTTTATTGTCATATCACGCTAACGCAAAATCAATTTGTCTACGTTCAGGGTTGGTGCTAATCACGCGAATTTGGATGTGTTGTCCCAGTTGATACTGTTTTTTCTTCCCTCGAGCCACCAATGCATGGCGTTGAGGCTGATAGACATAATAGTCATCCTTGAGTTCGCTAATTCTCACCATACCTTCACAGTAGATCTCTTTAAGCTGCACAAAGATGCCGTTTTCGGTCACACCAGAGATCACCCCTTCATACTCTGAGCCAATTCGCTCACTGAGGTATTCGACCTGCTTGAGTTTGACCGAATCTCGCTCTGCTTCGGCAGCACTTCGCTCTTGGGCACTGCAATGCTCGCCCGCTTGGACCAAATCATCATAGGTATACCCTTTGATGGTTGTTTTAATCCCTTTGGCGCCTTCCGAGGAGGGCTTTTGGCTACCTTTCCCACCGGTTAAGTCGTCTAATGAAGGATAGGCTTTGAGCAAACGGTGCACAATCACATCAGGATAACGTCGGATCGGGCTTGTAAAGTGTGCATAATGTGAAAATGCCAAACCAAAGTGTCCAATATTGCCAGGAGCATACTCCGCTTTGGCCATGGCTCGCAACATGAGCTGATTGACGATGGTCTCCACTTCGGTCCCATCCACCTTTTCTAAGAGTGTATTGATCTCTTTGGGGGTCACCGGCCCCTTATTTTCCATAAAGATGCCGATGGGCTTGATGTTCTCAAGGACATGGCCAAATTTTTCAGGATCTGGCTTATCGTGAATTCGATAGAAGTAAGGGAAGGGTTGTTTAGAGGCCTTGGTCTTGGCGCTGGCTCCCGTTTTGAGGGCTTTGCGCAGATTGTCCACATGCAACGCCACCGTTTTGTTGGCCATGAGCATGCACTCTTCAATCAGTTTGTGGGCAAAAAGACGCTCTTTGACAATAACCTCCAGTGGCTTACCCTCCTCGTCTAGTACAAATCGAGGCTCTGGGGTTTCAAATGCAATGGCTCCTTTTTTGAATCGCTGATCCATGAGGGTCTGCGCCAATCCAGCCACCATCTCAAGATCGGGCTTGAGCTCATGCTCGACGTTGCCGTCTAATATCTCTTGCACTTCATCATACACAAAGCGTTGCATGGAGTGAATCAGTGTCTCACGGATATCATAGGAGACTAAGTCCCCTTGTGGAGTGATCTCCATGAAGCATGAGTAGGTGCACTTATCCTCGTGAGGTCGTAGGGAACAAACGCCATTACTGAGTCGCTCGGGAAGCATTGGGATGACACGGTCGACGAGATACACACTTGTCGCTCGCCTGTAGGCTTCTTCGTCAAGCACGGTTCCCGAGGGCATATAATGGGTGACATCTGCAATATGGACGCCGAGCCAGAGGTTGCCATTATCGAGTTTCTCAATGGAAATGGCATCATCAAAATCCTTGGCGTCTGCTGGATCAATCGTAAAGACTCTTTTGTCGCGATAATCTAATCGATGACCCACCGCTTCGGGTGAAAAATCTTCGGGAATCGCTGCAGCAAAGGCTTCCACTTCCGGCTCAAATTCTGCCTGGAATTGCTTTTCTGCGAGAATGGAGAGGATGTCAGCCTCATTAGAGCCCGCTTCGCCCAAGTCTTGGAGCTGCCATGCCTGAGGGAGGCCGCCGGGAGCAGACCACTCTTTGAGTCGGAAGGTCACTTTGTGTCCAGAAGCAATGCCGTGAAGATCTTCAGGAGCCACATAGAAATCTATGTGTGCTGATTTTTGATCAGGCTCGATCATGGCGTGGCCACTTCCTTCATGACGTAGGACACCCACATAGAGATACCCAGATCGCTTTACAATATGGTCGATTCGTCCAGAAATACGACGCTGACGTTTGTCACGAGAGTCGATCGACACCAAGACCTGGTCCCCTTGAAGCGCGGTTCCCATATGCTTTTTGGGGATGCGGATGTCTTCATCGTAGCCTGGAAGTGCAACATACCCATCTCCACGAGCGCTAATATCAACGGTGCCAATATTTTCTAGATCGTGTTCGTCGTAGTTGCGCTTGGATTCGTGCACGCTTGCAGGTTTGGACGTTTCACGCGAAGGTTTAGAAGTGGATTTGGTCGCGTTTTTTGGAGAATTGCTAGGCGTGTTTTTGCTCGAGCTTTTTTGGGCATTATGGCCCGCATTTCCGGCCACTCCTTTACTCGCTTTGTTGCCAGCACTACTTGCGCCTTTGCTCGCAACCTTTCCTTTCCCTTTGAGCTGAACCAGGTTTCCAGGTTGGACCAAAATTTTGCCTTGAACTTCAAGAGATCGCAGAGCTTGGTTGAGCTCACGTTTGCCCCGTTTAGTATTCAGGCTAAGAATGTTTTCGAACAATTTTTTGGGAATCACCGCTTTGGGTGCATCCTGCAGGAGTTGTTCGATCTCCCGTTCTATCTCTTGTATGGATCGTCTCATAAGATTGCTTTATGTGGGTTCTTCGCCACATGATTCGTGGTTAATCCCACCACTTCAAGGTAGAAAATCCACGGGAGACTCGTGCGAAGAGTTCTCGCCACGTATGAAATTCAGTACGAGCTTGAAGCCCCACTCCATTCATGACCTGAGTCTCACCGGCACTACTTCCCGAGCCCTGAGAACCTGTGGCTTGAACAAACGTTGGATCTTGTCGATGGAAGGCAGACAAGGAGAGTAATTGATTGATTCGATATTCAGCTCCCAAATCTCCAATGGAGCTTTGATTCCCAGTGATTTGACCTTCACGACGCAACACAAGACGGTCATTATAGAGTCGTAGGGCTACACCCAATTCCACTTCATTGTAGGCATCTATATTCACATCCACATCGAAGGTGACGTTTTCACTGAACAGCGCATTAATCTGATTGGATAACAACGGACTGATGAGTTGTTGCGACACAAAGGGGTTGATTAGTACAGCTGATCCGGTGACCCCCTGAAAAGCGGAAGCATCTTCAAACGTGGTTTGACCCGAGGCAATGAAGTTGCCGGTGAGCAACAGACTAAAGGCTTGCACGAGTTTTTGTTCGTCGTTTTGATTGAGACTTTGGATTCGAGTGGAGAGCGTGGGATCGGAAAATCCACCAAGCTCGGAAGGTAGTTGAAAGAAAAATTCATTTTGAACCTCTGTGAGTGGGCCAAAAATATCGAGAACGAGCTCAATGGGAATCCGTTGCCCAAGAGATGACTCTGTGGCTGATCCGGCCGGCGAGCCCAAGGAGGGAAGCGAGGGGCTGGCG
>DDIC01000015.1:0-18453 GCA_002338335.1 Bacteroidetes bacterium UBA1860
ATGTAGAGTGGTCAACCCTCGAGCATGAAGCAGAGCATTCGTTGATGAAAAAACTCTTTTTCTTCCCTGACGTAATTGAAACCGCCGCACGAGCAAAAGAGCCTCACAAAGTGATCACCTATCTTCAAGAGACCGCCCAGGAATTCACCCACTTCTATCACGAATGCCGCATTATGGGTGAGCCGAAGAACGTAATGGCCTCGCGCGCCAAGCTAGCCGAGGTGACAGCCACTGTGCTCAAAAATGGCTTGTCATTGCTTGGTGTAGAAGCACCCGAGAGTATGTAATCTAAGCATGTTGGAACACCACGGTAAGTTGGGATCCTTTTGGAACGCCCAGTAACTCTCCAGCGTGGCCTTGATTAATGGCGACCTCTAGCATACCAGAGCTTCCAATATAAGCGACCTCATCCCCTGCCTCGACCGATCCAAAGGTGGAGTGAAGCGCATCGATAATCGTATTACCCACATAGATTTTAAAAGAGCCCCTTGGCCGGTCTACCATCCAAGCCCCAGGGATGTTGCTAATGAGATTTCCGAACCGATCGATGTGGGCAACCCAGCCTCGAATACCATCAGGGTCCAAAACCGGTTCGACCCAACGCCATGTCAGCAAGGCATGATCAGGCTTACCCATGGCCTCCGGATTGACTCCATGAGCTAAATGGGCCGCTACAGGGGCAAACACGTCTCGCCCATGGAAGGTTGTCGATACATCCTCTAGCCAGAATGAGGGCTGATCCAAGCGCCATGCCTCCACACCCTCATGCTCTGTCATCAAGGAGAAAAGCCCATTATCAGGACCAACAAACCATTGCTGGTTCCATCGAACAATCACCGCATCACGATCGGTTCCGACACCAGGATCAACCACGACAAGGTGAACGGTATCCACAGGAAACGTACGAATAGCCTCCCGAACGGTCCAGGAAGCGGCCATGATGTCATTGGCAGGAATCGTATGAGAGATATCTATCAGCTGTAGATCTGAGGGACCCATCGAAAGCAACACCCCTTTCATCGAAGCCACATAGTGGTCTTCTAATCCAAAATCTGTGGTAAGGGTAATCCTTGCAGGCAACCTAGGCTAGGCTTAATAGGTATTGAGCATGACCGGCATCACCAGCATAAGTAGAGACTTACCCTCTTCTTCGGTGGCAGGCTTCACAATGCCAGCGCGGTTCGGCGTGGAAAACTCGAATCGGACTTGTTCGTGGTTCATATTTGACAAAACATCCCCGAGATAGCGTGCATTAAAACCAATTTCCATGGTTTCGCCATCATAATCGCATGCTAAACTCTCCTTGGCTTCACTACTCAAGTCTAGATCCTCTGCTCGCAAAACAACTGAATTTTCCCCAAGCTGGAGGCGAATCTGCCGCGTTGTGGTACTTGAAAAGACCGAAACCCGTTTTACTGTTGCCAGGAGTGTTTCACGATCGATAAAAAGGGTCTTGTCATTATCCTTTGGAATCACAGATTCGTAATTGGGGTACTGTTCATTAATGAGCCTCGAGATCACCACGGTGTCTCCATGCTCAAAGATGACGTGGGAATCAGACACGCTGACCGAGCTTGCATCGGAGTGAATCGATTTTAGCACTTGGTTAAGCGCTTTCTCGGGTACGATAAAGGTGAGCGTCTCGGTGGAGGATAGCCCATTATCGTGATATTTTACCAAGCGATGCCCATCGGTTGCAACGAAGGTTGTTCCTTCTGAGGTGACGGTAAAAAAGACCCCCATCATCGCAGGTCGCAAATCGTCATTGGATACAGCAAATAGGGTTTTCTGAATGGCCTTTTTGAGAACATCGCTCTCACAAGTTAGTGTGGTGCCGTCGGTAAGATCCGGCACACCGGGGAAGTCTTCCCCACTTTCCCCGACAAGCTTATAGGTTCCTTTGTCTGTACTGAACGTGATGGACTGTTGGTCATCTACAGCAAAGGTGACGGGTGTGTCTGGAAGCTGTCGCAGCGTTTCAAGAAGGCGTTTTGCTGGTACAGATACCGAGCCAGCTTCTTGACCATCCACCTCCACCGTTTGGATCATGGCAATTTCCAGATCGGTGGCAGTCAGCTTGAGTGTATTTCCTTCCAGGCTGAACAATATGGTTTCTAAAATGGGGAGGGTTGCCTTTCCAGGGACAGCACCTACCACGGCGCTTAGACCTGAATTGAGTTGGCTACTATTAACTGTGAATTTCATGCGAATCGGAGGCTCTGAAGCGGTTCTTGTTAGAGGTTGCTAAGCGATTAGTACAGAGAAAAACGGAATTCCTCAACGCTAAAAATATACACAAATTCGTTGCTTTATCACCATGGCTTCGTACGTGTTGCTGCCAAGATGTGGATTGAGCCAGTTCAACCCAGTGACCCTAGAAAATGTGTACCTTTATAGCATGAAAAGCGCCCTGAATTACCGATACTGGCAGTACCTCTTTGGAGTGGGTTTTCTGTGGACGATGTGCGTACACCCGGCATCTGCACAATCCTTCCGAAATGCAAAATATGGCGGGGATTTTTTGTCTTTGGGTGCTGGAGCGAGAGGCCTAGCCATGGGGGAGGCTCAAGGGGCTGTCGTGCATGATGGCACATCCCCTTTCTGGAACGTTGCGGGATTGAGTCAGATAGACACTCCCGAAACCATTTGGATGCGATCAGAGCGATTTGGGGGTATCTTATCTCGAGATTATGTAGCCTTTGCGTACCCTATAGAAGAGGGAAGAGTTTTTGCGATCTCATGGTTAAGACAAGGGGTGAATGGCGTACAAAACACCCTCAACGCATGGGACCCTGACCGTCAAAGCCCCATTGCTAATGCCTCTGGTGCGATTACGACCTTTAATGTGAGCGATCAGGCCCTATTTTTGTCTTACGGACAGCCACTTGACCGTTCTTGGTTTGGGGCAACATGGTCCACGGGGGCTTCGATCAAATGGATCAGCCACACGGTCGGGCCGTTTGCCAATGCATGGGGCACGGGACTGGATGCAGCGATTCAAGGAACGTCAGAGCAATGGAGCATGGGACTTCATGTGAATGATCTCTTTTCGATGTTAAAATTTTGGCGCTATGATGCCGAGGAGCTTGCTCCTTTAGAGACCGTTTATGGCGATGTCTTGCCGAGCTCTACCAAAGAGTCTGTCCGCCCTTCAGCACGACTATCTGTCGCACGATCCCAATCCCTTGGGGAGTTTTCATTACAAGTCGTGGGTGATGTGGTCGTTCACGTAGAAAATCGACAAGCCTACAACCTCAACCTTGGGGGAATGAGCTTTGAACCCTATCTTGGCTTTGAACTCACAGCATGGACATGGGCACATCTTCGCTGGGGATTGAGTGATCTTGTCTTACCTCAGGAAGGATCTGCAACATGGACGCCTGCGGTAGGGTTGGGCATCGAAACCACTAGAGTCGTGCTAGATTATGCATTCACCGATTTCTCAGGGTATGCATCAGATCTAGGCGTGACCCATCGAATCTCATTAAAAGTAGCGATCCCAGAACTACGGAAGCGATGAATACGGGGGCACCCATCCTTACAGTTTTGGGACCAACCGCCTCGGGAAAGAGTGCATTAGCCATCCGGATGGCAAGAAGCCTAGGGGGCGAAATCCTATCTGCAGACTCGAGGCAGTGTTACAGGGGTATGCTGATTGGCACATCTGCTACCACCCCAGAGGAACAAGAGGGGATTCCTCATCATTATGTTCAGACCGTGTCACCACATGCCTCCGAAACCGCGTCAAGTTTTCAACAAAAAGCTGCGTCCATCATCGAGGAGACACAATCTCGCAATACTCCTCTCATTATTGTGGGAGGGAGCACCCTCTACCTTCAGGCCCTACTGTTTCCACTGGAAGCTGCCCTCCCCTCAGAAGCACAACACCTTGAAGCACTTCAAGAAGAGGAAAAGAGCATTGGATTGGCAGGTCTGTATCAAAAGCTTGAGAGTGTGGATCCTGCCTACGCATCTCAAATGGACGGGCTAAATCGGCAACGAATTTTGAGGGCGCTTGATGTGTGGATGCAAACAGGGAGGCCCTTCAGCTCTTTTCACACACAACATAAGCAGGGCTTTGATCGCCCTACAAACCCACTCTTTGCCTCGCAACCCGTGTTTGGTCTTTTTATGGAGAGAGCCATACTCCACGAACGAATTGCTGCGCGTGTTCAGACCATGATAGATAAGGGGCTACAAAAGGAGGTGGCGTCTCTTTTAAATGACGGGTGCAGCTGGGACTCCAACCCCATGAAAAGCGTCGGTTATCGAGAATGGAAGCCATTTTTTGAGGGAAAAGCCACTCTACTTGAGACACGAGAAGCGATTGTCATTGCAACGCGTCAATACGCAAAACGGCAAATGACGTGGTTTAGAAGATGGCCCTTTATTCAGTGGATTCAAGCAGGCGGCAACCACTAGCCCCATTGCTCAAGAAATCATACCTTTCAACCATCACCTAATTCATTACTTGCCATGTTTCAAGCCTCGGTTCATGTAACCCTTCGCCCATCGATTTTGGACCCAAAAGGAAAGGCCTCGGAGCAAGCGCTTCACCAGCTGGGGCTCAAGGCTATCCAAGACGTTAGGATTGGGAAGCTTATTACCATGAATGTGGAAGCCGCCACAGAAGAAGAAGCAAACAAAAAGGTAGAGGAAGCGTGCCAAAAGTTGCTGGCGAATGACGTGATGGAAGATGTTGAGATAGAAATGAAGCGTGTCGCCCATGACACAAGCCAATAAACCCGCATCAACGGAAGAGACGCTTGAACTAGAGGATGTAGAAACGTCTGCATCTGAACCCTGGCGTGTGATTCTATATAATGACGAGGACCACACCTTTGAGGAAGTGATCGCACAGCTCATCAAAGCGATTCAGTGCACAAGGGAGAAAGCCTCACAACTGACTTTTGAAGTGCACCACCATGGAAGCGCGGTGGTATATGAGGGAGAGTTTGACAAAGCGTTGAGGGTAAAAGCTATATTAGAAGAGATTGACTTGATCACCGAAATCAAAGGATAAGTATGAATATTGCCATTCCCATTTTCCCAGGATCCAATTGTGATCACGATACCGAGCATGTGTTTGGCACGGTGCTTGGCGCGAATGTACACTCCGTTTGGCACAAAGAGACATCCATAGGAACCCCAGACATGGTGATTATTCCGGGTGGATTTTCGTACGGAGACTATCTACGCACGGGGGCGATTGCAAGATTTTCTCCCATTATGGAGTCTATTCAGGACTTTGCAAAAAAGGGTGGGCCGGTAATTGGTATCTGCAATGGATTCCAAATCTTACTCGAAGCCGGGCTGTTGCCTGGTGTGATGCTGCACAACGAAAACCTCCGTTTCATCTGCAAGTCGGTGCATCTCAAAGTAGAGGCCGGGAATCAATCACACTTTACACAAGGACTTGATCCCGAGCAGACCTTCAAAATCCCGATTTCCCATGGCGAAGGAAATTACCGGATCGACGATGATGGGCTAAAAAGTCTAGAAGACCACCAGCAAATTGTCTTTCGGTATGTGAATGAACTAGGGGAGCTAGATCCTGAGGCCAACGTGAATGGAGCCACAGCCGCCATCGCGGGTATTTGCAATCGCCAAGGAAATGTACTTGGACTGATGCCTCACCCAGAACGTGCAGCAGAACCACAACTAGGCAATGCAGATGGTCGACAACTACTCGATGCATTTTTACAGGCTGTTGACGTCACAGTATGACCGCAAACGTCTCTTATCTTCATGTTGAGGGGTTAAAGAAAAGCTATCGCTCGCGCGTTGTAGTAAACGATGTAAGCCTATCGCTCCAACAGGGAGAGGTTGTTGGGCTACTAGGACCTAATGGGGCGGGAAAAACAACCACGTTCCAAATGATTGTTGGGTTGATTCGTGCCGAACGTGGGACGATTAAGCTCGATGAGGTGTCAATTGCACACAAACCGATGTTTAAGAGGGCTCGCCTGGGACTTGGGTATTTACCGCAAGAACCCTCTGTCTTTCGCGATCTCACCGTCCGTGAGAATCTACTGGTCGTGATGCAGTTCCAAGGGGTACCTAAGCAAGAAAGAGACACCAAAGCGGATGCATTAATCCAAGAATTTGGGCTAGAGCATGTCTCCAACAACAAGGGGTCAGAGTGCTCAGGTGGTGAGCGAAGACGTACAGAAATTGCCCGAGCCCTGGCGACAGACCCAAAGTTTTTGCTGCTTGATGAGCCCTTTGCCGGGATCGATCCCATTGCGGTTGAGGAGATTCAACACATTATTGCTGATCTAAAAAAACGGAACCTAGGCGTCTTAATCACCGATCACAATGTCCACGAGACCTTGGCGATTACTGACCGCACCTATCTGATGTACTCCGGGAAAGTCTTTAAAGAAGGGACGCCAGAAGAGTTAGCGGAAGACGAAGAGGCAAGAAATCTCTATCTTGGAAAACAGTTTCATTTGGAGCGATATCAACAAAAAGAGGCGAGTCATGAAAGAGATCAACGTTGACGAACTAAAGAAAAAGCTAGACGCCAAAGAGGATGTGTTTGTGCTGGATGTAAGAGAACAGCACGAATATGAGTTGAGCAATATTGGCGCAGAGCTAATCCCACTGGATCAATTATCCGAACGGGTGGACGAAATTGAGCAACACAAGCACAAAGAAGTGATCGTAATGTGTCGTTCAGGAGGCCGAAGTGCTAGAGCTTGTCAAGTTCTGCAAGGAGAAGGCTTTGAGAATGTCACGAACCTAGCAGGCGGAATCAATGCTTGGGCCCGTGAGATAGACCCAACGCTTCCTGTTTACTGAAGTTGCATAAAGAGCTCTTCGTTGCTATCCGTGTTTTTAATCACTTTGAGCAACTGTAGCATCGCATCTTTCGGCGATTTTTTGAGCAAGTACCGACGTATAGCATTGCGTTCATCCATGGAGTCGGTAATGAACTTATCTTCATTACGCGTTCCTGAGGCAAGAATATTAATGGCTGGAAAGATGCGATCGTTTGCAACCTCTCTGTCAAGAACGAGCTCCATGTTTCCTGTTCCTTTAAACTCCTCGAAGATCAAATCATCCATGCGTGAATTGGTTTCGATCAAACAGGTAGCGATAATGGTGAGCGAGCCACCACCCTCAAAAGCTCTCGCGGATCCGAATATCCGTTTTGGAACTTCTAAGGCACGAATATCAAGGCCACCCGATAGAGTTCGCCCGCTCCCTGTCTGCGCTGCATTATAAGCTCGACCCAGTCGTGTCAGCGAATCAATGAGCAAAACAGCATCCTGACCGCTCTCTGCTTTACGTTTGGCGTACCCTAAGGCCATTTCTGCAATACGGACATGGCTTTGTGTCGAGCGATCGTTGGATGAGGCAAAGACTTCAGCCGATGTAGTACGCAAGAAGTCGGTCACCTCCTCGGGTCTTTCGTCGACCAAAAGAATGGACGTATGCACCTCAGGATGGTGCTCAGTCAGTGCGCCGGCGATTTGTTTTAGCAAGACCGTCTTCCCTGTTCTTGGAGGCGCAACAATCAAAGCTCGTTGCCCTTTACCAATGGGTGCAATGAGATCTAATGCACGTAACTCAACTTCTTCAGGATTCACACCCAACGTGAGAGGCTCCGTTGGCATCTCAGGGGTTTGTCGTTCGAAACGAACCACTTTTTGCCATTCATCCGCAGGCCTCTGGTTAATGCGGTCAATGGAGTAGACCCTGCGATTCCCATGGGCATCTTCCTCAAACTCCCCTTCAAGCACAAGGCCAGACTTCAAATCTTGTTTACGAACCCAATCAGGTTTTATGAAAGGATCTGCAGGATGATAGGTGAATTCATGGTCAATCTTCCGGATAAAACCATACCCTTTTTCGTTGACTTCTAGCACACCACCATACGTGCCAGCAACAAAAACGTCTGGCCCGTCCTGAAACTTCGGCACAAAGCCACTTCGCTTTTTCTGGTTGTTGCGCTGCCTACCTTTTTGGTTGTTTCGACCCCTTTTGGGGTTGTATTTACCCCTTTTATTGCGGGATTTAGCCATACTGTTTTTGTCCGTGTTTCTTAAAACAATCAATCCCTGCCCCTAAGAGCGAAACCCCAAATCTTACTTGTCGGTCGGACCCTTATCGAATCGTTGTAGATTCGTTAATCCAATCGTAGCAAGCGTTGATGGATCCGTCAATCGTGAAAGATTCCCCTGTAGTCCAAGAGTTGAAGAACTTATCTTCGGTTGTCGGCATTACTGCTGTATACTGCTCGATCGATCGATTCAGGGAGGAGGAATTAGATGAATTTAGTCGTTTTGCTTTTTCAAAATAATCTAAGACAAGCCAATATACGGTTTTATCTTCACGATCAATCGTCCTGCCTTGTGTGCATTGCGATACGGATGCGGCATAAATCCGAGCAATTTGCTCTGCCGGCTCGTACCATTGCCCATCAAGCTGTTGAGCTTGTCTTGCATAACGTCGAGCCTGTTGTAGATTGTCGGTGCTCTGAAAGTTTTCTGACACTTCTAGTGCAATCTCTTTTTTGCGATCCACATCCTCGGTCAAATCATAAGCTTGCAAGTAAAGTGTATTAGACCCTGAATAATCTGCATCCCCCTGCTTGACTTGTGCAAGTCGTAGAGTGTTGTCATAGGAGGAGTCTTGCTCATAGAGTTGCGTAAACAGCTCAATAGCTTTTGCTCGCTCACCGATTTCATCATACAGCGCAGCCAGTTCACTCATAATAGCGGCATCGCCAGGTGATTTCTCTAGTTGCCCTGCTAGAAACTCAATACGTTCTTCTGGGCTATCAAATAGATCATTTCGGGCTGAATCTATGACGTCCTGCAGTGCAGGCGATGCAATTGGCTCGACAAGATCAATCATCGCCAACGCCTCATCTTTCTGGTTCGTATTGGCATAATTATCGAGTAATATCCTCACGTAATAGCCATCACTGATCTCTGTGAGGCGCTGATAATCTAGATCAAATGCCTCCTGATACGCTCCATATGTTCGAATTAGTGCATTACGGATTTTGGCATAATTTTGTTGGAAAAACTGCCCTTCAAACACTTTCCATTCAAAAAGGTCGACCTCTTCTGCTGTGAACAGCGCATAAGCGTCGTCAAATAAGGCAACAGCCTTTTCGTAGTACTCTGCACGAACGGTGGGATCGCTTTCTTGCTCCGCACGACCTGCGTATACCTGAATCATTCGACGATACTGTGTGTCGAGTTCAAAACGTGGATTACCTTCTAGTTCGCGAGGTTGGGAGACGAGCATCCACTCGCCATACATTTCCGACATTTGATAATCCTTAATGCGGAAGTTTTCATAGAATAGAGAGTAGGCCTGAAGAGGTTCCATGCCATAGGGTGGCGTGCCTGGGCCTTCTTCTTGTGCCAATGCGGGCACGCTAAAGCCTATAATGAGGGCTGAGAACAAGCCCCATGTCAAGAGTCGATGAGAAATGGGTCGAATCATGAGTACAAGATTATGGATATCACTTACAGTTTAGACACTACTTTGAAGGTTCGAACTTACTGAAATTTTGGTCTTACAAACATAATTTCTGCCAAATTTAACGAAACCCCAACACCCCAAATAGTTTCAACAGGCAGATTATTACGATCGGTTCCTCGAGAGCCGACCGTAAAGGTGAAGTCAACGCTAGATGTAGACCTACGTCCAGGTAGTCCAAGTCCTAAAACAAGCTTATTTGTCACAATATCGTTTCCTGAGATCGTGAGATGCCCTGTATCGTGAGACACCCCCACCGCATATTTTATATTGTGAAAGAATCCATTGCGAGTGACACGCCTAAAAGGGTGGTACTGCAGGCCAAAACCAACTTTTGAGCGATTGGAATACATGGCCTCCTCTTCTGCATCGAGCTCAAATTGAGCCTCTTCCCATTGTTGATGCATCCATTCTGCGGAGATCATCGTAGCGCGGTTCCATGTCATCGTCCCCCCAACAGCAAGCTCAGGAGCTGTTTTGATGGTGCCAAACTGGTTGCTTTGATCGATATCGAGATTCACCAATTGTGTTTGCCCGCCGATGGATTTAAAACCCTCTTTGCTTCGTTCAAGCTCCATTTCAAGGCTTGGTTGGTAGGTAGCACCAATTTCAAAATCATAGGGACGCCCATCTTTGGGTTGAGTGCGGTAAAAAAGACCAAATCTAGCTCCTAAATCTGTCCCACGAAACGATTCAGAGAAGACAACAGGCGTGTATCGCAAGGAGGAGAAATAGATAAAGGTTTCATTATCGAGCGAAGTTACATAGGAGCCAAGAGCTGCACCCACAGAGAGCCCCCGAGTGATTCGGTACCCTAGCCCTACCTCCAATCGACTCATCCCCCCAGCGCCTTGTTCATCAATTCCGAAGGTGATGTTATCGGGTCCTGCAGTAAAAGTGCCCTCTTGGTAAAGCCGGAAATTGGAGCGAGTCACGGGGCTCATAGATACCGAGAGCCCAAGTCTTCCCTTGACCAGCGGTGCAACAAAATGAAATTGATCTAGGCTGAAAAGCGAATTCTTGGCAGAACCAAAGGTGTCTTCTGCATGATGACTCGTGAGCCCAAACTGAAAGCTACCCACGGAGTATTGATACAACGCCCACACGCCAGGATTGGACAGGTTGGAGGTCGTCGGGTCATACATTCCAATCCCCGCTAATCCGGTGGTTACTGTCGTAGCGCCAATGACGTCGACAGGCATACCAAAGCCCGGATAGGAATAAATAGACCCACTTTTGGCTACTTGAGTATCATCATTTTGTGCCCAGGCTGTGTTAGGCGACGCGATCATCAACACCACCATCATCATGGCGCCAGCGAGCAGTTGTATTGACCTATGTTGAAAACTAGCTTTATTCATCTTATTCAATCGCTGTAACAATGATGTGAGGTCTCTTGGATTCGTCTGGGGATTCTGGCCCGTGTAGCAATGTCTGTTGTAGCAATCCGTTGTTCGACTCTACCGTCAGATAGTATTTATGAGTTTGAAGGGTGTCAAACAGAAACAAATTTGCAGTGCTCGTTAGGTTAAATCTGAATCCATTAATGGATGTATCCTTGACTGCTGTAAAAACAGGCGAGCTGGCAAACACCTCTTCTCCCACATCCCCCTCATCGACGATATGAATATTGGCTCGAGTCACGGCAGGACGAACATGACTGCCAGGCAACGACCCATCCAATAGTTGGGAGTCCTCATAGAAAATCATCTCTACACGTGCCAAGTTCTGGGAGACAAGACTTTCACGTGTAAACTCATAGTCGATTTTCTGAAAGGCCTCAAAGGTATTCATCGCCTTGTAGCTCGTGGTGGGCTGGATAGCGGACGGATCCCGCTGCACAGCGGCACCCCAATCAGCCATCCGTTGATATTGGAAGGTCCCCGTTGTGTCTTCGGAGTAAAGTCGTGTTGTTTCACTCTCCACAGTACCAGAGGCATCGGTTCCAAGGTCTAAAAACACCATTTTTTGGGATCTAGCAACGTCTGGCACAATGGCAAAGCCTGGCATATCAAAGACATAACTAGAATCTGTTCCACCCGTTGTGTCAGAGATGAACCCATTATACCGGAAGATCCAATCTTCTGGCATGGGGAGGACGGCGGTATCAGCCTGTGCAATGGCAAAGGAACCAATTTTTTTGGTTGGATCGTAGCTGATTTGGTCACCATAGCGAAGTTGTTTCCCTCGCCAAGGCTCAGCCACTTCGTAGACGTCAAAAAATGCTGTTGAGAGTGTATCGCCGTATTCTGTTCCGTTAAAGACTAATTTTAAAGCGACCTGCTCCGTGGAATCGATGCGATTCAACGTGATTGAGTTAAGGTCAGGCCGTATTAATCCAACGCTTGTGACCTCACCGAATAATGGATCAGAGTAATGCCCCATCGGCACAACATCCAGTCGACCGGAGTAGCTCACAGACGATGTAGGAGTCATCTCTTTGACAGGAAATTCATTGGTGACAAGATTGCCCTCATCATCAATAAAGGCTCCTCCAACGACACCTGGTTCCTCACATCCAGCAAAGAGTAGAAGGGCAAGGGCAACAAAGCTTGTACCTTTAAAAAATACGTTTGGGCGAAAGATTCTGTGTGGCATCATGATAGAGTAACGGATGCTAGGTCTGCTGGATTGCATAGGCGGTTGAAAAACTCCTTAATCGACATCAGGTCTAAGTTGTCGGTAGAAGTCTGAAAAGGAGGCACTGACATCCTCTGGAGACCCTTGGATTTTCACGGGGGTATGATTGTACTTTTTGAAATAGTGATCAAATTCATCTTTGAGCTCATTCCCAGTCACTACCACATCGCTATGGCGAAGGCCTGCAGCCAATACATCTACATTGCCATCCTCAACATAAGAAGAGATATCCACATCATCTGGAAGACCCGCCTTCTCTAGGATGCTCGCCCCTTCAAGAAACCCTTCGTTCACAGGGTGGTGTAGGTTGTAGACAATCTTGGTGTCCTTAAATAAGGGGTGATCTTTGTAGAGGGTGCGTACGAGCAACGGCACCAATCCAGCTGGCCAGTCGTGGCAATGGATAATGTCTGGTTTCCAACCCCAACGAATCACGGTTTCAATGATTCCTTTGTTATAGAACAAGAGCCTTTCGTCATGATCGTCATAAAACGCATCTGTTTTGGGGTCTTTGAAGAGCGCCTTACGCTTGAAATAGGTGTCATTATCGAGAAAATAGACCTGAAGCTTTGCATTGGGAATGCTCGCAACCTTGATCTTCATGCTTTCGCTCTTCCCCGCGAGCTCTACCTCAATCCCTGCTAGACGAATAACTTCATGCAGACGATTTCGACGGTCCACAATAGACCCATACTTCGGCAGCGTAATGCGAATCTGAAAGCCTCGATCCTGCAAAGAAGCCGGCAAAAACCGGAGTAGATCAGCTGTATTGCTCATGCGAGCAAAGGGGGCAATTTCAGCAGCAGCGTAGAGAATATTCATAGGGTCAATGCTCGGAGTGTAGTTCCCTTAAGCTTTTCGATGGCTTTTTTCGGGCTTTGATCGACTCATTAAGGGTTCATTATCGACATTAAAGAAGTCAAAAAAGGTATCACTTCGAAGACCTAAACGGAGGGTTTCCACAGAGATTACATCGGCAGGTGCGATGTTTCCAAGGTTTACGTTGCTTCCAAATTTGCGGATAAACCAGACCTGCTGCTCCTTTTGAGGGGCTTCAAAAATCAAATACTTCTGTGGAATTTGGTCTGTGATTTCATCAATAAGCCCCGACCTCACTTCTCCGTTGGGTCTAAAAACCCCCACCGTGCCACTCTCTCTTGCTTCACAAATAATCTTGGATGCACCCGCTTCTAATTCTCGGTTGATCATCCTTACCCACTTGTATGGCGGAATAATGTCGTTGGGATTCTTGGATCCAATCTCCGAAAGGACATCAAATTCTTGGCTGAGTTCTTTGATAATGTCACATTTGCGTTGATCCGAGAGCCAAATCGTCCCATTAGACACCTCAACGGTGCAAATATTGTGGGTTTTTAGCAGGTCAACATAGTCATCTAGCTGATTGCGCAACACATACGCCTCAAACAATGTGCCTCCTAGGTACACGGGAATGTCATGCTTTCTGTAGGCTGCGATTTTCTCTTCGACATTTTGCGTGACGAGGCTTGTACCCCACCCAAGCTTGACAACATCTGTATAGGGAGCCGCAACCCCGCAGAGATCTTCGGCTTGACGAACGCTGTATCCTTTGTCCAGCACCATCGTAACGCCAGCGCTACGTGGCTTTTCAGCACGATTCGGTAGATTTGAGAGCATCGGAATCAAATTTTTTGGCTATTCCGCGTAAACTATTAAGTTACAAAATTGAGCAACGATTGTAAACCTTGTCAAATTCTGGGTTTACTTACCTGCAGAAGGGTTTGAGGCGGAGACCGCAGGATTCCCCTTGTCTCGGCCACGGTAACTCAACGAAATCAGCTCTCTCATACGATCTCGATCAAGATTATCCAACATTTGGGGTGTGTGGCGCCATTTCCAATTGGAGCCAACCGTGCCTGGAAAATTCATCCGATGCTCCCCAGGTAGCGCTAAATAATCCTGTAGTGGAATAATGGCTTGGTCTGCCGTAGAGTACATCGCCAATCGAATCAACTGCCACGCCACATCATCCCCAGAGCTTCGCGTGTAGACGCGCATCCGATGTCGTTCTTCCTCAGAGGCTTGGTCATACCACCCAACAGAGGTGTCATTATCGTGCGTTCCGGTGTATACGACGCAGTTTTGGGGATAATTATGAGGCAAAAAGCTGTTGGATTCGTCGCTATCAAATGCAAATTGGAGAATCTTCATCCCAGGAAAGTCAAAGTCGTCCCGCAACTGCTCCACAGTGGGCGTAGTGAGTCCCAAATCCTCCGCAATAATGGGTAAATCGCCCAGTTTTTCCCGAATGGTTTCAAACAAGTCATGACGGGGCCCCTTCACCCATCGACCGTGGATGGCTGTCGGTTCATCGGCTGGGATCTCCCAATACTCATCAAATCCTCGAAAATGGTCGACACGAATTGCGTCAAAGAGGTGAAACATTTGTGCAAACCGTTGGACCCACCATGAGTAACCATCCTTGGCCATCGTTGCCCATCGATAATGGGGATTGCCCCAACGCTGCCCTGTTTCACTAAAATAATCGGGCGGCACTCCTGCCACATGGGTTGGGTGGCCATCCTTGTCCAGTGCAAACTGCTTACAATGCACCCACACATCGGCGCTATTGTGATCGACAAAAATGGGAATATCACCTACAATTCGTATTCCCTTGTCGTTTGCCCGTTTTTTGAGTGCGCTCCATTGCGTGGAAAAAACCCATTGTAGCCACATCTGGTAGTCAATCTCCTCATCATAATGGCTTCTAGCCTTGTCCAAGGCTGTTTTCGTCCGTTTACGAAGCCCAGCATCCCAGGTTGTCCATGGGGAAAAGTTCGCCTCCTGGGCCAGGGTGATAAAGAGCGCGTATTCTGGAAGCCAGTGCTGATTGGCGTGAGTGTAAGCGTCCATTTGGCGTTTGTGAGCCTTCTTACCCCCCCCTTTCTGAGCCTTGAATCGATTGTATGCTAGTCGAAAAAGGGGCTCACGGAGTTGTCTACTCATCCCATAATCGGCCTTCCAATGACTTTCCACAGTGTGAGCATAGACCTCGTCATGGGTGAGCCAACCTTGTTCGATCAAACGCTCTGGGCTAATGAGAAGGGTGTTTCCAGCAAAGGCTGAGTAGCTAGCATATGGGGAGTCACCATATCCAATAGGGGTCAAGGGCAACACCTGCCAAATACTTTGATTCGTCTGCTCCAGTAGTTCAAAAAACGAGTCTGCTCCAGGCCCAAAATCCCCTGTTCCGAAAGGTGAAGGAAAGCTTGTGGGGTGGACAAGAATTCCGCAAGATCGTGGAAAACGCATAGCGAGTGCTACCTTAGATGGTGGAGGGTTTTAAGATTATCATAGCCAATGGAGGCAACGTTAACGAGAGGCTCGTTGGCTGACCTTGCCATGGCATGGGCGAGGCATGCGGAGCCGTACCACCCACATTGGACCCGCCATAATAGGTGGAATCGCTATTAAAAAGCACCTCATAAGGTCCTTCCTTCGGGGCCCCAAGGGTATAATTTTCCACCACGGAAGGGGTAAAATTACACACGCAAAGTAGCGAGTCTTTAGGATCGTGAGTCTTTCGCAAAAAGGATAATAGGCTTCGGTCGTGATCCTGGAAATCGATCCATTCAAACCCCTCCCAATGGTGATCCATTTTGTGCAATGCAGGCTCTTCCTGCAGGAGGTGATTCAAATCCTTGACCATTCGTTGGATTCCTTGATGACTGTCCCATTGCATAAGGTGCCAATCCAGGGAATGAGCCTCGGTCCATTCATCCCATTGACCAAATTCTTGCCCCATAAAAAGGAGTTTCTTGCCAGGGTGCCCATACTGATAGGCCAGCAGGAGGCGAAGATTGGCCAGCTGCTTCCAATCATCTCCCGGCATTTTCGAGGCCAATGATCCCTTGCCGTGCACCACTTCATCATGGGAAAACGGGAGCACAAATTGCTCAGAAAAAGCATAGATCAACGAAAATGTCAGATCTTGGTGATGAAACTTCCTGTAAACAGGATCTCGCTCCATATAGGTGAGTGTGTCATTCATCCAACCCATATTCCACTTAAAATCGAACCCCAACCCACCATAATGGACGGGTCGTGTAACACCCTGCCACGACGTTGACTCTTCGGCAAAGGTGCAAATGCCTGGAGTTTGCTCGTGGAGTATCGTATTAAACCGTTGAAGAAAGTGAATGGCCTCTAAATTTTCTCGACCCCCGTGTTTGTTCGGAATCCACTCCCCATCCTCTCGGGAATAATCTAGATAGAGCATCGAGGCGACGGCATCCACTCGCAATCCGTCCATGTGAAACTCTTGTATCCAATAGTTGGCACTTGAAAGGAGGAAGTTGAGCACCTCTGTTCTGCCATAATTGAAGATCGCTGTTCCCCAATCTTTGTGTTCTCCCAACCGAGGGTCTTCATGCTCGTAGAGCGCAGTTCCATCAAACCGACGCAAGCCATGGTCGTCCTTTGTGAAATGTGCAGGCACCCAATCCAAAATCACGCCAATGCCTGCGTTGTGACACTCATTGACCAAGTACTTTAAATCGTCAGGAGATCCATATCGACTGGTTGGGGCAAAAAACCCTGTGACTTGGTACCCCCACGAAGGATCATAAGGAAACTCTGTGAGTGGCATGAGCTCCACGTGTGTAAAGCCAAGGTCCTTCACGTAAGGAATGAGATGCTCGGCAATCTCTTGATAGCTCAAAAGCCGCTCTGGGTTTGAAGGATCACGCCGCCATGATCCAGCATGCAGTTCATAAATAGAGATGGGCGCTTCATGATGGGAGATCTTACGGCGTTCTTTCAGCCACTCGTGATCACTCCAGGCAAAGTCACTTTTCCATACAACTGACGCGGTATTAGGCCTAATCTCAGCAAACTGTGCATAAGGATCGGCTTTCAAAAACGGGGCGTCAAAAGGGCTTGTCTGGAGTTCATATTTGTACGACTCACCCGGTGCAATGCCAGGTAGAAAAATCTCCCACACCCCAATCGAATGGAGGCAGCGCATCCCATGTCGACGTCCATCCCATTGGTTAAAGTCACCCACCACACTCACTCGATGCGCGTTAGGCGCCCAGACAACAAAATGGGTGCCCTCAATGTCTCCGACTCTTTTTGGGTGCGCTCCCATGAAATTCCATGCCTGCGTATGGGTTCCTTCCGCCCACAAATGGACGTCTACATCTTCAATAAGTGATCCAAAACGGTGGGGATCTTCTATGTTGACCGACTTCTTTTTGCCTGCGTAGAGGATATCGAGAGAGTACTCAAATCGCTGTTTTCTCGCGGTGAAGGTGGCTTCAAACAGCCCTTCAGGGGTAATTTTTTTTGCTTCTACTGCCTTTCCACGCGACGGGACCACAACCACAGTCCTAGCGTGAGGTTGAAAGGTCCTCACAACATAGCCTTTTCCAGACCGCCTTGAATGGACGCCAAACAGGCCAAATGGATCTGAGAAAGAGCCGTTGGAAATCGCCTCAAGTTCCTCGATGTTTAATTCAGTAGATTTCATGATCGCCTTACTCGTCGAAGGTGCATCCCATGAATATTTATGGCCATGATGATCTACGCTCATAAATATTTATACGAGAGTAAAGGTATGAATTTTTTAATCCTACGAGGCTTTCACCATGATTAATGTGCGCTCTAGATGGTTTCTTGCCTATAAGCTATTTGCCGTACGTTGGCCTCGCGACGTTCGATCTACCCTATCGTTTCTCTCGATTCTGGGCATTGCCCTGGGGACATCCTTACTGATAGCGATTCTTTCAGTGTTTAATGGGTTTTACGCAGAAGTCCAGTCGATGCTATTATCTGAAGACCCTCATGTACGAATCACGGCAGTTGGCACTCCGCATGTGGTACCAGATGAGGTGCAGATCGACTGGCTTCAACAACAATCCAATGTGGAGCAAATCGTAGTTCGTGTCGAAGGAAAAGCCGTATTAATGGGTCAACAGGGTTCTAGGGGTGAGGCGAAGCTCCTCACGGTCATGGCTGAATCACAGATTTACGGAGGCACATCATCAGAGAGTGCACAAGCCTTTAAGGAAGGCGGAGATGACAAACCAACAGCACGTGAGCTGTCGGAGAGGGTGTTGTATGGAGACTCGGATCTTTCCGTTAAAGAGGGTAGGCCGGGAGTTCTGGTTTCGCTAAACCAAGCAAATCAACAAGGGTGGTCCATCGGCGATCCAATTGGCCTGCTTTCAGCCCCTCGCCTTCAACAAGCCCTCACATCCGTCCGTCCCACTCGGCCCCTCATTGCCAACATCCGCGGCTTCACCGCGTCTCACCCCATCACGGGCGAACCTA
>DDIC01000015.1:18764-34278 GCA_002338335.1 Bacteroidetes bacterium UBA1860
CCCATCACGGGCGAACCTACGGCTACACTCGACATGGGCCTCGCGCGTCGTCTATTACGGGTGCCCGTTGGGGGTACCTCGCTCGACGTACGTCTTCAAGATTTTAATGACGCGGGTGTTTTTGTGAGCCAAATGGATGCATCCGGGGTCTGGCCATCCGATCACTGGAGAATTCAAACGTGGTATGACCAGCAAAAATCACTTTACGACGTGATGCAGCTCGAAAAACGTGGAGCTACCCTGATTCTCTTTATGATTGTGTTGGTTGCGTTGCTCAATATTGTAGGCTCACTCACCATGATGGTCCTTCAAAAACGGAAAGAAATTGCCATTCTTCGCACGATGGGACTCTCAAAAAGAGAATTACGTTCATTATTCTGGCTTCATGGAGTGTGGCTCGGAATTGTGGGCGCTGGCTTTGGAACACTCCTTGGAATGGGATTGGTGTGGCTGCAGGGCGAATTTGGCTTGCTTCGATTATCGACCGATTTTTTGTTAGACGCCTATCCTGTGCAGCTGCAAGGGGGAGACGTGTTGACGGTGCTTTTGGGTACGACACTATGTTGTGTCGCTGCAACGATTTTGCCCAGCCGTCGTGCCATGAACCAAGAACCTATTCAGGGGCTTCATTCATTGTAGGTGTCTGGAAGATCGTTTTCATAAAGGATAATGTCACCAGGTTTTTGGTGCTCTGAAAGCCACGCTTGAGCCTCTGCTGTCGATCGAAACGTATGAATGCGGCTTTCCATCGAAGGATTGCTTGCCAGGATTCCTTCTCGGATTGAAGAGGTTTGCTTGGGGCCAATCAACAGGTATCCATCCAACGAGGCTTGGCCTAATTGCTCACCAAAGGTACGTTGTAGCGATTCTTGTTCAGCACCCATTTCAACAAAACCAGGAGTAAGGATCCATTTTTGATTTCCCTCCATTCGGACCAACACATCCAAAGCATGTTTTGCACCCACGGGATTAGAATTAAACGCATCGTCAAGGACAAGATGATCCCCCATGGGGCGTCGTTGGAGTCGGTGTTCAACCTCCGGTATGGATGAGGCGGCTGAGGCGATGGTTTCGAGTCGAAGCCCGAGTTGCAAAGCAGCGGATGCGGCTAGGGTAAAGTTCAAGACGGCATGCTCGCCGAGAATGGGTAGTGAGATGTCGGCGGACTGTGTCTCCAACGATTCAGTAGATGACGTTTCATGGATGGACTCGCGAGAAGGGGTAAAATGTAGGGTAAAGGTGCTTCCTTCAGGGGTAAACGTCGGTTTAGACGCTCGGACATGGGTGTGTTCGGCACCGCGAGCAACATCCACCGCGCCATCACCCTGCTCAGCACTTTCCTCAACCCAGCCTGCCATCCAGACAGTTTTGTTGGAGGGCCCCCATGTGGCCATGGCGGAGACTCGAGGGTTCATATGATTCAAAACAAGGGCCCCACCTGGCTTCAGCCGTTTTGCAAGCGTCCCTTTCTCTTCTTGAACCCCATCCAACGACCCCAATGTATCGAGGTGAGCTGCACCCACCTCTGTAATGACGGAGAGATCGGGTTGCGCCAAATCACATAATTCAGCGATATCGCCAGGATGTCGGGTGCCCATCTCGAGTAGCAAGACTTGATGGTGCGATTGGAGATCTTGATTAATCACTTTGCACAACCCCATGGGCGTATTATAGCTCCCTGGGGTGAAACAGACAGAATATCGTTGTTCAAGAAGCTTGGCCAACATATACTTCGTGCTTGTTTTCCCAAAGCTTCCCGTGATCGCAACGACGGTGAGCCCCGGGTGATCTGCAAGTTTCTTCTTGGCTGCTTTTTTGTAACCACGCTGGACAGATAGCTCAATGGGCCGATTAACAAAGAGGGCTAGTAATAACCAGAGCGGAAGCGCCATATCGACCACTAGCACCCACATATACCAAGGAATAGGGTTTGAAAGCCATGTTTCGAGACCATTAAAGGCACTTCCTGTGACCCAACCCCAACCTGTTTGCCACAACAAAGGAGAAAGAGTCACAAACGCACCTGCAAGAAGTACCGCCAAAGAAATTGTAAAAAGGGTCGTCGAGAGTCGTTTGACTCTAGGGGTCCAAACCAAAGGTTTCTTGATAGGGACCTCACGGCCACCTCCAAGAGTGAGTGTCCACAGAAGCGCAAGTCCTGAGGCCGTTACACCGAGAGCTGTTTCTGAGAGCCAATCCACACCCCAAAAGGAGAGGGCACCCAGCGTGATCAAAAGGACTGGAAACTTCCACGGTAACCAAGCTGGAAGAGATTGCCCGACAACCCATTGGGTAAATTCAGAGGGTTTATAACCCGTAAGTTGTGCACGATGTAGAAAGAGGCGCGCTCGTCGAATCATAGCCCAGACCAACAACACCGTGGTTAGCGGGAAGAGGGCCATTGTGATTTGTACATAGATAGGATCTTCCACAGCTAGTAGGAATCAGGGTTGTCCGAAATCGGTGAATCTAAGGGTAAAACTGGGTTGAAAGAGTATTGTATCCGGCACACTCAAGGGGAGGATAGCGCATCATCAAACCCACACGCTTAGCCACGACATCGCCTGAACCGGGTACGGAAAAAGTACCATTCTTATGGTATATTTCTACTTTCTCCAACCAATCGTTTTGCATGAAGTTAATCATTCCAATGGCGGGACGCGGAACCCGTGTCAGACCTCACTCCCACACTACGCCTAAACCCCTGCTGCCTGTGGCTGGGACAATGATTGTTGAGCGTATTGTCGAGACCTTTGGCAGAACGCTAGACCGATCGATTGACGAAATTGTCTATATCCTTGGCCCAGATTTTGGACAACCCATTCGTGATACTCTCACCGAAATGAGCCAGCGACAAAACGCTAAGGCAACCTATAAGGTTCAGGATGTCGCGTTGGGGACAGCGCATGCGGTGCTTTGCGCTGAAGAAACGTTAGAGGGAGAAGTCATTATCGTGTTTGCTGATACCCTCTTTGACACGGCAAACAAGGTAACGCTTGACGATGCAGACAGTGTCATATGGCTCAAGGAGGTGGAGGACCCATCCAGATTTGGTGTTGCTGTGCACGAGGGCGATACCATTACCGATTTTGTAGAGAAGCCCGCCGAGCCAATCTCGAATCAGGCGATCATTGGGGTCTATTATTTTAAAGAGGCGACACAACTTCGCACCGAAATAGAGTATTTAATGGAGCATAACATCACAGGTCATGGAGATGAGTATCAGCTCACGGATGCCCTGGATCGAATGCTAAAGCAAGGCCTGGTCTTCAAAAAGGCTACGGTGGATGAGTGGCTAGACTGTGGCACACTACCAGCCTGGCTTGATACCAGTGGCGTAATCCTGGCTAAGGAGCATGGAGAGGACAAAGATGCTTCAAGTTATCCTGGATCAACCCTTCTTCCTCCTGTGTACATTGGCGAAGGGGTGACAATCGAGCATTCAACGGTTGGACCCAACGTGAGCCTGGAAGCAGGGGCTGCGGTCCG
This sequence comes from Bacteroidetes bacterium UBA1860, assembly GCA_002338335.1. GTDB lineage: Bacteria > Bacteroidota > Rhodothermia > Balneolales > Balneolaceae > UBA8296. The sequence goes on from DDIC01000015.1 coordinate 22,254, forward strand.
AGGAAGTACGCTTCGTGACTCTATTATCCAGCAAAAAGCGACTTTGGAGCAGGCGTCGTTGACCCACTCCTCTGTCGGGCAACATGCTCATATTCAACATTTCGAGGGTGAGCTTCACATTGGAGACCACTCAATGATCGAAGGAAATTCAGACCTAGAAGCGTAATGTCCATCATCGATGCTTGTTGGCGCGATCTCCCAGCCAAGCATCATTCCCTGTTCGAAATCGTTCGGGAGGCTGGGAAAGCATTAGATCAACCCGTTTTCGTGGTAGGTGGATACGTGCGTGATGCACTCATGCCAGGCCGCCAATCCCCTCTCACAGAGGATATTGACTTTGTAACCCTTGGCCCTGGTGATAAACTTGCCCAAGAGGTCGCTAAACGACTAAATCTTCCGGCATCATCGTTATCCATCTTTAAGAATTTTGGCACGGCCCACCTTCACACAGAAGGGATGGACCTAGAGTTTGTGGGGGCTCGAAAAGAAAGCTATCAACGCCATAGCCGTAAGCCAGTCGTTGAAGCGGGCACATTAGAGGAAGATCAAGAGCGGCGCGATCTAACGATTAATGCGATGTCGTTTTCTCTAAATGAGGAGGACTATGGGGCGCTAAGAGATCCATTTCATGGACTAGAGGATCTGCAAAATGGAATCATACGAACCCCGATTGACCCCCAAAAGACATTTGATGATGATCCGCTCCGTATGATGAGGGCGATCCGGTTTGCGGTGAGATTCGGCTTCGAAATCGAAGAGTCCACGTACCAAGGGATTGTCGATCGTCACGAGCGTTTGGGGATTATTTCGGCAGAGCGCATCGCAGAAGAGCTCAATAAGATGATCTTGTCAGACAAGCCCTCCTATGCGTTTGCATTACTGGTTGAAACAGGATTATTAAGCATCTTTTTCCCCGAAATGGTGGCACTTCAAGGGGTCAAGGAGGTGAATGGAATTCGTCACAAGGATAATTTTTGGCACACATTGGAAGTCTTGGATAATGTGGCAGAGCTATCGGATGACCTATGGCTTCGATGGGCCGCGATCATGCATGACATCGCTAAGCCACCTACGCAGCGATTTGTGCAAGGTGTGGGATGGACGTTTCATGGTCATGAAGCGTTGGGGGCCAAGTGGGTGCCGAAGTTATTTAGACGACTCTCTTTGCCATTAGATGGTCGAATGAAATCAGTGCAAACGCTCGTTAGGCTCCATTTGAGACCTATTGCTCTGGCCGATGAGGGGGTGACCGATAGCGCCGTGCGGCGGTTGATTTATGAAGCAGGGGACGATCTTGAGCACCTAATGTTGCTTTGTCGCGCCGATGTGACATCCAAAAATGACACCAAAGTGAAGCAATATTTGGCCAATTTTGATCAAGTGGACAAAAAGATCGTGGAAGTAGAGCAAAAAGATCGTGTTCGCAATTGGAAAAACCCTGTCACAGGGGAGATGATTATGGAGGCGTGCGGCGTTCCTGCTGGACCGGTTGTGGGAGAGCTCAAAGAAGCGGTGAAAGAGGCCATTATGGATGGCGTCATTGAAAACGACCCGGAACAAGCCAAAGTCTTCATGATGGAAGAGGCAAAACGCCGTGGGGTCTGCTGATGAGTGAGGTGGGGGTATGGCGCATGAGATCGTATGCCAAAATCAATCTTGGGCTCCATGTTTTGAAGCGATTAGACAATGGCTACCATCAAATTGAGACCGGCATGGTCTACATTGATTGGTGGGATCAGCTCAATATTCGCCAAGCGGCGTCGTTTGAATTTCATGTATCTGATTCCACGATCCCTGCCGATGATCAGAATCTCGTTGTGCAAGCCTATCGTGCGTTTGAAGACCACGTAGGACTGGCTGATGGGCATCATTATGCCATCGATTTGATGAAGCAAGTGCCCACGGGCGCAGGTCTTGGGGGTGGTAGCGCAAATGCGGCGGCGGTTCTCCTTGCGCTAAACGAGCTTGAGCAATCTGGCTGCACCAAGGAGGACTTGATCGACTTAAGCACGTCGATAGGCTCTGATATAGCGTTTTTTCTTGGCGCACAGCCTGCCATCTCCTCAGGGCAAGGCCACCAACTCGAAACATCACCCATTCAGCCAAATGCGTGGATCGTCGTCGTCAACCCTGGCTTCGAAAGCTCTACAGCTGAAGCGTATGCCCAATGCGAGCCAAATCCTGAACCAGTTCTGCCCCTCAAGACGCTGTTGATGGAGGAGCCACTGGAAGAATGGAGACTCCTCCTAGAAAACGACCTTGAGCCGGCTGTGATCGCGCGTCATGATATGATTGGCCTCCTCAAGGATCAACTCTATGAATTTGGAGCGATCTATGCCTCCATGTCTGGGAGTGGGAGCAGTGTCTTTGGTCTATTCGAGCAGGAGTTTGTCGCTTTTCATGCCTCCGATTCTTTGACTAAATTAGGGTATAAGACGAACGTGACGGCTCCGAACTTTGTGCCAGACACGACACTAAAGGCTGGGTAATTCTTCAAGGGTAATGTTTAGCAGAAGCACCTATCCATAAAACAACCTCTTTCTGTAACATGGGTGACGCACGCCTAGATGCGGACGTCATGACAAATCTTCAATTCTATGGCTAAAAAAGCCTCTTCATCAGATCACATTCGGCGCGGCATGGACAAGGATGCCATACGCGAAGACATCAAGCAACATCTACGCTTCACGCTTGCCAAGGACGACTATTCTCGTCAAGATTGGGATGACTATCGAAGTGTCGTTTGGGCACTTCTAGATCGGCTTCATAGTCGTTGGTTAGACACACAACAGGCATATTATGAGGATAATGTGAAGCGTGTCTATTATTTGTCGATGGAGTATCTCATCGGCCGCCTCCTTGATAATATGTTGGTAAACCTGGGGCTACGAGAGACGGTAGCTGAAGCACTGGAAGAGCTAGGGCTTGATTACGAAAATATTCGTGACGCTGAGTGGGATGCGGGTCTCGGCAACGGGGGGCTTGGTCGCCTAGCAGCCTGTTTTTTGGACTCCATGGCTACGCTTGGCATCCCAGCGGTTGGGTATGGCATTCGATATGATTATGGCATCTTTTATCAGTCGATTCAAGATGGATATCAGGTGGAGAAACCTGACCTATGGCTACGTTATGGCAACCCGTGGGACATTGTTCGACCTGAGCTTCAGGTGCCCGTCAATTTCTATGGTCATGCAGAGATGTATCGAGATGAAGAGGAGCGCCTTCGCTTCCGATGGAATGGAACCAACGAAGTCCTAGCGCTGGCCTATGATACGCCAATCCCTGGCTATCAAAATAATATTGTGAACCACCTTCGTTTATGGAAAGCTACGTCCTCCACAAGCATTGACCTGAAGAGCTTCAATCAAGGTGAGTACATTAATGCGGTTCGTGACACGCAACTCAATGAGAATATCTCGCGCGTTCTATACCCGAATGATAAAGTGTTCGTCGGCCAAGAGTTGCGACTCAAGCAGGAGTACTTCCTTGTGGCGAGCTCTTTGCATGACATTCTTCGTCGTTTTCGCAAGCAGTCCAAGGACTGGCGAAAGCTTCCGAAGTACGTGGCCATTCAGTGTAATGATACACACCCAAATCTTGCCATTCCCGAATTGATGCGCATTCTAATGGATGAGGAAGGACTTGATTGGGAGCTTGCGTGGGATATTACGGTACGGACCATCGCCTACACCAACCACACCTTGCTTCCAGAAGCCTTAGAGAAATGGCCGGTTGCGTTGATGAGAACATTACTCCCCCGCCACCTCCAGATTATCTTCGAAATCAATCGTCGTTTCTTGGGTGATGTTCAAACTACGTTTGGGGATGATAAGGACCGCATCTCGCGCATGTCGATTGTCAGCGAAGGAGAAGAGCCGATGGTGCATATGGCCTCGCTGGGAATTGTTGGGTCTCACAAGATCAACGGAGTCGCTGCACTACATAGCGACCTTCTCCAAAAGACGTTGTTCAAGGACTTCTATGAGATGTATCCAGATCGGTTTACCAACAAAACCAATGGAATTACCCCACGCCGCTGGCTAAAGCAGTGCAATCCTGAGCTCAGCCAACTAATCACAGATTCGATTGGTCCTGGTTGGGAGTCTGAGCTTGACCGTCTCAAAGAGCTTGAACCCTTTGTGGAAGACGCTGAGTTTTTGAAGTCATTTGGCAAGATTAAACAGCAAAAGAAGAAAGAGCTGGCCAAGTACATTGAGAAAACAACCGGCGTGAAAGTGAGTACGGCTTCCATGTTTGACATTCAAATTAAGCGGATTCATGAGTATAAGCGTCAACTGATGGTCGCATTGCATACGTTGGTGTTGTACAATCGCCTTAAACGTGGTGAAGGGGCAGATATGGTCCCAAGAACCGTCATTTTTGCCGGAAAAGCTGCTCCGGGCTATGCGATGGCCAAACTTCATATCAAACTGATTAATGAGATTGCCGATCTGGTCAATAATGATCTAGAGACGAATGACAAACTCAAATGCTTGTTCCTTGGCAACTACAGCGTCACACTTGCCGAGAAGTTGATCCCTGCAGCCAATCTTTCTGAGCAAACCTCAACGGCAGGGATGGAAGCGTCAGGAACAGGGAATATGAAATTTGCGCTAAATGGTGCTATCACTATAGGAACGCTGGATGGAGCCAATGTGGAAATTCAGGAAGAAGTAGGCGAGGAGAATATCTTCATCTTTGGTCATACGGTTGAGGAAGTGGAAGCCTTCAGACAAGGTGGATACAATGCTTTAGAGATGTTAGAGGCTCAGCCAGAACTCAAGGAAGTGATGGATCAACTCGCCAGCGATTTACTATGCCCTGACGAACCAGGTTTGTACCAACCCATCATCGAGGCGCTGATTCACAAAGGGGATTACTTCTTGGTCTTTGCTGATTTTGACGCCTATCAATCCAAACAACGTGAGGTTGAGGCCTTGTTCCGTAAGAAAAAAGAGTGGAATAAGATGGGCGCGCTCAATGTTGCCAGAATTGGAAAATTCAGCTCAGACCGCACAATTATGGACTATGCGACCGAAATATGGGATGCAAAGCCATACGTGGTGAAGGGATAAAAAAAGGGCTTGATCACGATGACCAAGCCCTTACCCTATGAAACAAACTGGTTTTTCTTAGAACCTGCTGTCTAGATTTTGGAATAAGACTCTATATCTAAATCCATCAGGGTCATACTCTGACATATTGGATTGCTCTACAATATTCTCACCACCAAGAAGATTGTTTTCTCCAGCAAGGTGCTTCATGGCATCGGCAAGTGAATTAAAGTGATCCCAAGTCATGAATGTAGAATGATCCATTCCTTGAGGATAAAACTTAGAGGCAATCCCCCATCCTTGCATTCCTGTAGCCTCCATGTTGGCTTCAAAGAAAGGCTTCCAAAGGTTGATATTTTCATCTAGAAACCCTGCACCATCTACTGGTTTTGCAAAGTTGAGAATAGTGTGCGTAAACCCATCATCTTCAATAAGTGATTCCGTTTTGAAATATTGGACAGCAAGAAGCGTTGACTCAGATTGGATCAATGAAGGATCAAATCCCAAAACATCTGTTGCTCCTGCCCATCCCGCACCTGAAGTGAGCTGATCAATTGATTCGTAGACATTTACAAACAGGTGTGTAGGCTCTGTCTCATCATGCAGAACAGAACCAGCATCAACTCGCTTAAGAAAATACCATCCACCCATATTTCCATCTTCTATGGATTTTTCAGCAACCTCTGCAAAATACATCATTTCGTTTTGTTCAAAGGTCTCCATGTCTTCAGCTTTGACATGATGTGATTGCATATAAATTATTTGAGCACTTGCAGAGGTACTGACTAGAAGTGCAATAAACGTGATAAATAGATGTCTCATTTGTATGAGGATTAGGTTGATTTATTTGGCGATAATAAGTCGAGCCCGGAGAAGTCTTCTCAAGTCTCTCGCTTCAACGACATCGTTTACGAGCTCCAAATCCTGGCTCGTCAATTCATAAGAACTTGGTGAAAGAAATGATTCCATACCATTCCAGAAGTCAAGTGTCATGTGAGTGACAGGAGCATCCGTCGGGTATCCATTTACATTACCAACAAAAGCCCATCCATCTTTCCCACCAGCTGCAATATCAGCCTCAGCTAGATTCACTAGTTGCGCCTCTAATGATTGATAATCAGGAGACTTAGCAAGCATGAGGTTCATATTCATAATCCATCCAGGCTCATTGATTTGCTGCCCATCAGCAACTGTGTTGACGACATCATAAACTGTAATTTGATCAGCATCAGCAATCTCAGTGTAACTCTTGTAAATTTTAGAAACGTCGTAAGTTCCCTGTGGAAATGGGCTTTCGATTCCCTGAGCCTGTAAATTAGAGGCATACACCTGCCAGTCTTCCATGGGTGGCATCATAGTGTGTTCAAGGCTTGTTCGTTCAGCTATGATAAAATTCACACCACCACCGGGGTTGCTGTCATGCATTACTTCCCAAACGTGAAAAAAGTCAATATGTCCAGCCTCAATTCGTAATGCGTTCATCTCTCCAGAGAAAGCGAGGTAGTCGTAGAATTCAAATAAATCCACATCATCAACGGATACAAAATTGAGTACAACGACAGGGTTAGAGCGGTCTTGAGCGATGGAGGTAGAGCATGTAAGCAACATAATGCTCATGATGTAAAATAAGTTCTTCATTCCTTTCTGATTTTTTTTAGTTGGATGAGTATTATAAAAGGCGAAAGGTTACGATTATGTTACTTTAGTAACACAAATGTCATTCACGATGTTAAATTATTATGCTTATGTAACTATGGTTACATAAGGGTTCTAGAAAAAGCATGACATTTTAAAAATAATTCCCAACTATTTAGCTTATGCATCCATCAGAAATACGGTCTCGACTATCCCTATTCCCTTTTGATAAGGGTCTCATTGGTCACTTGTCTGACAATTATTCTATCGTGGATCAAGCTGTGGGTGAGAAGGCACTCCACCAAGGCGACCCTGTGAATCGTATACCACTGTATCTAGTTGGTGAGTCAAAGCTCTACAGATACAGTGCAGAAAAAGATAAACAGTATGTCATCTCTCATGTCAAGCCTGGGGAAACTTGTCCAACATCTCTTGTAGCTGCAGTAACAAAACAACCTAGTGCTGTGACGGCTATTTCAATTAAGCCGGTAAAAAAACTATTGATACCAGTATATGAAGTGGATTACCTGCACGATCATTTTGAGAGCTGGAACCGTTTTGTTCTTCAGTCAATGACCAAAGGTTACAACCAGATTTTGAATAGCTTTAGTGGCGCCATGACCAAAACGGTTGAACAAAGAATACATGAATTTATCACGATTTCATGCCATCCTAAAAACGGACACATGATTAAGATTACTCATGATGAGCTTGCTCAGGAGATAGGATCTAGCCGTGTGGTCGTTACTCGGACGCTTAAGAAACTAGAGCAAACAGGGGCATTAAGCCTTCATCGTGGAAAAATATGTATGCTCATAGGGTCTCAAATAGATGAAAAAAAAGCCAGGACTGTCAAGTCCTAGCTTTTTTTAATTGTACCCTATGAAAAATCTCTAGTAGTAAATAGAGGATAATGATGATGGGATGCCACTTGCATCAGGCTTTGGAGCATAATTTGAAAGCCACATCTTCCATGCGCCCTCTTCTAGGCTCCACACCTCAGAAACTCTGGTTGAGTAGTTTGTAACCACTTCTCCAGTCGTTGTATAAGATCCGTTGGCATCAAATGTTATGATGGCATTGTCAAAGTTACCATTGAAGTAAACCTCCATGTTGTTTGCTTCAAAGGATAACCATTCAAGATTAATATTAGGCTCTACGGAAGGATCTGTCACATAGCAAGCTTCTAGGTTAGAATTACAAGCAACTGCAGAGTAACCTTCTACCGTGAGCTCTTGCAGCACCTCACGATCATTTTCTCTAGTCGCATCCATGCGCTTTTGCACCAGTGCTTTTAGCTCACTTTGCAATTGCTCATGCTGCGTAGCACGATAGTATTTTACTAAATTGGTTCTGTATGGTGATCCAGCATTGCCATTTGAAGCATACGCGTGAAGCTGCTCCTCAAACGCTGACTCGAAATCTCCCATGTTTGCAAAATGCTCTGCTCTTGAGTCACGTATGTTTGGCGATTCTTGAATTGTAATTGCAATATCAAGTAGTTCCATAGCGCGATCGTAATTAGGCTCTCCATATTGCCCACCAGAGTATCCATACGCTACTGTATTGAGAAAAGGTAGAGACACCTCACTTCCAACATGCTGTTTTGCACCATCTAGCATAGAATCCCAATCTTGGTTGGAACTTGCATACTTGAAATGTAATAATGCATTATCGGAGGATTTTTTGAATACATCCTCTGCGACTGCCGGCCGTTCTTCATCTGAAGATAATATGATCTTCAAATAGGAAGATTCTACACTAGACAAACCAGCCTTTGAGAGTTTATCTAGATGTAATTGTTTATCACGTTCGATAGCTGCATCGGCTAAGATTAGATGGCCTAGCGCACAAGAATTATCTACAATGAGTGCAGCTTCTGCAGTGGCAACTGCTGATAAAGGTTCTAGATTTAGTAAATGTGTAATGGCTTTGTTGGCTAACCTACTCGAAAGTTCGTCACAAGAAGCACTTTCGACCCACTGTGCATGGACTTGAGTTACGCTGAGCGCAAAAAGACATAGTGAAAAAGCTATTGTTCTCATGATCCCGATATTTAGTTTTCTGGAATACATAGAGATAACTAGATAAATATTGAAATGTCTGTAACAATAGTCACAGTAGATATTAACTAATAGTAAAGAGCTTCAACAATCTTTAAATCGCTATGCTCTTCTACTCCACCACGAACCGAAACGTAATGGTTCCCCACTGAGCTTCCTGGGGAACCCGACTTGGTAGTGGATTAAAGCGCCAATTTCGGAGCGTTCGCATGACCTCTCGTTCGAGCTCAGGATTCATTCGTTGAATAGGTAGCGTGCGACCAATGGACCCATCTGGGTTCACTTCAAAGCGAATGGTGATGGTCGCATCTGTATTGGTGCGGTTGACAGGAAGCGGCTGAACGCGTGGGTCTCTACCCAATTCTCCTTCCCATTTGAGCTCGTAGGGGGATTGTAATTCATCATCGGTTGCTTCGCCTTCTTCAGCATCTGTCGCAGGGGCCTCCTCTACGGGTGTTTGGGGCTCTGTCTCGGGTTGTTCCACCGCATATTGAGGTTGGGTTGGATCGTCTACCGGCGTCTGGGGATCTTCCACAATCTCGGGTTCGGGTGTTGGTTCGGGCTCTGGTTGTGGGTCCGGTTTTGGATCTACAGGCTCGGGTTCTTGCTCTATATCGGGCTCAGGCTCGGGTGTCGGCTCGGTTTCCACAGGCTCTGGCTCTACACTCTCGGGTTCTGAGGCTTCAGGAGCCTCGGGAGCCATCTCTTCTTCCGTTTCCGTAGTGGCTTCTGCCTCCTCTTCAACAGGTTCATTAGGCGGAAGCGGGCGCCCTTGCTCTAACTCTCCATAGGTCACCTCAAGCATCGAGGTTTGAAAACGAGTTTGAGGTTCCAACGCCACAAACCACGCCAACAACAACAGTATCGCGTGGATCGTAACCGATAATAAAATTGCCTGCCGGTCTTCGTTCATCAATTGTTGCGATTAGTTTGATTGCCGATCCGCAGCAATCACCAATGGAAGGTCCAGCGCCTTACCTAAATTCATGACATAAACAGACTCCTCAAGCTTAGAGTCTCCATCTGCTCGAATCACAAGAATGGGATTCTCCTTGCCATCGAGTGCTACTCTCAGCTCCGCCCCTAAACCACTTCGTTCAATCTCATTACCATCGAGGAAATACCTCCCTTCCTCAGTAATGGAGACCGTGATTTGTTGGGTCTCTCCTGCAGAGGCCGTCGAAGCGGCTGGAATATTCACCTTAATGCCATAATTGGATACAAACGAGGAGGTCAACAAAAAGAAAATCAACAACAACAAGATGATATCCGTCAACGATGACTGTGAAAAAAGCGTCAGTGGCTTCAGATTTGAGGAGTCTTTACGAAATTGCATGGCCATGGGGTTATCCTTTTGGCGATGGGTTTGCAGACCCTGCTTGTTTACCACCTCCAGATGCGGGCGCCTGAAGCAACTCCATGAAATCTGCCGAAGCATTCTCGAGTTCAAAGATCAGTCGATCGACTCGGCTCACTAAATAATTGTAGAATCCAAAAGCAATAATTCCCACAATCAGGCCAAATGCTGTGGTAATCAAGGCTTCCCAAATCCCACCGGCAAGCACGCTTGGGTTCGCATTACCTTGGAGGGACTGCAATTCCATAAAGGCGCGAATCATCCCGGTGACGGTGCCCGTAAAGCCGAGTAGGGGAGCGACGCCCGCAATGGTTGCAAGCCAGTGAAGGCGATTTTGGAGATAAAAAATCTCTTTTTTTGCCGCTGCATGGATCCCTTCTTCAATATCTCGTAGGGATCTTCCAAGTCTCGTGAGCCCTCCTTTGACAATTCTTGAGAGAGGCTTGTCCATGTCCTCACAATATTGAATCGCTAGCCTAGGTTCACCACGCTTCACATGACCCTCAACGTCCGTCAAAAAATCATCAATCTGGACTTTGGAATTGCCCAATACAAGGAGGCGTTCAATGACCACATAGAGTGCCACCAGTGATAGTAAAAAGATGGGAATCATGAGGATTCCTCCTTGGGCTAACAGCTCAAACATGCTCATGGAGGTGGATTCATTCACGATTCCGGCAAGGGAGTCGAGTTGGGTCGTTTCGTTCATTCTAGGATGGATTGACTGTGTGCTGAAATAAAAAAGTTAATGCCTGCTTCGCCAAAACTGGCGTTTGCTGCGTTTACCGCTTCTTCAAAACCTTCAAATTGCCCTACGCAAACCTGTGTGGTAACGGTACCGCTATTGAGCTGTCGTTCTCGTGCAAAGGCACGATAGGATTGATTCTCTAACTCGTCTCGCTGTGATAAGGCGTTTTGCCGATTACTTAAACTATACAAAACAATGGTGTATGATTCCTCAAGGGACTCGTTATAGGGTCCCATTAAGCCGTACTCCTCACCGGAGTATTCTAGATCAGGCTCTGGAGTGGTTTCTGCCTCAGGCGCTGTTTCAGGGCCGAGCGCAGTGTTAGGTTCAGTTTCATTGTTTGTCCCAGTTTCTGCCCCAGACTCTTGGGGTGAGTCCACTTGGCTAGGAGCTTCAGCCATGGTTTCTACAGCGCTTGGGCGCTGTATCGGCAATTGCCACAAAAGCAGTGTGAAAGCTGTTGCAAGTACGACAATAGCAGCGACCCAACGAAGTGGTGAGCCTTGATCAAACGGGCGATCCACCTTCGTGGATGTGGTGGATTTTTTTGGAGTCTTCGGCGTTGAGGTAGAGTCGGTGGTCTTCGTCTGTGAATGCACCGTCTTGGTAGTTGCCTGACCTTCAGATGCTTCAACTTTCTTACCTGCCTCCGTCGACGCCCCTTTGGACGGATCCTCTGGCATCTGCTGCACCACTTCCGCTAGCCCGACATACTTGAAATTCACCTCATGCGCGAGTTGGGGATCGGGAGTAAATTCAAGATCCTGACCTCGAGGTGTGAGTCTACCCACTCCATGAAGATCTACAACCTCCCCATTTTCCAACGCATTAGAAACCTCTTTTTGCCATGCCAGAAGCTGTCCTTTGACCGTTTGTTCATCAAGGCCGGTCTTGACAATTAGTGTTGCAATAAGTTCCTGATTGGTAATCATGTGGTTGAGCCACCCTTTTCTTCGTTACGGGAGTGGACAAACTCAATCTCATCCTTGGGTGGAATCAATGACCAACCCCCTTCCCGATGATCCTTTCGTGTTTGAGGCTGATGCTTTACTCGAAGGTGTCCAAAAGGCATCAAATCGACCTCTTCATGACGCCGCAATTTGTCAATTATCCATTCGCCAATTGCATGATCTATCGGCTTTTGACCCATGTTTGGTTCCCTCTATGG
>DDIC01000063.1:0-19754 GCA_002338335.1 Bacteroidetes bacterium UBA1860
CGATGACGGTGTAAACGGAGGTTCCTAGAATAAAAGCCCAAACAGGTTGAGCAAGATCAACTCCATTTGTAAACAAGGTTGAGAGTGCAAAAAGGCTCGATTTTAGCAGAATGAATCCAAACAAAAGGGTCAAGTATTGCCAATCGAGTAGCTTTATCTCGCGAAACCTCTCAAAAACACCATACAGCAAGATGACTGCGCCGGTGTAGGCAAACATGTTCAGCCCCCATTGATCCGTCATCGCATCCAACAAAAAGCCTACGACTGCAGCAAACCACGTACTCTGAAAACGAGGATAGGCGAGCATTACCCACACGAGATAAATAGCCATTAAATCGAGACCCACCCTCGCAATTGTGACATGTTGAAAGAGCATGACATAGCTCAGTAGCATACCTATCCCAAGGAAAATCATTCGTGCAAAAGAGGTTTGATTCATGGATTCACCTCCCCCTGTAGTACAGAATCTTGGGAGTTGAGTACAACAAACCCTTCCGCGAGTCGATTCAGATCGACCGAAGGTGTGACTGTAATCACCCAGGACGATTGATCGGGCTGTCGCTCCACCGATTCCACAATACCAATGGGAATATTCTCTGGAAATTGTTCACTAAACCCACTGGTAACCACTTCTTGACCAACCTGGACCGGGATTGTAAGAGGCACATAATCCAAGATCATCGATTGATTGTTTTGCAGGTCCCACCGGATAATTCCGTTGGCTCGAGAATCCAAGATCTTTGCACTCACGCGAAAATTTGGATGAGAATAAAACATCACTTGAGCGCGGTGTCTGGTGGTCAGAATGACTCGGCCTACGATGCCTTGAGGATGAATCACAGGATCTCCCAATTCTACGTCAAGCTCAGACCCCGCTGTGATACTGCCCGTTGGGTTTGGGCTAAAAATCGATTTTGACTGAAATTGAACAGGGAGTAGGTCCAAAGTTGAACCATCCTGGAAATTAATGAGATCTCTGAGAATGGTGTTTTGAGTCTCAGCACTTCGAAGTCGATTAAGTTCGTCTTGCAACAAAATATTTTGTTGCTGGAGCTCCCGATTGGTGTTGAGTGCTTGTCTAAAGACCCTAACATTGGATAATGGGGCTTCAAGACGACTAACAACCGCAAGAGAACCTTGACGAAGATTGGCTAAACCATCATCAAATCGAAGGACCATGATGAGGATCGACAGCAAAAGAAGAAAGGCCCCCAAAAGTGTATCACGACCAAAAAAACCATTGGACGGCTGGGCCATAAAGAGAATCTAGTTAGGAGACGACGTTTCGGTAGTAGTCGAGGTGTTCCAAAATTAAGCCTGTTCCACGCACGACAGCCGTAAGCGGATCCTCTGCCACATGAACAGGAAGTTGTGTCTCATCCATAATCCGTTTATCAAGATTTTTGATAAGGGCGCCACCACCTGTGAGCATAATACCTCGATCTAGTATATCAGAAGATAATTCTGGAGGGGTTTGCTCAAGGGCTTGCGATATGGCATCAACGATGGTATTGATGGATTCCGACAAAGCATCCCGCACTTCTTCTGAGGAGACGACACGTGTTTTTGGTACTCCATTGACAAGATCGCGCCCTTTGATGGTGAGTTCGATTTCTGGGTCCAGTGGGGTGGCAGAGCCAATTTCGCACTTCACACGCTCGGCAGTTCTCTCTCCAATCAGAAGATTATGTACCCTACGGAAATAATTAATAATGTCATCATTCAGCTCATCCCCACCCAATCTCACAGATTGAGCATAGACGATTCCAGACAATGCGATGACTGCAATTTCAGTGGTACCGCCCCCGATATCAACGATCATACTTCCTACAGGTTCCTGGACGTTTAGCCCAATCCCAATCGCTGCCGCCATAGGTTCATCGACAAGGTAGACTTCCTTAGCTCCCGCATGCTCAGCACTATCGCGAACAGCACGACGCTCCACCTCAGTGATTCCACTTGGGACACAGACCACCATTTGCCGCGTTGTCGAGTACCATTTCATCTTCACCTTCTTGATCATCCCCCGTATCATCATTTCAGCGACTTCGAAATCTGAAATCACCCCATCTCTCAAGGGCCTAACCGTATAAATATCTTGGTGCGTCTTCTCGTGCATCAAACGGGCTTCTTGCCCAATCGCGACGGGCTGTTTGTCCTTATTAAGGGCAACAATTGAAGGCTCATTGAGTACAATTCCTTGATTTCGGGCATAAATCAGCGTATTTGCTGTGCCCAAATCTATCGCGATATCAGTGTAAAGCTGATCAAAGATGCCCTGAGATTTCTCTTTCGATCCATCTGCAGTGGGCGATGTCTTTTGGGTTCCAAAAATAGAATCTAATAATCCCAATCCCTACTCTCACATTCGTGTTGTATACAGTTAGGTTGAAAGTACGCCTTTTGGCACTTAGATGGAATGATTTGCTGCGGAATCCCCAAATCAGTGTCTAAAGTGGCGTTTCCCAGTCAAAATCATCGTTATGCCATGTTTTATGGCCGCTTGAAGCACTTCATCATCGCGAACACTCCCACCAGGTTGGATAATTGTCTGAATCCCGTGGGTTGCCGCGAGGTCCACATTATCGGCAAAAGGGAAAAAGGCGTCAGACGCCAAGACAGCTCCTTGCAAATTGTGACCATACTGTTTGGCCTTTTCTAGAGCTTGTCTCACAGCATCTACACGGCTTGTTTGACCCGTGCCAGTTCCAATGAGCTGTTGTCCATTGCAAAGCACTATGCCATTGGACTTGACATGTCGAGTGATTTTCCATGCAAAAGCCGCTGTTTGTTTGGTTTCGTGATCGAGTAACTCATCCTGGATAAAATCAAATTCTTGAGCATCTAAGGCGTCGCGTTGCTGAGCAAGAATTCCATCCAACATGCTCTGGATATGGAGTGGATCACTTGGATACTTTTTGAGGCGAACCAAGCGACGATTCTTTTTCTGCGTCAGTAGTAGTTCGGCCTCTTTGCTAAAATCTGGAGCCACAACCATTTCCGAGAAAATTTCATCCAGCGCCGATGCAGTCTCAGCATCAATCTCCCAGTTAAACAATAAGATGCCGCCAAAAGGGGAGGTAGGATCTGAGGCATAGGCTTTTGTCCATGCTTCATGGACGGTAGAAGCGGAGGCAACACCACAGGGGACCGTATGCTTAAGAATGGCACAGGTTGGTTGAGCCTCGACAAACTCTGAAAGGAGTCGAAGGCCAGCATCCAAATCAAGAATATTGTTAAAGCTCAACTCTTTTCCATGAAATACATCCACAAGGTGATCTAAATTGCCATAAAATGAAGCGTTTTGGTGTGGATTTTCACCATATCGAAGGACATGCTGTGGAGAGGTGTCAATGGTTAGGGTTGATAAAAATTCTGCGTTCGATGGGCCCTGCGTGGATTGCTCTGGTGCTATGTGGCTTGATTCTGCATCGCGGCCCTCCATAGAACGACCCATCATCCAGGTCGATATCGCAGCATCATACTGAGCCGTTTGCTGGAATGCCTTGGAGCTTAAGTCCTGTCGTGTAGCCCAGGAGATTCCCCCATTGGACGCAAGTTCATCTACAATCCCTTGGTAATCGGAGGGATCACACACCACAGCTTTGAACGCAGCATTCTTTGCAGTTGCCCGAATCATAGTTGGCCCGCCAATATCGATGTATTCAATCAGCTGTTGAAAATCAGCATTGGGATGTTTGGCTAATGTCTGTTGGAATGGGTACAGATTCACAACTACAAGATCAATTGGAGTAATGCCATGCGACGCAAGGTCAGCATCGTCATCTGGGTGACCGGTTCGATGAAGAATGGCTCCATGAACGAGCGGATGTAACGTTTTGACGCGTCCACCTAAAATCTCAGGAAACTCTGTGATTGTAGATACATCCGTCACCTCAGCGCCAGACTCCCGCAATGTCGCTGCTGTTCCACCCGTGGAAAGGATCTCTACACCTAACGCCTGCAATTGTTTGCCAAATTCTTCAAGCCCTGTCTTATCCGAGACAGAAACTAAAGCTCTTCGAATAGGCAGTGAATCAATGGGCGGTTGCAAAGGTTGACTGGAGGGTTCCATAATCCTCTAATGTTGTTTGTATCGTGATGGGGTAAAGCGTATGCTCAAGCCTTAGTACGGCTGCTGCAAGATCTTTTGGAGTGCAGTTAGCAGGAATCGAGAGGCGTGCTTGTGCAAGAATAGGGCCTTCATCATAATGGTCAGTGACCAAATGAACGGTGCACCCAGACTCAGTTTCGCCCGCTTCAAGGACCGCTTCGTGGACTCGAATTCCATAGAATCCTTTCCCCCCAAACTTTGGCAAAAGGGAGGGGTGAATGTTAAAGACAGGCCCTGAAATCACATCGAGTATGGACGAGGGTAATTTTTGCTGGTATCCAGCAAGGACACCAAAGTCAGGTCTCATCGACTCCACGACGTTGGTCAACTCTTTGTCTAATGATGATGACATATTAGTTGACTCCGACCCTTTTTGGGGGAGAACATGCACCGGGATATCTCGATCGAGAGCTTTATCAATAGCCCCAATCTGGGGTCTAGAAGCAATAAGCCCCACACATGTTGCTTGAAGATCGCCTCGCTCAATGGCCTTCAGTATCGATTCAAAATTTGAACCAGAACCAGAAGCAAAAGCTACAAAGCGAGGAATTGGGTTCTTGGCTTGCGCTTCCTCGCCCATAATTAATCAGTGAGGAAAACTTTGTAATTATTAAAGCTCCATGAAATCTGCTGTATCATAATTTTCACACTTGTTGCAATGGGAATAGCAAACAGCATGCCAAGAAGCCATGCAGTTTCTGCACCAATTAAAATGATAAATAATACAGCAACAGGATGAATGTCAGCGGACTTAGAAAAAATGAGAGGCTGCAATAGTGAGTTATCGATGATTTGCACCACAAAAACGACAGCCATGCAGGCAAACGCAAGATTAAAATCGCCTTGTGTCTCTACAATGGAGACAGAAAAGGAGAGCAGATACCCAATAATAGGACCTAAATATGGGATAGAGTTTGCAAGCCCCATCGTAATTCCAACGCTTAAGGCATTGTTTAGACCTGCGATGGAAAGTCCAATCACTGAGAGCGTCGCAACGACAAAACTTTGGAATAAGACGCTCTTAAAGTAGGTACCAAGTCTATTTTCAATCTTGTTGATCACCGTTAACGTCGTCTCAAAGTACTTATTAGGGATAAGCTGAAGAATGTCACGGCGTATCTTTGCACCATCTTTAAGGAAGAAAAAAGTGGCAAATGGAATCACAAGAATGGCTGAAAAGACGTTGGTGAAGATGCCAAATGCACCCGCGACAATATCAGGAACTTGATTGGCATCAAAGATGCGATCCCGAAGGTTTTGGATGTTATCGGTGAGAAATTGTTGAGGGATAAAATCAAAGCGGGCTACCAAGACAGCTTGTACTTCGGTGATGATATACTCAATGTTTCGAGTATTCAACTCAGAAGCCAGGTTGACCATCTGAGAGTATAAAATTGGGAAGACATTGTAGGATGCCCAGACCACAAGTCCAGTGAATACAATAAGGGTGACCGAGATTGCAAGCGTGCGGTTTACACCTTTTGATTCGGCCCAGCTTACGAGTGGATCGAGTAGATACGCGATGAATATGGAGATAATAGCGTAGGCAAGTAGGTTGGAATAGTTTACCAAGACCCAAATTGCCGCACTAGCGAGCGTCAAGCCGATAATCCAACGTACTACCTTTTCAAGGGTAATATTTCTTAGCATGGCTAATGGAGGCTTTGTTCAATGGCTTTTAGGCAAACATGGGATGTAAACCCTCGTTGCATCAGATAAGCCATCATTTTTTGCTTGCGTTTAAATTTGTCTTCAGTTTTATCAAAATACCACTTTTTTTTCAACAGTAGCTGTAAGCAGGTTTGCAATGCTTCCTCCCGCGGGATGGCGGCTGCGATAGCTTCATCCACTACATGTCGCTCAATCCCCTTTTGAACGAGGTGTTGTTGAATCTTTTGTGGCCCCCAAGATTTGAACCGGGCTTTATCTCTAGCAAAAGACTCAGCGAATTGTTGATCATCTATCCACCCTTTTCCCTCAAAATCATCCAGTATAGACTCTATCAGAGCCGTGTCATGGCCCTTTTTTTGAGCTTTTTGCAGGAGCTCTTTTCGTGCATGTGAGCGACGAGAAATGTACTGGAGAAGCGATGCTTGAACCGTAAACCGATGCTCAGTCTCTAGTATCCGTTGAACATCTGAACGATGCAGGCTTTGTCCAGAGGAAAGGGGATGTTTAATGAATGTTTCTGTGGATAAGCCAAATAGAAATCCCTGCTCACTAAAGACGGAGAAACGATCACGTTTTTTCTTTTGAACTTGGATCTCTTTGATTGTGACCTGGTCTTCTTCATTCCAATGCTCAGGACCAGGCATCTCTGTCTTAAGAGATGCATCCATTATTCTGTTTCTTTGGCAGGCTCTTTTTTCTCATCCTTGGCGGCTAACTCAGCACTCGGTGAATTTTCTTCTAACTCCACATCGGGAAGAAGCTGCTGTTTAACCAATGCCTCAATTTTCGCCGTGAGATCGGCATCCTCTTCTAAAAATTGCAGGGCTGACTCGGTTCCTTGACCAACGGGTTCACCCTCGTATCGATACCAACTCCCTCGTTTCTCAATAATATCGAATTGAACGGCTAGGTCTAGAAGCTCATTAATCTTAGAGATCCCCTTGCCGTACATGATGTTAAACTCGACCGTTTTGAAGGGTGGAGCCACTTTGTTTTTGACCACTTTCACCTTGGTACGGTTACCGACTACGTCTTCACCTTTTTTGATGGCACCGATGCGGCGTATATCTAGTCGAACAGAAGCATAAAATTTAAGTGCACGTCCACCTGTTGTGGTTTCAGGATTCCCAAACATCACACCTATTTTCTCTCGAACCTGATTGATAAAGATGCATGATGTACGAGTTTTATTTATCACTCCGGTCACTTTACGTAAGGCTTGAGACATTAATCGCGCCTGAAGTCCCATGTGTGAATCCCCCATCTCACCTTCCAGCTCTGCTTTTGGAACCAAAGCGGCAACCGAGTCGACGACAATCACATCCAAGGCCCCTGATCGGATTAAAGTCTCCGTGATCTCAAGTGCCTGCTCACCTGAATCTGGCTGAGAAATAAGCAATTCATCCGTGTTAATGCCTAGTGCCTTCGCATATTTTGAGTCAAATGCATGTTCCGCGTCAATAAATGCTGCATAGCCCCCCATCTTTTGTGCTTCAGCGACAACCTGCATGGCAAGGGTGGTTTTACCTGAAGCTTCTGGCCCGTAAATCTCTGTGATTCGACCCCTTGGGATTCCTCCAACGCCCAACGCATAATCAACCATGATAGACCCTGTAGAAATCACATCCACTTCGTGAACAGGTTTGTCTCCAAGTTTCATAATGGTACCGGAGCCAAATTGCTTTTCAATTTGCCCAACGGCGATGTCTAATGCTTTGTTACGATCTGCTGATTCTGCCATAAGAAGGGTTTAAATAAGGTTAAATGAACAGGAACCAATGTATATGTTCAATATATGTAAAACATCTCATTGATGCCACTCTTTCATTTAAGAACATTCCATGGTACGTTCCTTACATCTCGATTTCAAAAAAAGTTATCACCCTCGGTTTAACTCACCACTCTCTTATGATTGATACGCATTGTCATCTCTATTTGGATGATTTTAAGGAGGATTTACACGACATAGCCACTCGTGCCTCGGAGGTTGGAGTTACTCAAATCTTGATGCCCGCCATTTCGATGGATTCGGTGGCTCAAATGGATCGATGTATTGACACTTGGGAAAGTTTCCAGTCGGGAATCTCCTTGTATAAAATGGCCGGAATCCATCCCTGCGAATGGAAACCAGGTGGTACATTAGATAGAGATACGTTATTCCAAAGGGTCTCCGCTCAAGACATTTGCGCCGTGGGTGAAACCGGCCTTGACGCCTATTGGTCCACAGAAGCGATGGCTGAGCAACTCGAATCTTTGGATGCTCACCTATCCATGGCAAAGGAGCTTCAGAAACCGATCGTGCTACACAATCGAGAAACCACCACCGAGCTTTTGGATAGGATAGAGGCCCATCAAGATGGATCACTTACGGGAGTTTGGCATTGTTTTACGGGAACAGAAAACGAGGCACGGCGAGCCATAGATCTTGGATTGTACTTGGGGATTGGGGGGGTATTCACCTTCAAAAAAACACAGACTCGTGAGTTCATTACATCCCTACCACTAGAACGCCTTCTTCTCGAGACAGACGCTCCCTACTTAGCTCCGGCCCCTTTTCGGGGAAAGCGTAACGAACCCTCGTATGTCGCTTATACAGCCCAAGCCCTTGCCGATACGTTGGAATGCTCCTTATCAAGCCTCGTAGATCAAACAACAACGAATGCTAGGAAGCTGTTTGGACTCCCACCCTCCTGAGCCACGGAAAGGCCTTTTGGAGTTTAGTAGTGGCAGAAAATAGTGCAAATTCCACTCGTAAGGGCGTTTGCGTTCTCCACTTATTAAAAAGTCCCTCTTGATGCATCTGTTGTGTAAGAGTAGATGGATCTCCTTGAGGAGGAGTGTTTTCCAAAAGCTCCATTTTAAAAGTCGATGAAAGAGCCATCCATGGGTGAATGGTCTCGATCAATTCTCGGGCAGAGGTTATCGTGTCCGAAAGCGTCATGACGGGATCCTCTTCTCCTGATAATGCCTTCTTTGAAATTTGCAGGGGCACACCCAATGACTCGAGATGAGTTGTTACCTGGGCAAATGCTTTTATCCTTGATTGAACAGAATACCCTGCAATATGAGGTGTCGCAAGTGTGGAGGCTTCTAGAAGACCTTGGCGCAAGCTTGGTTCGCCATCCCACACATCGCAGGCAAGTTGACCGCCACTTTTTGCCCAGTGATAGAGTGCATTTTCATCGATTGTACCCCCTCTAGAGGCTTGGATGATCCAGGAAGCGTTGGCGTTGGTTAATTCTTCATGGCTCCACAATGGATAGGTAGCATCCTCACCACTCATGATACGTGGCACATGAAAGGTGACGGCATCACAAGCCATGATAGCCTCTATTTTTGCCGACCGAAACGGTTTTGCTTGTTGTGTCTCTTTGCCAAGACTTCTTGCAGTCCGCTCTCTTGGTGGATCATATAGGACGACAGACCACCCCAGCGCATGAGCCAATGACTCAACAGCTTGCCCAGTTGCTCCAACTCCAACAATCCCCAAAGATCCCTGGAAAGCCCCTTGATTCATCCAAAGAAGAGAGGCAATGACATACTCAGCCACAGCATTCGCATTCGCGCCAGGACAATGACGCCATTTGACCCCAAGAGCCGTCAACCACTCCGTATCTATGTGGTC
Source organism: Bacteroidetes bacterium UBA1860 (assembly GCA_002338335.1). Lineage (GTDB taxonomy): Bacteria > Bacteroidota > Rhodothermia > Balneolales > Balneolaceae > UBA8296. The sequence goes on from DDIC01000063.1 coordinate 9,411, forward strand.
AATCCCTGCCGTGGCTGTTATGACAAAGCTCGGGGGTGAATCGATCCATTCCGGATACGTCTCTTTTCGGATCTTTGTAACGGATCGAATAATGAATCCATCAACTCTCGAGCGAGATGAATCAAGCGAATACTCATCATAATCGATGCACGTGACGCCTGGGGCAATCACTTTTTGGATGCTATCAAGAAGCTGTCGATCGACGACAATCTTCATGAATTAAACAGGTCTAGATAAAGGTGTGAAGGGTCCTTTTTGCCTCTTTGAGATAGGAGGGGCAAAAACTTCGGCATCAATAATGGCTTGACGAGCCCGCTTTTTGGTGGCAAGGCGAGAGGTAGAGGCCTTTTTGGGTCGGCTCAACAAAATGGGGGCTGACAAGATCGAAGATTCAAGAGCAGGGTCTTGACCAGGAGCAGGGTCTTGACCACGAGCCGCTTGATTACGAGCCTCAACCCTATCTTGGAGTTGCGTCCATCGATCTCCACGAGCTGAGCCTTGACCACGAGCCGACCCTTGAGCGGCCATCTCTTGAAAAGGAGAAGCATCTTCACGATCCATTGGGATGGACTCCACTATTTCTTGCCCGATGGACTCTAGAGCTTCGTCTGTTTCCATTAAAACATCTTCTGGGAAAGGGAAAAACTCTTCATCACCCTCTTCAGGAAGTTCTTCTGCCAACTCTCGACGACGGCGATTCTGAATATAATTAATCAGACCTGCAGCCCCTGCAATAAGCAAACCTATGATTTCAAATACTTCCATACTTTTAAGGTATCATTCCAGGCTCAAAGAATCACATGGTGAATCCATGCATGATATTGTCTCGAACCCTACAGATTGATAAGACTACAATCCTATGAATCCATATCAATTTATACGCAAAAAGCGTGATGGGGGTTCCCACTCCAAGCAGCAGATCATTGATTGGGTTCAGGCCTTTACCTCTGGGGAACTTCCAGATTATCAAATGTCTGCGTTCCTTATGGCAGGAGTCCTAAAAGGCTTTACACCCGAAGAAACACAAGGGTTTATGGAAGCCATGTTGTTTTCGGGAGAGAGAATGGATTTGTCTGACATCCAAGGCCCAAAAATCGATAAACATTCTACGGGAGGCGTGGGCGACAAGACATCCTTATTGTTAGCACCGATATTGGCAAGTCAAGGGGTGATAGTTCCAATGATTTCGGGTCGAGGGCTTGGCCATACGGGGGGTACTCTCGATAAACTTGCCTCGATCCAGGGGTTCCGAACCGATTTATCGTTGGAACAGGCAAGTCATCAATGCCTACAAATTGGCGTTGCCATGATGGGTCAAACCGAGGACATCGCCCCTGCTGATAAAAAACTTTATGCCCTTAGAGATGCTACAGCAACGGTGGAATCGATCCCTTTGATCGCCAGTAGCATCATGAGCAAAAAGTGTGCCGAAGGGATTGAGGGGCTCGTTCTCGATGTCAAGGTAGGAACAGGTGCTTTTATGGAGACAGAACAGGAAGCCCGCGAACTCGCTTCAACAATGATTCAACTGGGTGAATCGTTTGGGGTGAAAACGCAGGTTGTCTTCACGGACATGAATCAACCTCTTGGGCGGCTTGTTGGCAATGGTCTCGAGGTGGAAGAGTCGATCCTTGGTTTGCTTGGCAACGGCCCAGAGGATCTCATGGAGGTCACCCATCGGCTTGCGGCAAGCATGTTTCAATTAGCAGGAAAGGTTGAGAGTATCGACGAAGGAGTGACACTTTCCAAAGAAACCATAACGAACGGTGAGGCATGGGCCAAGTTTTTAACCCTCGTTGAGACACAACAGGGGGATGCCGACCAACTGAAGGATTGGATTCAAGAATGGCAAAAAGATTCAACGGTTCATCTTTATACACCCTCACAGTTCTCTTCTGTGTTGGCTCCTCAGGCTGGGGTGTTGACACACTGCGATTGCAAAGAACTAGGGTTCATTGCTACGGAATTGGGGGCTGGACGTGCCACCATGGAGGATACAATTGACCCTGCAGCAGGAATTGAGTGCCTCAAGAAACTTGGTGAATCTGTGGAAGAGGGGGAGCCCATTGCACTACTTCATGGACATAAGGATGCTCCCATGGAGGTGCTAAGTCAGCGTTATAGCGCGGCGTGGACTCTCCAAAAAGAGCCTAGTGAAGCCACAGAGCAAAGATTTTCTCCACCTCCGGTGATTCATGGCTTTATGACGAAGGAAGTGGCAAAGTGAGACGAAGTAAACCATCGTCGATCCTAAGAGATAGATGTAAGTAAAGGTTTGTAAATTCCGCTTATGGAAATAGCCATTATTATGATCATTGTGTTGCTGAGCGGGTTTTTCTCTGGCTCAGAGATTGCCTTTGTGTCTGCCAGTCGTATTAAAATGGAGATTGAGTCGCGCAAAGCGTCTCCCGTGGGACGTGCATTGCACTATTTCATGCAGAATGGTCACGAATTCCTTTCAACAACACTGATTGGGAATAACATCATCAATGTGTTGTACGCAACGCTGATGGCCATCTTTCTTGAAGGCCCTTTGATTACTCTTTATGAGGGGTGGCAAGGTGTAGAGCCAAATCCATTTTTGCTACTGTTGACCCAGACGGTCATTGCATCGGTGGTGATTATGATTTTTGGAGAAATCGTCCCCAAAACGATCTTTCGTTCCCAAGCCGATGCTGTTGTTCGCATCGTAGTACTGCCATTTCGTGGCCTACTGTATTTATTTCGCCCCATGGTTTGGATTGCCACCGTCGCATCCGAAGGGTTAATTCGACTGTTTGGGATTACCCAAACTCCAGACGAAACCCAAGTTTTTCGTCGTCAAGAAATGGAAAGCCTATTTCAGGAACTTCTTGAATCAGGGGGTGGGGAAGACTTTGACGAAGATGACTCTGAGTTTTTGCATAATGTGCTGGATCTTTCCAACAAGCGGGTCAAGGAGCTCATGGTGCCTCGTACGGAGATTATCGCTGTAGACGATCAAACCAGTATTTCGGATGTGGAGCAGACCTTTATATCGTCTGGATACTCCAAACTCCCTGTATATCACGAAACAATAGATGATGTGATTGGCGTCGTTTTTCTTCATTCAATGTATGATGAACCTACATCACTCAAAGATATTCTACGACCCGTCAGTTTAATTCCACAAAGCAAGCGCGCACAGGATCTTTTGAATGAATTTCGCAAAACCAATACCTCTATTGCGTTAGTGATTGATGAATATGGAGGGACTGCGGGGCTCATTACAGCCGAGGATTTGATTGAAGAGGTAGTGGGAGACATCCAGGATGAGTACGATACAGAAGATGAATTCATCAAAAAATTGAATAATTCAACCTTTGTATTAAGTGGGAATGTAGAGCTTGAAGACCTTTTAGAACAGTTTCCAGACATTGGGATTCCTTTTGGAGATGACACACCCTATGATACTGTAGCGGGATACATTATCCATGAGTCAGGAAGAATCCCAAATGTGAATGAGGAGTTGATACTTGGTGTGCACAAGGTCATTATCTCCAAAGCAAGCCCAAGTCGTATCAAAACGGTACGTTTAGAGCGCTTAAGTGAGGATTCAGCCTAAGATTCTGACCTAGTTCTCTCGTTTCTCTCGCGCCGAGTTTGCTTACAGTGGTTTCACTTTTACCGAGCCATCATGCCAGACAAGATCTAATGTTGCGTCAGTTGGTACGTCATGAGCGTTTCGTATCCACGTCTCACCCTCTTGCACGCGTGTATAGCCTAGTTTTAAAGGAGTCTCTGGGTTTAGGCGCTCGAGTTCACTGGTAAGCAACGATACCTTTTGCCTGTATTGCCCCACCTTGTCTTGAAAGGCTCGTAGTGCATATGAATCACTAAGTTGAGTCACATGCTTTCGAAGACGGTCCAGGCGTGTATCCAGTGTTGTTTTCAGTCTATCACTCCAGCCATCAATTCGTGCTTGAACATCGTCGCGGTGAGGCGTTACGAGAACTGCTCCCTTGGTGGGTGTTGCTGCTCTTGCATCGGCGACAAAATCGCTAATGCTGATATCGGTTTCGTGCCCAACCGCACTCACGACAGGTGTGTTGGCTGCAGCAATTGCTCGAGCAAGCGCCTCGTCATTAAAGGCCATTAGATCCTCTGCAGAGCCTCCACCTCGACCTAGGATAATCACATCAACGTTACCGATCTGATCAAGAGTCTGTAGCGCATGGACACACTCCGACGCTGCTTGATCCCCCTGAACTGCTACATGATGTAGCACCACAGTCGCTAACGGCCAACGGTTTTCCAATGTGCTGGTAATGTCATGCAAGGCGGCTCCACCCGCTGAAGTAATCACCCCAATGCGATGTGGAAAAAGTGGGAGAGGCTTTTTGCGCGCTTCATCAAAGAGCCCCTCCGCTTTCAGCTTCTGTTTTAACTTCTCAATCGCTTCAAATGCTTTACCAAGCCCTGCCTCCTCAAGATGGTCTACAACCAATTGGTACGACCCTCTTGGAGCATACACTTGGACACGCCCTCTGGCAACCACTTGGCTTCCTTCTTGAAGCGTCGGAAAATCAGACTTAATACGAATAGCTACCCCTCGCCATGCCACACTTGATATTTGAGCACCCTCATCTTTGAGTGTGAAATAGAGATGTCCGTTGGCGGAGGTCTTCAACCCATTGATTTCTCCCTCCACCTCGACTCTGTCAAACCCATTTTCTAAAAGTGTTTTAATCTTCTGGGTCAGTTCACTTACGGTGGGTATGGCTTTGGGTTCGGTTTGCATAGGGTGAAGATCGCTGTTCTAAATGGCAAAAAGCAACGTATATTCCAGTTAGGCTTAGGCCTACTGCATGCGCATGATATGTTGAATTCCACAGATCCCTAAGGCACAGAACCTCAATTATGTCCCTTCCTTCATTCGGCACACCTACCCCCAAGCTTTTACTCACATCGGTTTACCCTGTAGACCTATCCAACAAGGAGTTTGATGGGTCAAAAAAAATCGACCTCCGAATTCAAGACGGGGTGATCGTTGAGATAGGGCAGGGGTTGACCCCCAAAAAAGGTGAAAAGGTTATAGAAGGGTCCAAAAGCCACAAAACATATGTGTCTCCTGGATGGATGGATATGCACGTCCATTTGCGTGAACCAGGATTTGAGCAAAAAGAGACGATTGCCACTGGCACCCGATCCGCTGCGTTTGGAGGTTTTACCGCTGTAGCGTGTATGCCCAACACGCGGCCGACTCTGCACACTCAGGATGTAGTCGAAACCGTTGTTCATCGGGCATCACATTTACCCGTTGAGGTCCATCCTATTGGAGCTGTAACGGTGGATCGAAAGGGTGAGGCGATTGCAGAAATGGCTGCTATGGTTCAGGGTGGTGCGGTTGCGTTTAGTGATGATGGCGATCCTGTGTATAATGCAGAGATTATGCGAATTGCGTTGACCTACTCTGCAATGCTAGGGGTTCCTATCATTAACCATGAAGAGGACCTTGCATTAAGCAAACCAGGCCATATGCATGAGGGTGTTGTCTCGACTCGACTAGGATTGGAAGGCAGCCCCGCCATTGCAGAAGAGGTGATGATTGCGCGCGATATCATGTTAGCTGAGCTGACGGGTGGCCATGTTCACGTGGCGCATATTAGCACAAAAGATGGGGTAGAGTTGGTGCGACAAGGCAAGAAAAAGGGAATTAGAGTGACAACAGAAGTGTGTCCCCATCATTTTGATCTCACCGACGAGGAAATTGAACGACGCAATTTTGATACACATGTCAAAATGCATCCACCGTTACGGTCACAAGAGGATGTGGATGCGATGATTGAAGGGCTCAAGGATGGGACTATAGACGCTATCTGTACAGATCATGCGCCTCATGCCCCAGAGGAAAAGGATGTGGAGTTCATTGACGCTCCCAATGGAATTATTGGATTGGACACAGCGTGGAGTGTGGCTGTAAGCCGTCTGTTGAAACCGGGTCACTTATCATTAACAGATTTAGTGGAAAAACTAGCGGTGGCACCACGACAAATTTTATCTCTGGAGATTCCTAAAGTAGATGTAGATCAGCCCGCAAATCTTACCGTCTTCAACACAGAGGAAGAGTGGGAATACACTCCCCAAAGAATCCATTCAAAATCAAAAAATTCCCCTTATGTGGGTGAAACCTTCCAAGGAAGAGCTGAGGCGATCTATCATCGGGGTCAATGGGTAGATAATGAGCTTTGATCCGTATGACGCGCGGGCACACATACGCTAGGATGCAAAATTGGGTGAAGGTGGGATTGTGTGGTAGCTGGATAATCCTGTTTTTTTTCACACACGACTCGTTGGTTTTGGCTCAGGTCTCACAACCATCGGGAGAAGAATCGAGCCAACGACCCAGTCAGCGGTCGATTATGGTCCCCAAACCGCCAGTGCTTTTCCCTGAAACAGATCAAAATCGAGTTTCCACCACCCTCTTGGATGACACGAAAATGACGGTGGGTGTGATCCCACGTGCTGCTTTTGAGCGTCCTGACTCGGCAGTCTATCCCTATGAAATCCTGCATCATCGTCAAGTCATAACCTTTGAAATCATCGATGAAAGAATCGTAGCCAGACTTCATGTCCAAAAACGCCTTCGCCTTCAAACCCAAGACCCTCAAGCGCTACTCGATGCCTCCTTGGTGGCCATTCCCTTGTCTCGCGAGCGTGAGGACATCCAAGTTGTGAACCTTTCGGGAGTGACGGTTGCAGCAAATGGTACCTATACCTATCTGGGTTTGGATGATATTAGGCAGAGTCAGTTTTCTAAGGATCTCGATGTCCTTGAATTTGTGATGCCAAATGTGACCGATGGGGTTGTGATGGACGTACAATACGAACGAATCCTACGCCGGGTAGATGAACTGCCTGACGTGTCGTTTTCAGATCGCGTGCCCGTACATCAAGCGTCCGTACATCTTATTTCGCCGAACTACATTCGCTACCAAACCAAATTACAGGACCCCTATAATCGAATTCGTCTCGCAAGTGAGGTGGTTGACACGTCATCTGTCATTCAGGTTTTCTCGATGGATCGACCGGATCCCGTTCGGATTGATCATTGGATTGGACGAACAATCCCTGCCGAGGAATTTGATTATCTATCTATTCCATCTCCTGATGAAGGGACGGCTATTCGTTTCATGATGGGGGAGTTTGGCATCCCGAGGCAACCCCTTGAGAATTCATGGGAGGTCGTAGAAGCCCAACTACGCCGTTTGGTCGATCCTTTTGAGCGAAGTTCAGAGTCTCAGGCTAGTTTGTGGAGAGCACTTGGTGCTGAAGTTGAGCAGAACAGCCCACAGGGGAATAGTAATGCTCCACAACGCCTGCATGCCATGATTGATACATTGCACCGGATGGTAACGGTGCAGTCGACCCCCTCCATTGTGCCGGATGATGTAGAGCTTAATGAGCTGTTTGCGTCAACACAGGCGGAAGGCTTGGCGCAAGACGAGGCGCAAGGACGAACGCCATCACAGGCGCCGGCTGTGCTGGATAGTGTGGGATTAAGAGCAGCCACGGCAACGTTAGCGTTCATGGCAATGGCCGAAGGTGCAGGATATAGGGTGACACCCCACTTCATGAATGATGGGCGGTTTGGTGATATTGACCAAGAGTTTCCTAGCCTCCAGGCATTTCGAACCATTGTGCTGTCAGTGGAGGATCCACGATCGACTCAGCAGTGGTGGATTCAACCCTCTGATCCATTTGCCAGAGTCCCCTTCGTGGATGCGTCATTAGTAGAACGGACAGCTCTAGCACTCTATCCAAATGGGTTTGGTTGGACCTCAGTCGAATCCGAGGAATTTGCCTATGGGAGTACCTTTACCTTAGATGGACGCCTTACCCAAGGGGGTGAAGTGGCAGGAGAGGTCATGATTGAGTTGGAAGGTTATGCTGCCAAAGAATTTTTGGAACGCCTTGAGACACAGCCCTTGGAATCCCTTGTTCGTCGAACTTTTTTGGATCGCTATCCTACGAGTTCCTATACATCACTTCAGTTTACCAATCGATATGTAGAGTCTGGATCTATTATCGCACAATTTGATGTGATTCTTCCCGATGTGGGTATCCAATTTGTTGATCAAATGGATATTCCGGCAATGATCTTTGGCGCCCTGGAGGAATCTCCTTACCAAGCCGAGTCGAGAAAAACATCGATTTATGTGCGAGCCAAGGAACGAGTTACAGTTGGATTTCAACTCAAACTCCCTCAAAATTGGTCCATTGCGCAATCACCCATTCCGCTGACTCTCCAAGCCGATGGAGTTCGATTCGAAGCGAATGCAGCACAATCGGGCTCATCGATCATCGCATCCTTTGATCTTGAACGAAGCAAGTCTTCTTTTGCCCCCGAAGCGTATCCGATCCTTCGTCAAGCCTTTCAGCAATGGGTTTTACTCAGTCAAGCTAGATGGACGCTTTCAACCCCATGAACAGCGGAAAACACGTCAATATTGCCAGCGATGAGTCATAAGATCCCACCTACGCTTTTTATCGAGACGGCCACACCACGCTGCTCAGTTGGATTACTAGATGGGAATGGAGATTGGTTCGAGGAGGAAGTGGAAGGGAAGGGATCGCATTCCAAAGAGCTAGCGTCTTGCGTGAATCACCTTTTGGCGGAAAGTGGAGTGGAATCTGAAGCGCTCACGTCCATTGTCTTGGGGCGGGGCCCAGGTTCGTTTACGGGCCTACGAATTGGTGCGTCGTTTGTTCGTGGATACTGTTTTGGTAGAGACATCCCTATCATGATGATGGACACATTGGCTGCATTAGCAGGACTCGTCTGTCTGCAGAAAATAGAGCATGTGGGTCATTCCGAAAGCCTGGAGATTCATGCCATTTTGGATGCTCGTCGGACCCATGTGTATCACTGGAGTGGCACTTGGGTACTAACACCGGAGGGTGAACATCTCCTAGAAACTACGTCTAGCCAGGCTATTAGACCCATTAAAGAGGTTGAAGCAACCCTCTCAAAGGCATCATCAGTAGTTCTAACAGGTTTTGGGCTGGAGCGTTTGACTCTTACTAATCCTGAAATCCAGACCCTGACTCCTCCAAAATATCTTTCTAGAGGTCAAAAATGGCTTTTTGAGACCCAAAATGCACACTCGCACATGGTATCAACGAACCCAAAGGATGCAGTTCCTTTGTACCTGAGTTGATTGAAAATCATTATACTATCCAAAACACTTGATTATGCCTTGGTTTAAACGCAGTACCTCCAATATCACCACAAAAATCCGCAAAGATATCCCTGATGGGGTGTGGATTAAAGTTCCTACGACGGGTGAAACGGTTCACCGGCGAGAATTGGTGAGTAATTTTTGGGTCGATCCGAGCAGTGGGTACCATTTTCGTGTCGGGAGTGCGGAGTATTTCGAGTACATCTTTGACAAAGCGCCAAAATTGCTAGGGGAGAATATTCGATCCGTCGACGCATTGGATTTTGTCGACCGCAAACCCTACAAAGATCGACTTGTGGAGGCGGAGAAAAAGTCAGGCCTGACCGATGCGATCAAAGTAGGGAAGGGGAAAGTGGATGGTCTTGACATGGTGGTAGCCTGCATGGACTTCGCCTTTATTGGTGGCTCGATGGGATCTGTCGTGGGGGAACGCATTAGCTTGGCGATTGATGAGGCACGCAAGTCTACGTGTCCTTTGGTCATTATCTCTCAAAGTGGTGGCGCAAGAATGATGGAGAGTGTACTAAGCCTCATGCAATTGGCTAAAATTACCTCAAAGCTAGCGTTGTTTCATGAGGAGGGTGGATTGTACATCTCCTATATGACCAACCCAACAACAGGGGGAGTGACCGCTTCTTATGCAATGCTTGGGGATGTCAATATTGCTGAGCCTGGCGCCCTGATTGGATTTGCTGGGCCACGCGTAATTCGTCAAACCATTGGAAGAGATTTGCCAGAAGGGTTTCAGACTTCTGAGTACCTATTGGAGCACGGCTTTCTTGATTTTATAGTAAAACGCCCGTCGATTAAGCGAAAACTGGCTCAAGTTGCCCGTTTGTTAGCGCCAAAAGCCGCTAAATAGGTCGTTGGTGAACGTTTCACCCCTTTCCACGGAAAAAAATGACTATTTTGATGTAAGGTTTCTAGCCGAGGTGGTTCTATAGGGTAATGCGATCCATGTGTGAATGATGACGCTCTGGATTGTCAACGAACTAGAAACCACCCATGAATATGCAGTTAGTAGTAGAAACTCAATCGACAAGACCACAAATATCGATTGACTCAACCCCTTGGATTCACCTCATGAGATTTGCAGATTATGCCAAAATTTATGTTACTGCTGGGCGTGGCGGGGATGGCTCGC
>DDIC01000063.1:20133-20520 GCA_002338335.1 Bacteroidetes bacterium UBA1860
GGCAAAGGCGGCAGTATTGTGCTAAAAGGAAACCCTCAGCTTAACACGCTCCTAGATCTTCGCTATCGAAAATTCATTAAAGCGAAACCTGGAAAGCATGGTGCTGGCGCTCGAAAATCTGGGAAACAAGGTGAAAATATTGTATTGGAAGTGCCCTTAGGAACCCTTGTGAAAGATGCGGAGTCCTCACAACAGATTGGGGAGATTATCCATGATAATCAAACTCTTGTCATAGCGGAAGGGGGAGATGGTGGGCTAGGGAATTGGCATTTCCGAAGTGCCACCCATCAGGCACCCCAAAAAGCTCAGGAAGGGCGGCCTGGAGAAGAACGAGTGGTGGAATTAGAGCTTAAACTCTTAGCAGATGTAGGGTTGGTTGGATTTCCA
>DDIC01000063.1:20826-26756 GCA_002338335.1 Bacteroidetes bacterium UBA1860
GTTGGTTGGATTTCCAAATGCAGGCAAAAGCACCCTTCTGTCGGTTTTGTCAGATGCAAAACCAAAAATTGCGTCCTATCCATTTACAACCATAGAGCCCAACTTGGGAATCGCACTATTATCGGATTATCGAAGCTTTGTGATCGCCGATATCCCAGGAATCATTGAAGGGGCACATGAAGGTAAGGGTCTTGGACTGCAATTTTTGAGACATATCGAGCGAAATCAATGTTTGTTGTTTGTGATCTCATCGGAATCAAACATCACCGAAGAGTACCAAGTGCTATTGGACGAACTCACCTCTTATGAGCCATCCTTGCTTTCTCTGCCCCGTGTCTTGGCGATTACGAAGATGGATTTGTTGGGTCAGGAGTCGTTGGATCAACCCTTACCGGAGGATCCTCAGTGTGAGGTTGTGTTATGCTCATCGGTAACAAACCAAGGATTGGATGAGCTCAAAGAGGCACTTTGGGGTAGGCTCAAAGAGCTTGCGCCCTCAGATGACGAGCCATGGAGAGAGCGACCTGAGGATGATGCCGACCCTTCCACGGATATGCCATCCTAAGGCCGTGGAGAAGGTTGCAGTCCCTGTAGAAAGGCTTCTAGCACTTTCTATCTACCCTAATGTGGGTATCAAAACATTGAACCAACTCTTGGATGCACATCTGGAGTTTCCAAGCTCAACATGGAATGCGCAATGGCTCCGAAAGATGAGTATCAAGCAAGCACCCCTTGCACGCGTCATTTCTGATGGGGTGATTCCTGAAGATCTACTTCGAAAAGCACAGGGGTGGATTCTAGAGACTCAAAAGATTGGGGCTCGAATCGTAACCAGGGTAGATTCAGAGTACCCACAGATGCTTCTCCACATCTATGAAGCACCCCCATTTTTATGGTTGAGAGGCAATCCAGAGGTTCTAAAGATGCCTCTATTATCGGTCGTGGGTACGCGCCGACCTACCCATACTGCGGTTCGAGAGACCAAAAGGATTGTAGAGGATTGTGCGAGATTAGGTTTGGGAATTGTGAGTGGGCTTGCTCATGGGATTGATCAAGTAGCACATCGAGCGGCTTTAGACGGTGGGGGAGTCACTATAGCTGTGTTTGGATCGGGAATTAATCGAGTATATCCCTCACAACATCGAGCGTTAGCCAAAGAAATGTTACAACAAGGTGGATTACACATTTCTGAATTCCCACCAGGCGCCCCACCCGCTAAACATCATTTTGTCAAACGTAATCGCATTATCAGTGGCCTTTCTCGAGCTTGCTTGCTAGGCCAATCAGCGCTAAAAGGGGGGAGTATGATAACCCAGTCGTATGTCAAAGAACAAGATCGTGACTTTTATGCCATCCCATATGCACCGAGTGAGCCTCAAAGTGGAGGTTCACTCTATGCACTTCGCGACGGAGCTACTTTGACAAGATCGGCCAAAGATATTCTCTCGGAGAGTTATAAAGAGATTCTAACAGATCATGAGTGTACGTCAGTCGATTCATCAAGTGCAACGATACACGCGCCCACATTACTACAAACGGAAATCTTGAGAAGGTGCCAATCAACGCCAGTTTCGATTGATGTGTTGATGCAAGCCATGCCAAATCAACGCAGCGAGGTCCTTTATGCGTTAATAGAATTGGAATGGCACCGTCGCATTAAGCGGTTGCCAGGAGATCAGTATATTCGCCATGAATAAAGACTAGCAATGAGTACAATCATTCAATCCCATTTTCGTGAAGTCTGAACAGCGGTCCACACTGCAGCAGAAGCAGAAACAATCGCAGGGGCAAACCTTGTCACCGCAACAGATTCAGTACGTGAAATTGTTGCAACTGCCCACCCTTGCCTTTGAACAACGGGTAAAAACTGAACTCGAGGCGAATCCTCTTTTGGAAGAGGACGCCCTGTGGGAATCTTCGGAAGTGTCAGACATTGAATCAACAGACACTATTTCTGAAGATTCCGATTCGCAGGAAGAGGATCAAGACACCTCGGACGAGTGGGAGGAGTATCTTCAAAATAGTGAAGCAACGGATGATGTTGTCAATCAACGTCCTCCTGAGAAAGAGATCGATCGGCCTGATCCATATGTGATGAATCTGCTAGAGCGCCTCGAGCAAGAAGTTCATTTAATGGACCTAGATCCAATGGACGAAGCGATTGCAGAGCAAATATTGGGTTCACTGGATGATGATGATGGGTACTTTCGTCGTGATGAGACAGCCATTGCTGACCGACTTGCTTTTGACCAAGGCTTTCCTGTCAATGAACAGGATATTGAGCGAGTTCGTCAACTTGTTATGCGTCTTGACCCGATTGGTGTTGCTGCAAAAACACTTCAAGAATGTCTTTGGGTGCAACTTGATGAGGCAGTTAAAGACGATGAAATGCATTCGCCGTTAAGACTCGCATTGGAGATTGTGCGTGATTATTGGCCTTTGTTTGAGGCAAAAAAATGGACGACACTCCAAGAGCAACTTGACCTTTCAGAGCAGGAGCTAACGCCGGCTCTTGAACGGATTCGAGCCTGCAATCCAAAACCTGGCTCTATTGAAGGAGATGATTCCCCTCAGTGGGTGATTCAAGAACCAGACGTGAGGATCCAATTTTATAGCTCAAACGAATTGTCTCAACTTGATGCAACGACTCGTGCCTCTTGGATGGGAACAGGAGTGGATGGATCGGCTCAGATAGAGACAACAGACGGTGTTTTTGTCGTAAAACTCCACCCGAGGAACGCTCCTAAACTACGTTTATCGAGGCAATACAAGGCGATGTGGGATCGTCTTCAAGATCCCTCAGGAGGTTCAAAGTCCAAAGAGAACGAGGAGACGAGGGCATTTATCAAAGAAAAGATGGACGCAGCTACCTGGTTTATGGATTCCATTGAGCAGCGCAAGCAAACATTTTTGAAAACAATGACGGCCATTGTACGCCATCAAACGGTTTATTTATCCACCGGAAAAGGGCTAAAGCCCATGATCTTAAAAGATATTGCTGAAGAAATTGGGATGGATATCTCAACGATTTCTCGCGTAGTTAAAGGAAAATCTCTTCAAACGCCTCATCACAATCTTCAATTGCGAGACTTATTTACCGAAGGAATTCCCCTAAAAGGTGGTGGTGAATTATCTAGTACGGAGGTTAAGGGTAAAATCCGTACGTGGATTGAGGAAGAAGACCCAACTACACCCCTTGGAGATCAGGCTCTCACCGATCAACTCAACCAAGAAGGAATCCAAATTGCACGAAGAACGGTGGCCAAATACCGTGAGCTTATGCAAATACCCGTGGCTCGTCGTCGCAAGGAGTCATGACAACAATTCTGCCATCAGTAGACCTATTTGTCCGTCGCTAGATTGGAGAAATAGCAACAGAATAAAGCTTGGCAAGCCGACAGAAAGAAGTGACCACAGCATTGACTTCACGACCACAACATGTTGTCCTGGACATGTCATATTCCATATTGCGACTACGCCAAAGATGGTCTGAAAACCGACTGTACCGCCAAGAATCCATCCAATTCTTTGATCGAGCATCCCAAGACCATAGAGCAACACCCATCCAATCCACCATACACCATGGAGGTGTTCCATCCATCCAAGAATGGAGCTTGAATCCGAGAGAGAAGGTTGATGTGAGCTAATATAGATGAGCAACCATTGAAACCCAACCCAACAAAAAATAATGGGGAACCAAAACCCTAAGCCCAGCCAATAATTGTTGATAGGATAAGGGAGTACCCCAGCGCTCATCCAGCCATGGACAACTTGCGCTGAAAATCCATCCGTAAACCACAAGGGGATAATGGACGAGATGAACAACACGGCTGCTAGCATCCATAAGACACTCCATCGACCTTCTCGTAGATTGCGCGAGTTGCGTAACGTTTCACCTGCTCGACCGTTGACAAAGGTGCGATAAAGTCGTTGAGAGTAGTACTTTTGACGCTGGAGGAACAAGGCAAAGACGATAAAAACGATTACCCATATGAAGGCTGGCTGACGAGGAGGGGTGACACTAGATCGCTCATCCGCAAAAGGGATGGCGGTTCGTTGCCCTATGCTCCAATCACGAAATATTGCGCTCAAGGAAGGCTCAGCCGAAAGGATTTCTTTATACAGTGATTGCTCCATCCAAATCGATGTTACCGAGCTTTCACGCAGTGACTCCAACATCGTGAGGATATCAGACAACTCGACGTCAGGCCAAGATCCAATCCAAATCTCTCCTTCAAGAGTTCCAACCTCGAGCGCACGTAAAGCGGTTTCAAAATCCACAAAGGAGACAATCCATGCACTGTGATCCACAGGATTCAATGTTGGTGGACGTAAAATGATGGACGAATCATCTCCTTCAAGCGTGATTCCGTCGCGAGACCATAGCTCAAAGGTCCGTAGTCGTGGACGATTTGGGGAAAGAAGATAGAGTTGATCGGTCACCTGGTGATACCGATCCATAGAGAGCGCAAGGGCTTCATCATCCTCGACCGTGGACGGCGCAAACCACAAGTAGGGCTCTGGATACACCCAACGCTTTGGAACCCCCTCAATGCCATCCGATGCTTCTGAATCGACCGAGATACTTTGACTCCAAATCCCTACCTGAAGGGGCTCTTGCGTCGATTGTCCAAATGCCAAGGGACTCCAAAAGCAGATAAATCCTACCCACAGAGATCTCAAGGTAGATCGACGCATACTCAACGGGTTGCCCCCTTTAGGGTGACGGTTTTTTCGATCGGGATTTTTTGAGATTCTTTGAAGGTAGACAACACAATATTGGAACGCGTTTTACTCACACCCTCCCATGACTGCACTTGGGATAAAAACTGCTCAAAGGTGGTAGTGTTTTTTGTACGAACCTTGAGCATGTGAGACCCATCACCTGTTATACTATGACATTCGAGTACTTCAGGGTGTTGAGAGGCATGTTTTACAAATTCAGGATAATGATGGGACCCATCTACTTCGACAAAAATGAACGCGGTGATATCAAAATGAAATAATGTTGCATCTAGTACAGCGACATACTCTTGAATTAACCCCCGTTCTTCTAATTTTCGCATCCTCTCCGAGACAGAGGGGACCGACAAATGAACTACTTCTGCAATTTCATTTCTCTGGGCACGTCCCGCTTTTTGAAGGTGATTCAAGATTTTGATGTCAATTTCATCCAAAACAACACTCATTTACGCCTCGTATTTATGCTTATCAGTCAAAGTTATTAATATGAAAAGCTAATTTAACCTAAATAGATTCGGTAATCAATGGCCTCCAATCCATGGGTTATAAGGTCATGATCCTAAATTCCTGTCAATTACAACCCTCTTTTCTGCCTCACGGAACTCATCGATATTTCATACCTTTTTAGCCATGTTAGATATCCAACGACTTCGTGAATTTTCCGACGCTATCAAGCAAGGGATGCTCGCCAAAGGTGAAACAGACACATCCTTGGTAGACAAAGCCATTCAAGCAGATGAAACCTGGCGCCATGCTGTTGCTGAGCTTGATACCAAAAGAGCAGAGGCCAATAAACAAGCAAAAGAGATCGGCCAATTGATGGCACAAGGCAAAAAAGCCGAAGCCGAAGCCATCATTGCTAAGACAGGGGAGGCAAAGGAGGCATTAAAAGCCCTTGAAGAGGGGCTTTCTGAGTTAAAAGAGACCCGCGACGGGTACTTATTGCGTATTCCTAATGTCCCGCATGAGTCTGTTCCGGTTGGAAAAACACCTGAGGATAATCAACCTATACACCATCATGGAGAGGCCCTCTCAGAGTCTTGGAGAAAACCCCATTGGGAGATTGCCGAGGAGCAGGGGTGGATTGATTTCAAACGAGGTGTAAAAGTGACTGGCGCGGGATTCCCATTTTATGTTGGACCCATTGCTCGACTTCAAAGAGCCTTAATCCAATCTTTCTTAGACAC
>DDIC01000006.1 GCA_002338335.1 Bacteroidetes bacterium UBA1860
TGTAGGATCGGGTGTAGGATCGGGCCAAAAACGCTCATCTCTGGCAGATTTGCCTCCCGACTTACGAGTGTCAGGTGCAAAACCTAAATCAACACGAAAACAAGGCCTTCACATCGAGTACGACGATCCAGTAGGTGCAAGTGGAATGGCAGGCGGGGGTGAAAGCCGTACAAGTGCATCAGGATCGTCTGGCGGGGGAACATCTGGCGGAGGCGATCCCTTCTATGCAGGCGCTGTGGTGAAACATGCTGCGTTTGGTGTGGGCAAAATCCTCTCTCGATCCGGAACGGGTGCAGAAGCCCGTGTCGTTGTCTTTTTTCAGCACAGAGGTCAAAAAACGCTGCTTCTCCGGGCAGCCAAATTGACCTTGGTAGATGACGATATGTCATAGTGTCATGCTTTGCGGTGCTTTGGCGTACCGTTTGCATACACCTAGGGACAATAAAAAGACTATGATAGACATTAAATCCCCCTGGACTGTCCAATTGGATGGATCCGAAGACGACTTTAACGATTTTGAGCAGGCGATTCCTCTGTTAAGCGAGGAAGAAGAGCGTGTGCTCTCCGAATCTAAGGTTCCAGACAACCTGCCCATTCTACCCCTAAAAAACACAGTGTTATTCCCCGGTGTGGTGGTTCCCATTACTGTGGGGAGAGATAAATCGTTGGCCCTTGTGAAAGAAGCCTACGAAAGTGATAAAATCATCGGTGTGGTGTCACAGAAAGACGAGAACAAGGAAGATCCTACCGAAGAGGATCTTTACCGAACTGGAACCGCTGCGCAAATTATGAAGCTCATTAAAATGCCCGATGGCAGTAAGAGCATCGTGATCCAAGGAACGAGTGTGATCCATTTGGATGCTATGACGCAGAAAGAGCCCTACTACCGCGCAGACGTATCGAGTGTGTCTCAGGAGATGGACCTCAAGGGGGTAGAACTTGATGCGGCTATCCGCTCGGTGAAAGAGGCTGCGACCAAGATTGTGAATTTATCGCCGAATATTCCCTCTGAGGCGGCCATTGCGATCAACAATATCTCAAGCCCTTCGTTTCTGCTCAATTTTATCTCGTCGAATCTCCAAGTTGGACTCGATGAAAAACAATCGCTTTTGGAGCTTCCTTCCTTTTCTAAACGGATGGAAAAAGTGATGGAGCATCTCAACAAAGAGCTCCAAGTGTTGAGCCTGAGTGAAGAAATCCGCAGCAAGGTCAAAACTGAAATCGATGACCAGCAGCGGGATTTTTATTTACGTCAACAACTCAAAGCGATTCAAGAGGCCTTAGGAGAGGATTCTGAGCAGCAGGAAGTGGTGAAGCTTCGTGAGCGGCTCAAAGAGAAGAAAGGGCTACCCGATTCCGCACGTGAAGTGGCCGAAAAAGAGCTTCAACGCCTGGAAATGACCCCAAGTGCGTCGCCAAATTATGGTGTCACTCACAATTATGTTGAGTGGATTCTGGACCTTCCATGGGAGGAGTATTCCAAAGATTCCATCGATTTGAAACAATCCCAAAAGGTGTTGGATGAGGACCATTATGGGCTCGAGAAGGTCAAAAAGCGCATTATCGAGTATTTAGCAGTACTCAAACTCAAGCAAGACATGAAAGCGCCTATTTTGTGCTTTTATGGCCCTCCAGGGGTGGGGAAAACGTCCCTTGGAAAATCGATAGCACGCTCACTAAATCGCGAGTTTGAGCGATTCTCGCTGGGCGGGATCCATGATGAAGCCGAAATCCGAGGCCATCGTAAGACGTACATTGGAGCGATGCCTGGGAGAATCTTGCGCGCGATGAAAAAGGCGGGCAAAGGCAATCCAGTCTTAATGCTGGATGAGATTGATAAGGTTGGAGCTGATTTCCGGGGGGATCCTACCTCAGCGCTATTGGAGGTCTTGGATCCGGAACAAAACAATACGTTTAGTGATAACTATCTCGAGTTGGATTACGACTTGAGTAAGGTGATGTTTATTGCCACAGCTAATTCGTTGGATACCATTCCAGCCCCTCTTCGGGATCGAATGGAGATTATCCAACTGAGTGGGTATACCCTGGAAGAAAAACTAGAAATCGCCCGTAAGTATTTGATTCCTAAACAAATTAAAGAGAACGGACTTACTAAATCTCAGATCAAGATTACCCCAGCTGCAGTGGGACTTGTGATTGACCAATATACGCGTGAGTCTGGAGTTCGAAACTTGGAGCGTGAGATGGGGTCGTTATGTCGCCATGTGGCAGCCAAGATTGCTAGCGAGGAGATTCAAAAGATGACGATCGGTATAAAGGAGGTGGAAGAGATTCTTGGGAAACAGAAATACTTCTCTGACATCGCCGAACGTACACGAGTTCCTGGGGTGTCTACGGGGCTTGCGTGGACACCGTTTGGAGGGGATATCCTCTTTATCGAAGCAAGTGTGAGTCGAGGCAATGGGAAACTCAACATCACGGGCCAACTCGGTGATGTTATGAAGGAGTCGGCCATGCTTGCCCTCTCCTATCTCAAGGCACATGCCAAAAAATTCAACATCCCTGAGCACGCCTTTACCAAATGGGACCTTCACATTCACGTCCCAGCAGGGGCCATTCCCAAAGATGGACCCTCGGCAGGTGTGGCGCTTATGAGTGCAATTGCCTCAATCTTTACCCAGCGTAAGGTCAAGGGGACCATTGCGATGACCGGTGAGATTACTCTACGCGGTCTTGTCCTTCCTGTGGGAGGGATTAAGGAGAAGGTGTTAGCGGCCAAGCGTGCAGGGATCAAGCATGTCTACCTTCCCAAGAAAAATGAGAAAGATGTCTCTGAAATCGAATCTGAGGTGATTGGCGACCTCAACATTGACTATCTTGAGCGTATGGACCCATTGCTGGATCTTGTGTTGGAGGAGAAAGTTTTACAAGATCCTAAGGCTTTTTTCCACGTGGAAGACTTACCCAAAGACAACGCCCCAAAAAGCAAGTCGCGTTCATGAAACACTCCTAGAGAAGGAACACTGGGATTGAACGCAGGGAATAAACACTGGGAATAATCAAGTAGTCATGACGCATATACATGGAAGAGCTTCATAAGCAGGTAGATCCTGAGGGGATCACACCTAGACCCAATCCTGGAATGGATAACGAGCCACTCGAAGAGGGTTTGCATAAAGGCCTTGTCGTAGAGTCCACAGGGATTTGGACGCAAGTGAAACTTGTGGATGACGATTCCGTCGTTTCAAGTCGTTTACCAGGTCGACAACGCCTCGAAGACTCAGATTATGCCCATCCTATAGCGGTGGGTGATTGGGTCAATATCCGTCTTGAGGAGGATGGCAGTGGGATGATTCAGTACATTTATCCTCGCAAGAATGGCCTCCCTCGTCAATCCACTCACACGAGACGTCAATCCCAGTTACTATTGGCCAATCTCGATTTTTTGTGGCTTGTGCAGTCTGCGCGTCAACCCAGGGTGAATACACGCTTTATCGACCGATGCCTTGTAGCGTGTGAGGCGTACGACATTCCCGTAGGTATCATTATTAATAAACTGGATCTAGCACGGCGAACCGATAAGGAGCATTTGCAGCGTGTCATCGATATTTATGCCGAAATCGGAGTACCCACCTACACCTGCTCCGTGCTTCAAGAAGATGGTCTGGAGCCTATTAAAGAACAAATGGGGGGTAAGGTTTCAGCCTTTTTTGGTCCCTCAGGCGTCGGAAAGTCGAGTCTGCTAAACGCGCTGGACCCCGAATTAGAGCTTAATACCGCTCCTATCTCCTCCTCAACCGGCAAAGGGACTCACACCACGACGTATGCTTTGATGGTCGAACCCAAAGGGTTTCCGGAAGGGACGATGATTGCTGATACCCCTGGAATCCGGGAATTGGGTCTGGTGGGGATTCCTGTGGAGGAATTATCGCATTATTTCCCCGAAATGACGGAGCCTCGCTCTCGATGCAAGTACAGCGATTGCAGCCATTTGCATGAACCTGGTTGTGGCGTCCAAGAGGCAGTGAAACGTGGTAAGATTACGCAGGAGCGCTACGACAGTTATCGGGCGATTTACGATACGCTCAAAGTGCCCGAAGAGTATTAATAGGCAGAGTATTCATGGGCCCGCGCTTGGATGGGCTGGAGCCCAATTAATGTGCCTCTAGCCAGGTATCGGCGATGCCCATTTCGACAGCCAACGGCACTGAAAGTTCCATCGCAGACTCCATCGCTTCTTGAATCTTAGGAGGCACGGTCGCCAGCTCAGACTCGTGGATCTCAAAGACAAGCTCATCATGAACCTGCAACAACATCCTTGAGGTCCACTGCTCACGCTCAGCCATGGCTTGAATCTGTATCATGGCACGTTTGATAATATCTGCGGCCGTTCCCTGGATCGGCATATTGATCGCCGTACGCTCAGCAAATCCACGTCGTGCAAAATTGCTGGAATCAATCTCTGGAATCCACCGTTTGCGCCCAGAGAGTGTTGTCACAAATCGATGCTCTTTTGCATTGGCAATCGTCTCTTCCATATACGTTTTGATGCCTGGGAAACGCTCAAA
Source organism: Bacteroidetes bacterium UBA1860 (assembly GCA_002338335.1). Taxonomy (GTDB): domain Bacteria; phylum Bacteroidota; class Rhodothermia; order Balneolales; family Balneolaceae; genus UBA8296. The sequence continues at coordinate 4,530 of DDIC01000006.1, forward strand.
ATAGGTGTCGATCATCTCCTTGCCTTCTCCATTGGAAATCCCCAGTCGAGAAGCCAGTCCATAAGCACTTACTCCATATGGGATTCCAAAATTAACCTCCTTGGCCTTGCGACGCTGATCTGCAGTGACCTCATCCTCTGGACCAAGATTAAATAACTCTCGCGCTGTGCGAGCATGGATATCTTCACCATTTTGGAAGGCTTCAATCATCGCCTCATCTTGGGCAATGGAGGCAATCACACGTAGCTCCACCTGGGAATAATCTGCCGCTAAGAGCTGAAAACCTGGCGCTGCAATGAAGGCCTTTCGAATCTCGCGACCTCTCTCGGTTCGTATGGGAATATTTTGAAGATTCGGGTTTGATGAGGAAAGTCGTCCTGTGGCCGCTACAACCTGATTGTAACTGGTATGGATGCGTCCTGTTTCAGGATGTTGAAGCTCTGGAAGTGCATCGACATAGGTCGATTTAAGCTTAGCCGTCGCTCGATACTCAAGCACCTTTGCGGGGAGATCGTGTACGCTTGCAAGACCTACCAAGACCTCTTCTGAGGTAGACACTTTGCCTGTTTTGGTTTTTTTACCCACAGGAAGCCCTAAATCTGTGAACAGGACCTCTCCAAGCTGTTTGGGTGACTGGATCGAAAACTCGCGTCCTGCAAGGGCATAAATGTCCTTTTCCAATCGATTCAAATCGGTCTCAAGTTCTTTGGAAAATATTGACAACATTCCCATATCCACTTGTACACCATACCCTTCCATAACCCCCAGAACATGAATCAGAGGAAAGTCTAGCTCTTCGACAACTTTTGTGAGCCCTTCCGCTTCGAGCTCTTTAGACAAATGGTGATACAGTTGCAGGGTAATGTCAGCATCCTCACAGGCATAGTCTGTAATCTCACTTGGTGCAAGATCAGCCATTGATTTTTGGGACTTCCCTGAGCCTATTAACGACTCAATGGAGATTGTACTCACCCCTAAATAGGTTTGAGCGAGAGCGTCCATCGAGAGTTTTTGACTCGAATTGAGGACGTAAGCTGCAACCATGGTGTCAAAAATACGCCCTTTTCGCTCGATACCTGCTCGGCGCAACACGGTGTCGTCAAATTTTGCATTTTGCGCAATCCACAGTCTGTCGGGATCTTCAAAGAGGGGTTGAATCCTTATTCGAACCTCCTCCCATTGGAGACCTTCAGGCACATTTACAGGAACGTAATAGGCTTCTCCTGGAGTCGCTGACATTGAGATCCCTATAAGAGTAGCTAGTAATGGATCGGCGCTGCTGGTTTCGGTGTCGTAGCATAACTCACTGGCACTGTCAAGTTTGCCAACGAGCTTGTCAAGCCCCTCCAACGAGTCAATCAACGTATAGGTGCGAGGTGTCGCATCAAATAGGTTGGATTGGGTGCCGGCTTCTGGGGGTATGGAGGTTGTCTTGTTAGCAACCGGCGCTGCCTTGGCCGTCGTTGTAGATGGAGATCCATTCTCTGCTCCATTCCCAGGCCCATTCCCTGCCCCATACTTCGCAGAAAGCGTCCTGAAATTCATTCGCTCAAAAAATCGCGCCAAGTTGTCCTGATCCGCCACCCCTTTGTACGAAAGTTCTTTCCATGATGGGATTCCTGGGACATCGAGATGAATGGTCACCATCTCTTGCGCGAGTTTGGCTTGTTCTACATTTGCAAGCAATCCCTCCCGTGCACGTTTGGCCTTCACATGTTCCGCCTGCTCCAAGAGCGCATCCAGCGATCCATACTCATTAATGAGTGCTGGGGCTCCCTTCTTTCCAATACCTGGCACCCCTGGGATATTATCGCTGGTATCGCCAATCAACGCCAACACATCAATCACTTTCTCTGGCTCCACCCCGAAATAATCGTGCACTCCCTGTCGATCAATCGTGACAAACCCTCCATTCGCATTATCGGGTTTGATCATCCAGATATGATCACGAACGAGTTGCATGTAATCCTTGTCGGGGGTTACCAAATACACATCCGCATCGGCCGCCTCTGCCTTTGAGGCGAGAGTCCCCAGAATATCATCGGCTTCGTAGCCGTCCAATTCCAGATTATGGACACCCCAAGCCGCCATCATCTCTTTGATTAATGGGATTCCTACGCGCAATTCCTCTGGCTGAGGGGGTCGATTGGCTTTGTATTCGGCGTCCATTTCGTGCCGAAAGGTCGGGGCATGTGTATCCCAAGCCACAGCTAGGTGACTAGGGTTATGTTCTTTCATGAGTCGCTCTACAGTGTTGGCAAATCCCATGATAGGCCCCGTGGGAATCCCCTCACTATTGCGAAGATTTGCGTTGATAAACGCAAAATGGGCTCGGTACGCAAGCGCCATTCCGTCGAGTAAATACACAACGGCTCGACTCATACGCTCTTGGATTGCTGTGTGGAGCGGTGCGCTATAATGGCCTTGCTAATCGCCTCAGGTGTCAGGCCAAACTTTTCATAAAGCACCTCGGCCGGAGCAGAGGCCCCAAAATGGTCGAGTCCAAAAGAGAGTCCATCTTCACCCACCCAGTTTTTCCATCCAAACGTCGACCCCGCCTCAATAGAGACGACCAAGTGGCCTTCCGCACGAGGGATGACAGAGTGTTGGTACGTTTCGGATTGCGCATCAAAAATCTCCCAACTTGGCATGCTTACGACGCGAGTAGATACATTTTCTGCTTCGAGCTTTGTAGCCACATCTAAAGCCAGAGAAAGCTCAGATCCAGTCGCACAAACCGTCACATCGGGAACCTCAACGCCTTGCAACTCTCTCTCCTGAGAACCTGGTTTGAGAACATAAGCCCCTTTGGCGGTATGTTTTGCTTGGGCAAGCTCCTCTCGATCGAGGGTTGGGATATTTTGTCGAGTCAACATTAACAAGGTGGGTCCATCCTGTCGCTTCAAGGCAATCTTCCATGCTTCAGCCACCTCGTTGGCATCCCCTGGGCGCAATACACACACATTCGGCATCGCCCGAAGGCTTGCTAAATGCTCAATAGGTTGGTGTGTAGGGCCATCCTCGCCAAGACCAATACTATCATGAGTGAAGACATAAATCGCTGGGATATGGGACAAGGCTGCCAGCCGAATCGCGGGTCGACAGTAGTCAGAAAACACCATAAAGGTCCCCCCAAACGGACGAACACCGCCATGAAGAGCCATTCCGTTCATCGCTGCTCCCATGGCGTGCTCCCGTACACCATAATGGATGTTACGCCCCCCGTAATCGGCAGGGGAAAAGATCCCCGCATCATCCATAAATGTGTTATTGCTGCCTGTCAAGTCAGCCGAACCACCTACCAATTCAGGCACAGCATCTTTGAGTTGCTGCAAGAGAGCTCCAGACGACTTACGCGATGCCATCCCTTTGGCATCTGCTGCAAATGGTTTGACAGCGCCATCTAGACTCTCATCCGTCGGTAAGTCCCCTGCCATGCGTCGCTCAAGCTCTTGCGCAAGCTCAGGAAAAGCCTCACGATAGGCATCCAGGCCATCCAGCCACGATTCATGAGCTTCGGTTCCATGCTCTATGGCTAGCCCCATAGCATCAGCGACCTCCACAGGGACATCAAACGTTTTTGACGGATCTAAGCCCAAAGCTTTTTTGGTGGCTGCCACCTCCTCTTCACCCAACGGCGCCCCGTGAGAGGATTCAGAATCTTGTTTGTTTGGACTACCAAACCCAATGTGAGTACGACACACGATCATCGAGGGTTGATCCTGGGTGGATTTCGCCTGCCGGATGGCTTGATCCACGGCTGCGCGATCGTGCCCATCACACTCAAGCACATGCCAACCGTAGGCTTCAAAACGCTTGGCGACATCTTCGGTGAATGACAACTCTGTGGAGCCATCAATGGAGATGCGATTGGCATCATACAAATAGATAAGCTTACCCAATTTCATGTGGCCTGCCATCGATGCAGCTTCATGCGACACCCCCTCCATGAGATCCCCGTCGCTCACGATCGCATAGGTATAATGATCGATCACCTGGTGTCCGTCGCGATTGAATCGAGCGGCTAGGTGAGCCTCTGCCATCGCCATGCCCACTCCTGTTGCAAACCCTTGACCTAGTGGACCTGTGGTGGTTTCTACCCCTGCTGTGAGTCCTACTTCTGGGTGTCCTGGGGTAATACTATCCCACTGACGAAATGCCTTGAGATCTTCAATCGAGACATCATACCCCGTGAGGTGCAACAAACTATACAAGAGCATCGAGCCATGACCTGCGGAGAGGACAAAGCGATCACGATTAAACCATTGAGGTTGATGGGGATGATGAGAGAGGTGTTGAGTCCATAAAACAAAAGCTGCATCAGCCATTCCCATGGGCATGCCGGGATGGCCTGAATTTGCCTGTTGGACGGCGTCCATGCTCAGTGCACGGATGGTGTTTACGCATAGGTCATCAACAGAAGAGGTCATAGATCAAGGATAAGTGAGAGCAGTGTGCAAATCATAGCGTGCAAAGTAGAGTGTGCAATAAGCGGTGTTTGATTAGCCACGTTCATAGTAATGCGTGCATAAAAAAAACGACGGACCTGAAATTCAAGCCCGTCGTTAAAGTACAAAAACCGTGGGTGAGTTAGGAGCCCGAAGTGCTCGGACATTTCAACTCAAACTCCATTTTGTGGTTGGCTGAATCTCGAAACTGGCCATAGCTCGCATTCTTCATCGCAGAGCATGCTGCGTCTTTGTTATTTTGCATTTGATACGCAAAACCAAGCTCGAAATAGATTTTTGCCTTGTCCGCCACGCCTCCTGATTCTAGCTCAAGCGCCTTTTGTGCATTGGTAACGGCATCATTGTAGAGACTGCGCTTGTTGTACGCCTCAGCCAAACGGAAAAACACATCCGCTTCGTCTGTTTCGTAACCAGCTGCTCGAGTCAACAAATCAATTCCCCGGGTGAGTTGATTATCTTGAACAGTTTGAGCTCCGGCAGACAGTAACGTCTGAACCGCTTGATTCGTCGCACGTGTCGCCACCTGTCCTTGTCCGTACATATCAGCAAGGGTAATTGCTTGATCAAACATGGCCACAACATCCGTCGTCGCTTTGCCTTGATTTCTCATGACGATCGCTTTCTGAAAGTAGGCTTGCGCATAATTTGAATTGGCTGCAATCGCTAGGTCAAGGGTGGCCGATGCCCCTTCCAAGTCCTCTTGTCTAAACTGAACGAGTGACTTCACATAATAAAGTTGGGGTATATTGTTAGCCATCTGAGCAGCAATGGATGACTCACCATATTCCGTAGCGGCATTTTGAGCATCCTGGAATGCTTCAATCGCTGCATCTATGGTTTCAAGCGACTGATTTGCTTGGAATACTTTGTAGGCTTCACTCGCTTTTGCTGAATAGATTCGTGGCAGTTGTCCGACAACAAGCTCTTGAATATCGGCTAAGCCAGCTTCTTCCGCATCTTCGTAGACGTCCTCAAACTCTTTGATGGCTTCTTCGTAAGAGCCTGCCGTTGCCTTTTCTTGGGCCGCATTATAGGCATTCGTAATCGCTGTTTTGGCGTCTTGTGCAAAGGACACAGAGCCAACGATAAACAGTAGAACAAGTAAGGATGAAAGACCTTGGAGGGTTCGTTTCATGGGGTGTGTAAATTTTAATTCATGTTTTGCAAAGCTTGTAAACTATTAAATCATGATGTTTTATCCTAAATGGAACCCGGAAAAAATTAATACATCCTATAAATTCGTATGTACTTCCTCCTCCTTGTAATACGATAGGATATGATCCATTGCATCATCAACTGAATCGGTCAGAAGGAATAAATCCATGTCATTTGGACTTATCATGCCTAGTGCCAGTGTTTTATCCTTCATCCATTTAAATAAGCCCTGCCAATACTCCGTTCCCATCAACACAATGGGTAGGTGTGGGATTTTGCGTGTGGAAATGAGCGTCAAGCATTCAAATAGCTCATCCAACGTGCCAAATCCTCCTGGAAACACAACAAATGCTTTGGCGTATTTGATGAACATCAGTTTGCGGATAAAGAAGTAATCAAAGACGATTTCGTAGTCTTTGTGTACAAATGGATTGGTGCCCTGTTCAAGTGGGAGCTCAATCGATAATCCCACTGAGGCACCACCTCCAGCTTGCGCACCCATATTCCCAGCTTCCATCACACCAGGCCCACCTCCGGTGATCACACCAAATCCACTTTCAGCAATTCTCTGCGCCATCTCCCTTGCCAAATCGACATTTGGATGCTCCTTAGTAAGCCTAGATGAGCCAAATAGTGATACACATGGGCCAATTTTGGACATTTTGTTGTAACCCTCAACCAGCTCGCCCATGATTTTGAATACACTCCATAAATCGTCTGTCGGATTGTCATCAAAACGAAACTTTTCAGGATGCTTGTGCTTGGGATGTAATGAATTTGACACCATATGGGGGAATGGGATTATTTGAAGTGAAGCGTAAAGGTGAGTGAGGGCGTGTATTGTGAGAAACTAGACGCTTCGGCGGGCATTAGTTGTGAGGGGATCGCTCGAGTGTAGGTACTTGGCGTGAGCGATGGGGTTATGGACGCTTGCAGATTATCACTCACATCAAATGTTGCCATGTGTGCATAGACGTATGAATCAACTACATTAAGCCCCCAAACCAGCACGATGGACAGTATGGCTAAGTCGCGGCGATTCCGAGTTTGATCCCGCAGCTGTTGCACTTGACCTAGGTTCGCAGACTCTGGAATAGAGCTCGGCGTCGGGCCAAATTTGAAGTCAGAGTCCGCTCCATAGGCAATATTGTAGGCAGCGGCGCGGTAATCGTGATAATCCTTGGTTAATTGTGATGTCAAAAGTGCTGTTCCGGTAAACAATCCTGCAAATAATGGGACTTTCCAGCCTTGTGCGTTGGTCACTTGACCCCATCCTGGCAAAATCATGGAGCGACGCATCACCTGTTTTGGGGTTAGACCGGATGGTTCGGTATCAAGGGCCTGAAAAAAACGTGTGGTGTCTGTGGATGGCGCTGTGGGTGTTGTCGTGGATTGGTGGGCAAAGGCTGAGCCCGTGGAGATGAAACAAATCGCAAGAAAACAAATCGTAATACGACCTAGGCCATTGTGATGGAGTGCCGTAATACGCCGATCCATACCCATCAAGACGATTCGATTCGAAGCGCCTCCAGCATACGTTCTAGATCCTCGTCGCTGTAGTATTCAATACGCACGACACCCCCCTGTTTTTTGGGACGGAGTTTTACACGTGTGCCAAACGCCGTTGAGAATTGTTTTTCGAACGCTTGCGCAAAGGGCGTTAGTTTGGATTGTTTGAGAGTGGGTTGAAGCTGACGTTTCTTCTCTTGGGTCTTAGCCCAGGCCTCCACCTCCCTTACGGACCATCCCTCTTCAAATATCTTCTCGATGACCGACGCCATCACCTCTTCATTTTTGAGCAAAATTAACGCTCTGGCATGACCCATTGACACTATCCCTTCCTTAAGTGCGGTCTGCACAACTGGCGGCAACGACAATAAACGAAGCATATTGGCCACTGCCGATCGTGATTTTCCTACTTGGATGGAAACCTGCTCTTGAGTGAAGCCACACTCTTGCATGAGACGCTCGTAACCCAAGGCCTCATCAATCGGGTTGAGTTGCTCACGTTGGATATTTTCGACCAACGCCATGGCCATTCGCTGCTGGTCGGTAATTTCTCGAATGTAGGCTGGGATTTCTGCCAACCCAGCCAATTTGCTGGCTCGAAGTCGTCGTTCCCCACTGATCAATTCATATTTTTGCTCTCCCAAGGCCCGCACGGTTATGGGCTGGATTAATCCATGCAGCGTAATACTAGCCGCTAAGTCTGCTAACGAATCCTCTGGAAACTCTTTTCGAGGTTGATCCGGATTGGCTCGAATAGACCCTAGGGGGACATGCAATACACTATGCACTCGATCAACAGGCTCAATGGGAATCGCTGTTTTGGTTTTGAGTGAACTTGTGGACTTGGCTGTTTTGGCGTCAGCTGATTTGGAGCTATGATGATCTGAGGTCAGCTTCTCAGCCTTTTTGCTCTTTGACCCCTTCTTTTCATCCTCATAATCTGGGAAGAAGGCCCCTAATCCTCGTCCTAATGCTTTCTTCGCCATTACGCTTCTGTTGCGACTCGTTGAGTCTTTTTATGCTTCTTGAACCACTTTTTGTTGCGGTCTATTAATTCATTTGCGAGCGCAAGATACGCTTGAGCACCCGTTGAGGTGGCATCATAGAGCAACGCTGGTTTCCCAAAACTTGGCGCTTCGGCAAGGCGTACGTTACGTACGATAATGGCATCAAACACTCGATCATCAAAATACTTTTTCACCTCTTCCGCCACCTGTGAGGAGAGACGGGTTCGGTTGTCAAACATCGTCAAGACCACACCTTCAATTTCGAGTCTCTCATTGAGGTGCTGACGCACAATTTTGATGGTATTGAGTAACTGCCCAAGACCCTCTAACGCAAAATATTCACACTGAACAGGAATCATCACGGAGTCTGCGCATGTGAGCGCATTAATCGTCAAAAGCCCCAAGGAAGGTGGGCAATCAATGATGATGAAATCGTACTGGTGCTGAACCGAGGCCACGGCCTTGGAGAGAATATGTTCACGATCGGATCGATCGACCATTTCGATTTCGGCTCCCACCAGATTGATGTTGGCGGGAATGACATCTAGAAATGGAATCTCTGTTTCACGAATCGCAGTCGATGCTTCAATCCCTCCAACCAGGACTTCATAAATAGAATGATCTACCGTTCGAGGCTCAATTCCTATGCCGCTTGTAGAGTTGCTTTGTGGGTCAAAATCAATGAGAAGTGTAGAGTACTCAATGGCAGCTAAAGAGGCCGCTAAGTTAATGCTTGAGGTGGTCTTTCCGACACCCCCTTTTTGGTTTGCAAGTGCAATAATTTTGGCCATAGAGTTTGGTCGTACTTCGTGTTACATGATTTGGCTGAAATATACTGCCGGGTCATGCTAGGTCAAAGAAGAACCTTTCCACATTCCATGTTAGAAAATGTGAATAACCTCCTTACATAGGCCTGCAAAGAGCCTCAGGGCCTTTGTGTTCCAACGAGCTGAATGGAGTTGTTCATGCTTGGTGTCAAAGACGTGGATTGTACACGTCGAAGTTTTTTGTAACTCTCTTGGTAAAGAGAATCAAAAAGTGGAGAGCCTGATGGGTGAACATCTGGAGTGGCAAAGGATGCCGCTGCAGGTGCCAGACTCCATGTTGATTGCCAAGGAATCACACGGTTTGGTGATTGAGATCGATTCACCATTTGGATGGTATTGGACTCGTTGAGCCATCCCTGTTGGTATGCGTATGCTTCAGCTTCATTGGCTCGATTGGTTGCATTGACTCGCTTGGCGGGATTGGCTGGATCCTCGATACGTGTCTCGTTGGCTATCGGCTCGACCGAACTCGAGTTGGCTGTCCC
>DDIC01000020.1:0-10509 GCA_002338335.1 Bacteroidetes bacterium UBA1860
CAAATAGGTACGCATGGCCAAGACGTCCAGACGCCGGGATTGACCGACACTGTTCACGCAGGGTCGACTGCCCCACAAGGTGAGGATGATCAAGGGGAGAATGGGATTGGGTGGAAGAATCAAACATCTCCATTATATCGAGGTTTCTTTAAACAAGGACTCAAAAAACATGATGCCCAGCGTGATATTAACTCCACAAAATCCAACAAGAGCGGCAACATCATTCCACGAAGATGCCAAAGTGCCAGACGAAAATACCGCGGTTGTCACCCGCGAAAGAATCATAATGAGAGGAACCAACAGGGGAATGGAAATCACTGAAAACAACGCCCCCCGTTTATCGGATTGAGCCATCATCGCTGAGGTTATGGTTGTGACTCCAGCTAAGCCAAGGGCCCCAGCAACAATGAGAATCACAAAGGCACCCCAATGAGCGATTGCTGAGTTGATCAGCAAGACATACAATAGACTAAACAAGGTGATTAAACTGCCCAGAACCGCCACATTAAACAAAAACTTGCCCCCATAAATCGCCAATGGGTGTCCATTCAGGAGTAACAATGGAAGGGTTTGTTGATCGCGTTCGTGGAGAAAGAGCCGTTGACTTGCTGTGAGACTGGCAAATAGGAGCACAATCCATAAGAGACCACTTTGTGGGGTGGGGTCTAGGTTCTGTGCACGCAGTGTATACAAGATGAGCAACAAACTCGTTGCCGTGAAGGCAAGAACCGTAGGAAGGATGGCCGCAGAACGGGCTTCCTGTTGAATGTCTTTACGAAGAATGGCCCAAAGTGCTCTCAAACAGACTCACAAAAAAAGCGTTTTAAATGATGGTTAAGTATACAAAAATGTGACTTGATCTGGGCTCTGAGATTTGGACAAGCGTAGCGTCTGTCGTACTATTGTGATGCTATGAGCCTACTTGATCTTCTTTCGCCAGACTTCATTGTGATGCACCCCAAGGTGAGCTCCAAAAAAGAGCTATTTGAGCAACTACTCGAGGCTTTGAAGCCTCAATGCACATCCGAGGCCCAGTTTGACGCAGCATCTGAAGCGGTTTGGGCGCGCGAAAATGTGATGAGTACAGCGGTGGGCTTTGGGTTTGCACTGCCCCATGGCAAAACCCACGAAGTATCACAACACATGGGTGTATTTGGCGTGCTTGCGGAGCCACTCGATTATGATGGAGACAATAAGGAGCAGGTTCAGCTGGTGTTTTTACTTGTCGGGCCCAAGCAAGAGAGTGCAAATCATATTAAATTGTTGAGTCAGGTGTCCAAACTGATGAACAAAGAGGTACTTCGCCAGGAAATTTTACGAGCTTCTACAGCTCAAGAGGTGTATGGGCTGTTAAAAGAACAACTGGCTCCTTCGAGTTAAAGGATGTGACTTGGGCAACATTGTTGATTGATCATTTTGTAACCATTGCCAAGGGTGGCATTGGCGACTCACCACTCCAAATCTAAAATCATCGGCCATGGCCTCTCAAGCAAAACTCATTGACGGACGCAAGGTTTCAGAGATCATCCGAGCAGAAGTGCGTGAAGATGTCCAAGCGATGGTCGAAGCGGGCCAGCGTAGACCTTTTTTGGAAGTGGTCCAGGTTGGCTCAGATCCTGCCTCAACGGTGTACATCGGCGCCAAGACGCGCGCTTGTGAGGATGTAGGAATTGGCACACATACCACAAGGCTTCAAGACACAGTATCGGCCCAAGAGCTAAAAGACGAAATCCGACGTCTGAATGAGGACGATGATGTGGATGGAATCTTGGTGCAGCTGCCATTGCCGAGTCATCTCTCGGCTTTGGACGTGATCGAAACGATTGATCATCGCAAAGACGTGGATGGATTTCATCCGATGAATGTGGGTCGATTAGCCATTGGACAACCCACGTTTCGCTCATGTACTCCTGCAGGTATTTTTGAACTCTTGCGCCATTATAGCATTCCTGTGAAAGGGAAGCATGCTGTGGTGGTAGGAGCAAGTAACATTGTGGGCTCCCCAGCCGCCATTATGTTTTCGCGAGAAAATGATTCGGGTAAAGCGACCACAACGATTTGTCACAAATACACGCAAGATTTGACCAAATACACGATATCCGCGGACATTCTTGTGGTTGCTGCGGGTGTTCCAGGATTGATTCGTGGCGAGATGGTCAAAGAGGGGGTTGTGGTCATTGACGTTGGGATGACTCGTGTCGCCGACGAGTCGACCGAAAAAGGGTATCATCTTGCGGGGGATGTTGATCAAGAGAGTGTCGCCGAAAAAGCGAGTTGGATTACCCCGGTCCCTGGTGGGGTAGGACCTATGACAGTGGCCATGCTGATGAAAAACACCCTGCTCGCCGCCAAAAAATCAGTCTATCCAGCATAAGCCATTGGTTTGCTGACAGATTTCGAGAGTCTCTAGCGATCTCCTAGCAGCGCTCTGGCTTCTTTTCGGGCTAGTTTACCTATTGCTGTGCGGGGAATCGTTTTGCCTTCTGGTAAGATAATCCACTCTTTTGGACGTTCATAAGAGTGTATGTTTTTCTGTTTTTTTATCCACGTGTCCAGAGCAACTGGGTGAAGAGCAGCCTGAAGGGTCGACTCGTCCGTAGTAGGATTTGGCTCCACGATAGCTACCACTCGTTGCCCCCACTCTGTGTCGTCAACCCCAAGCACAATAACAGCTTCGATAGTTTGATGTTGCGCAATGGCTTGCTCTAGTCGTAGTGGGGAGATGTTGTTTCCACCTGATAAAATGAGGTCATCACGCCGTGCCTCGATGATCCAACGCCCCTGTTGATCCATTCTGCCGAGATCACCTGTGTCAAACCATGAGTCTGATGATGGTTGCCCCGATGAAGCAGCTTCCGAAGATGTACCCCCAATCTGTGTACCTCGAAGATGCAGGGTTCCATTTTGAAGCATAATCTCTGTATCCCCAAAGGGCTTACCAATGCATTGTGGCTCGGCAGGCGTGTCAGAAAGACGATGGGCAGCAATCATCGCAAAGGTTTCGGTCATTCCATAGCTCTGGTAAATCGGTAACTCATGAGCAAGTGCCTGTTCGGCGACTTCGAGTGGAAGGGGGCCACCTCCCAACAAGATTGCGTCCTGGGTAGAAAGTCGCTCAATACTGTCTGAATGTTTCAAAAGTCGTTGAAGCTGTGTCGCCACAAGCGAGATCCCTTTGAGTGGAACATACGTCAGGAGCTCTTGGATGGCCTCGACGGAGGTGTCTTTGGCAAAGGCAACGCCTCCTCCTGTAGAGAGCGCTCTACCAAGAATCGACACTCCACCTACATGATGCAAAGGGAGAGCATGGCCCCAATACTCTCCGGCTGCGGTATGAAAAGGTGTGGGAAGGTTGCGAACCGCATGATCTATCTGACTTGCCACGATCTCCACCGTTTTTGGTTTCCCCGTGGTACCAGAGGTTTCCAAGGTAATCATCACGGGGTCCAAAGGTGAACGGCCACCTGAGTGAGACCCCGATAGATTCTTTCCTGCCTCTGTAGCCTTAGATATCGAGAAGGGGACTCCTGCCAATAGGTACGAACTAGCGAGAATGGCCTTCTTTGGAGTTCGATCTGTTAATGGTAAAGAGATTGGCTCTGCAGGAGGTCTTGAGTGTGCCTTGAGAGCAAGCGATGAAGAGTTTTTTAAAAGTTCAGCATAGGAATACGTGTGAATCACGCCAGAGTCCACCCATGCCAGAAAGGGGGCATCTTTGGAATATGCATCCAGATGCATAGGCCAAGAGAATGGGATGCGCTCACTCATAACACTCCCTAGGTTAACGTGGTTTTGGAGTAGCAGACCACAGGCTTGACGGGAAGCTTCTCCAAGGTTGCATTTAATTTCCTTCCGAATGGCTCAAGATCTATCTCAAAAAGGTGACCTGTATCGAGGCCGTGCGTATACGTAGGGCTACCATGTGATAGAGCCAAATCAGTCGCTAATGCACGACCTATCGATGATTCCATTAAGGTTGAGATCACCACAGGAACGCCTACTTTTTGAGCCTGTTCAATCAGGGTGATGGACTCATGTCTCGTACCATGTAGAGCGGGCTTCAGCACACAGATAGCCCCCTTTAAACTCTCAAGACCTTCGTTGAGTCCATAGTTCTCCTGCCGCCTGCGTGGTTGCAGGAACTCATCAAACCCAAGCTTTATCGGGCTTTGCTCTATAAGGGTGCGAGCTTCTTGTGGGGTGCGCACCACCATTGGATCCTCCATGTATTGAAGTGCATCAAATTGGTGTTTTTTGCACCATGTGTCCACTTCATAAAGCCATTCTAGTGAGCCTTTTTCATTCACATCCAACACCCATCGTGAGTCCGGATGTTGCTGATGGTGCGCTCTTAGGGTATCGAGTAAAGGCTCCCATGAGTCTGGATGAACTTTCACTTTGAACGCGGTTTTTTCCGCGCATTCACCTGCGAGCGCATGGGCTTCATCTCCAGGGGGCAGGAGTGTGTGTACATCTAGATGTTGGATGCCTCCCTTTTTCTGTGCGTTAGCCAGAGTGTTTGAGCTAATCATCCCAGAGATTCCCCATTGGATGCTTTTTGCCCACGATAATGGGATCGATGCTTCCGCTTTTTGGGGTACATCAAAGTGAATCCATGTCTCAATCCATTGTGCTACCTCGGGTAATTGTGCCATTACATCTTCAATCGACTCTTCTGAAAAAGGTGGTAAAGGAGCAAATTCAGCCACCCATGAGCGCTCTTCCAGCGTGGCAGTGAGTAGAAGCAGGTCTCTCGATGAAGTAGAGATTTTTGCCGTCTTATGCCATTGTTTGTAGGGCAAGCAAAGTCTCCACACTGTAATAGAAGGGGATGTCATTGCACGGGTAGATTCAGATGAAATTACAGTCAAAGTATAGTTGTGGCGTACAGGGAAAGGCTGACAACAAGCCCGTATATCATCAAGACGAGTGCAGATTGTTTAAGCGTTCCATTCAGCAGAGCCTTGTCTTGGTGTGTCCAAATCTGGTGAAGAGGTCTCACCGTGAAAGGGAGTACACCCAGAATCATTAGCGTCCACCATGCTTCAAAGCCACTGGCTACAAAGAGCCATGCATGCACAGCGAGGGCCAAGCCAATCATGAACGTATATTCAGCTTTTAGAAATCGCTCACCTAGCAACACACCTAAGGTGCGCTTGTGTGCTTTACGGTCCGTATGAATATCGCGTAGGTTATTGGCAACCAATATATTAATGCATAATGCGCCTGTAGAAGATCCCAGCCAAAAGGCGGTCTCTGACCAAATTTGCAGATGAGCATAGGTCGTTCCCATCACAGCAATCACCCCAAAAAAGAGCCATACAAAAAGATCTCCAAGCCCATTATAGGCTAATGGAAAAGGCCCGCCTGTGTAAATAATGCCAAAAAACAGTGAGGCGAGACCAATCCATAAAATGGGTGTTCCTGCAATCCAAACCAGGCCAAGACCCGAAGCAAACGCTAGAATCATCGCGATGGCTGTTGCCCACGCCATTTGCGTTGAGGAGATCGCTCCCGAAGTTGTGGGTCGTTCAAAGCCGATACGATCGGCATCTGCCCCTGTTTTGGCATCAAAATAATCGTTGGCAAAATTGGTGCCTATTTGAATGAGACTTGCACTCAAGACAGCGAACCCAAACACGAGCCAAGAAAACCCACCTTCATTGAACGCAATAGCACTGCCAATACACACTGGAGTCCATGCAGCGGGTAAGGTTTGAGGGCGAGCGGCTTGGACCCAAGATGCTAGGGATGAGGAATCATTCATGGACATGGTCAAAAATACGGAAGTTATCCACAAACGATGATTACGAAGAAAATCAGGTTCTTAATTGATTCGGCATAATCGTTTAGGTCATTCTTCACCAATAATGGTGTAATACCTAAATAAATAAACTATAAGAATTATAAAACTAAATAATTAACTGTGTATAACGCTAATTGAATTAATATAAATTGTTGAAAGTCTCAAAACACTTTACTTTTGTACCTAATTGTTACCCACTCACTTATAAAACTCTGTTTCCATGGCTCCTGCTGCTCGTCGTTACGATACCCTCGCCGCCGCAAAATCAACTGTTCCAAGTCAAGGGATGGTCGACCAAGCAATGTCAATCACCGATATTTTTGGTCAAAATACCCTTACGCTTGACACACTGAAGGCTCGCATGCCAAAAAGCACATGGAAAAAGCTACAGAAAACTGTTCAGGAGGGTGAAAAGCTAGATGCAGAGGTGGCGGATGCGGCTGCCATTGCCATGAAAGATTGGGCCACTGAGAAAGGGGCCACTCACTTTACACACTGGTTTCAACCCTTGACTGGGTCCACAGCAGAGAAACATGACTCGTTTATTACGCCGAACCAAGGAGGAGGCGCGATTTCGGAATTTTCAGGGAAGGATCTCATTCAAGGAGAGCCTGACGCGTCCTCGTTTCCAAGTGGCGGTCTTAGAGCAACTTTTGAGGCAAGAGGGTATACCGCATGGGACCCTACATCACCTGTCTTCATTATTGAGAATCCTAATGGGTCCTACTTATGCATCCCAACAGCCTTCGCCTCGTGGAAGGGGGAAGCGTTGGATCACAAAACACCATTGCTACGCTCTGTCGAAGCCTTGAATAAATCGGCCAAACGGGCGCTCAAGTTATTTGGCGTGGAAGCTGTACGTGTCACATCTACGGTTGGGTGTGAGCAAGAATATTTCTTGATCGACCAGGAGTTTTTCTACCGCCGCCCCGATTTGATGACCTCTGGCAGAACCCTTGTTGGGGCCAAACCTCCACGAGGGCAGGAGCTAGATGACCATTATTTCGGGTCTATCCCTGACCGAGTCTTGAGCTTCATGTTGGACGCAGAGCGTGAGCTCTACAAATTGGGGATCCCGGTGAAAACACGTCACAATGAAGTGGCCCCGTCTCAGTACGAGATTGCCCCCATTTTTGAGCAGTGTAATGTGGCAGCTGACCATCAACAGCTCATGATGATTACGCTGCGTCGCGTAGCCAAAAAATATGGCCTTGAGTGTGTGCTTCACGAAAAACCGTTTGATGGACTCAACGGTAGTGGAAAACATACCAACTGGTCCATCTCAACGGAAGGTGGGGTAAATCTGCTGGAGCCTGGGGAGACCCCGCATCAGAACCTACAATTTTTGTTCTTCTTTACAGCAGTCTTGCATGGTGTGTATCATCATCAAGACTTGTTGCGAGCATCGATAGCCACGGCAGCAAACGATCACCGCTTGGGCGCAAACGAAGCTCCACCGGCGATCATCTCAGCCTACATTGGAGAGCAGCTCGAAGATGTGGTGCATCAGTTACTCAATGGGGGACTCAAAGACTCAATGAAGAGCGGCTTGTTAGGATTGGGTACGCCCGTTCTACCAACGCTACCAAAGCATGCTGGGGACCGTAATCGTACATCGCCTTTCGCGTTTACAGGTAATAAGTTTGAATTCCGAGCAGTAGGATCTAGTCAATCAGTGAGCTTCCCGATCGTGGTTCTAAACACAGCAGTTGCTGAAGGGATTGTTGTGTTGAGTGAGAGGCTAGAAAAAGAACTCAAAAAATCGAAGCTTGAGACTGCTCTCGGAAAGATTCTAAGGAAGACTCTCAAAGAAATCGAGAGCATCATATTTAACGGCGATGGCTATTCAGATGAATGGCAAGTGGAGGCAGAGAAGCGAGGTCTTCTCAATATGAAGACCACAGCAGATGCACTCCCTGTGTTGGCCGACAAGAAGAACTCTAAGCTATTTAGTACCTACAAGGTATTGAATAAGAGAGAGTTAGATTCCCGCTTGGAGATTCTGGCTGAGCAATACAACACCACCATTACCATTGAAGTCGACACCACAGAATCCATAGCAAAAACGATGGTTTATCCAGCAGCGACACGGTACCTACGAAATTTAGCCCAAGCTGCGGAAGAGGTTAAAGAGCATGGATTGGAGCCAACAGGTACATTAGATATGCTCAAAACGGTCAATAATGGAGTGAATGCTCTTGGCGAGGCGCTAGATGGACTACGCAAAGCCCAGGAAAAAGTACCTCACAGCAATGTCCTCAAGACTGCGAAATACATGCAAACCGATGTAATTCCTGCGATGAATGCTGTGCGTGACGCGGTGGATTTTCTCGAGCGGTATGTCAGTGACGAGCTATGGCCACTGCCCGTATATCGTGAGATGTTGTTTGTGAAGTAGGGTACCCACCTCCACCTACAACGGCCTCCAAGAGAAGCGACGGTAATCGGGCTTTCGCTTCTCCTTAAAGGCATCTCGCCCTTCAACCGCCTCATCTTGAGTATAGGCAAGACGTGTTGCCTCGCCGGAGAATACTTGCTGCCCCACCATTCCATCATCCACGGCATTAAAGGCAAACTTGAGCATTCGGATCGATGTTGGACTCTTCGAGAGGATTTCGCGAGCCCATTCAACGGCGTTTTGCTCCAGCTCATCATGGGGAATAGAAGCGTTCACCATGCCCATTTCAACAGCCTCATCGGCTGAATAGGTGCGCCCCAAGAAGAAGATCTCACGAGCACGCTTTTGTCCTACTTGGCGAGCAAGCAACGCCGATCCATAACCTCCATCGAAACTTGCGACATCTGCATCTGTCTGCTTAAACCGGGCATGTTCCTGGCTAGCTAAGGTTAAATCGCATACCACATGGAGGCTGTGCCCTCCACCGGCTGCCCATCCCGGCACCACAGCGATCACAACTTTGGGCATGAATCGAATATGACGTTGCACGTCCAAAATGTTGAGTCGATGTACACCATCTTCTCCTTCGTACCCATGCTCTCCACGCACCGTCTGATCTCCACCTGTGCAAAATGACCAGGCCCCTTTGGTGCTGGGTCCTTCTCCTGTTAGCAACACGACCCCAATGGAGGAATCATCCCGCGCATCTATGAGTGCTTGTTCAAGCTCGTGGACGGTTTTGGGTCGAAATGCGTTTAACACTTCAGGGCGGTTAAAGGCAATTCTAGCCACACCTTCGGCTTTGGCGTAGGTAATATCTTCAAAGGATCCCTGAGTAGCCCAATGAATGGGTTTGCCAGCCTCAGAAGGTTTCATGCGGTGTTTTGTACTCATGAGAATCGTGTTCCATCGGTTTGAATGTCAACCACAGTGACTCCTCCCACAGTTGCTTCATCTTTAGTGGTGGTCAAAAGACGATTCAATGTAGTGGGCAGTGACGCAAGCTCTCTTCTTTCTTGAATGCCAACGTACTCTACTGCATCAAACGCGTGAGCGAATGTCTCAAGATTGACCGATTGTGGTGTGGTAAAATAGGTTTTGAGCACATCTGAGTCTTGTTGTGCTATAGGTAAGGTATCAAAAATCTTTCCACCTCCATTGTTGATCACTACAATCACGAGGGGATAAGAACAGATGCGCGCAGAAAGCAGGGCCGTCATGTCGTGGAGCATCGTTAGATCTCCAACCATACAGACAAGGGGCTTTTGAAATGCTAAACTTAACCCCATGGCTGTTGAGAGATTGCCATCAATCCCTGCGACTCCCCGTTGAGCGATGATCCATGGATGTTTTGTCGCGGGTTGCATTGCGGTAATATCTCTTGGAACCATAGAATTACCTACCATCACAGGAATATCGTGAGGTACGGCTTGTAACACTTGGTGAATGGCCTCAGAATCCATGGTCGACCCAGAAGCATCAGCCTCGAGAGCGTGCGATTCGACACGTTGATTTAGTAAAGATGTCACGGTATGATTCTCAGCTTCCCATTGGTGATACCAGTCTGTGGAGAGGGTCTCAAGCCAAGTGTGCAACGAGGGGTGCATGGTCTTATCCTGCTCCTCTTCGTGGCCAAGTATCCATGAGGTGAGTGTCGCAAATGAGATTCCTTTTATAGCGGACGTGTCAAAACCAAAAGGTTCACAGATTTCCCCGTTCCAGGAACATTGGATCATATGAACCCCCTGCGCTTGACACCATTCCATCCACGATAACAGAGCGGGAGAGTAAGGAGCTCGATCAAACCAAAGGATAGAGCTCGGAGTCGCTTGTGGTGGTTTCTCAGAGCAACCATACAACACCTTGCTAGGATTCACAGAAGCCACCATTCGCGCCCCTGTTTCGCACAGGGTGGGTATTTGACTTGCCAGCAAGCTCAAAGCTTGGGACAACAGTTCATCTTCATGAAATCCTTGCGTAGGACCCAAAACCAGAACAGGGCGCTCTCCAGCAAAACTTGTGAATGACGTTACCTCATCTGCTTGGAATCCTTGAGAAGGCCCATCGTGACTTAACACATTGGCTTGGATTGATGGCCCAATAGATAGCTCACTTGAGTCGACGAAATCATGAGCATTTGAGTTCCACGAGGTGGGTTCAAACGGTTTATCAAACCCTATATTGACATGCACGGGGCCTTGTTGCTCCATCGATTTTTTTATGGCTTCACGCCCAGTCTCAAAACCCTTATCAAGCCCCAAAGGCTCTGAAATATCAAAAGCAGCCACTGCAGCCGAGCCAAACA
>DDIC01000020.1:10807-14228 GCA_002338335.1 Bacteroidetes bacterium UBA1860
GCCGAGCCAAACATCCCCACTTGATCAATGGTTTGAGACGCTCCTTTCCCTCTGAGTCTGGGTGGGCGATCTGCCGTGAGCACGATCATGGGAACCCGTGATTCTTTGGCTTCCCACATCGGGGCATATGCATGGGTGGTGGCAGTGCCGCTTGTACACAAAAAAGCAGCAGGAGTGCCGGTTTTGGAGAGCCCAAGAGCCATGAAAGCAGCACTCCGCTCGTCGAGAACCACTGTGGTATGAAGTCCGGGAGTTTTTTCCAAGGCAAGAACCATGGGGGTTGAGCGTGATCCAGGACTGACCACCACATGGGTCAATCCTACGCGTGTAAACGAAGCTGCAAAGCCACGACACCAGTCAAATTGAGCATCAGCCCATGCCTGGGTTTCTGGCTCTACGTGTTTCAAAATGGATTTGTTAGGCGTGAGCGACATCTTGTGCAGCCTCAAAGAAAGGGGCCAGCTTCACGTACGTCTCTTCCCACTCTTGCTCTGGAATAGACCCCTCTACCAAGCCACAACCCGCATAGAGCGTGAGTGCATCCTTCATATGAGACGCACTTCTGATAGACACTGCCATGTCTGCATCCCCTTGTTCCGACACCCAGCCTACGATTCCCGCATACCACCCCCTGTTTTGTGGCTCAATCTGTTCGATTACACCAAGGGCATCATGTTTTGGATATCCCCCTACCGCTGGGGTAGGATGAAGTTGTTCGATTAATTCAAAAACCGAGGGAGAGTGTTCTAATTCGGCTTCAATCGGTGTGTGAAGGTGTTGCACATTGGGGAGTGTTTTTAATAGCGGTGCTGATGGATAGCGTAACTGTTTGCTAATCGGTTCCAACACTTCTAAAATTTGGCGCTTGACAATATCATGCTCCATGGCATCTTTTTCAGCATGAAGGAGGTCGTGGGCTAATGTCTGGTCTTCATGGGTAGTTGTACCTCGACTTCGAGACCCAGCAAGTGCATCTATGCGTAAATGACGACCTTGAAGACGTAATAATCTCTCAGGTGTGGCCCCAAAAAAACCAGCTGCTGATGTGGGTTCAACACAAAAATGGATGCAGTTTTGATACCGTTGTTTTAAAGACTCTTGCAAGTTGGCTCTTTGTTCCATTGTAACACCATGCACAGCGGCTTGTCGAGCCAGTACAACTTTTGCGATGGGATTCTGTTGTATCACTTCGATAGCGCGTTGAAAGCGAGCAATCCACGCTTTTTTGTGTTGCGATGCTGCGGTTTGCAAACGATGTGCAAGCGAAACCGGATCCAAATGGAAGTAGGGTAGAGTGGAGCTTTTATTGGTATCCACACCCTCACTTTTGAGAACATCCTCAAGCTTTTCTAGCAAAAACACATGTGAATGTGAGCTGTGCGTTGATTGCCCGTGTCCAAGCCATGTTGTAGCTTCTTCTGATGGCAGGATAAATCGGAGGTAACCTTGCCCATTAGAGTCAGTCCCCACAAGAAGTCGGGGGAGGATAAATTGTGAGGATCCAAATGCACTCCAAGTAGGATCAATATTAAACTGATGAAAGGCAGCCCCCCCTACAATAAAAGGAACGGACGGCTGACGATTGCTTCTTAGGTCTATAAAATGTGTCTTTCCAAGAAGAGACCGTTCGGCTTGTGCTAAGTCGTGAAACCGACGCTCTCCTGTGGCTTTGAGCGCTTGATATCTTCCAAGGGCTACAAACTCTTCACCTTTGGACGTATTGCTGTCGGGAGCTTTCCAAACAAAGCGAGCATTAGATTGACCAGCCGAGCGAATCTGTAGTTGCTTTAGAAGAGACTCTACATCCCAATCTACTGTGAACACTGTCCACTCTGGAGATGAGGGAGCCCTATGGGTTTGAGCATACTCAAAAGCCGAAGATTTCTCTAAACTATTGTGAGATGTGGTAGTCTTACGCATGTGTATATGTTCGAGCGGTGCAGACATCAAAACGGACGCTATTATCCTGCTAAAAACGTAAAATACGCACAAAAACAGCTATTTTCAATTTAAATTGAAAATACAATAGGAACTACTAGACGCTACTTTGAAGGTTTTGAACCTTGTTTTGGAGCAGTATTATCGGGCTTTTGAATCCCGTGGTCTTTTGGATCAAATGCTGCAATGGTAAGAAATAGATCCCAAGCCAAATCTGCTTCCCCTTTGAATGCACTCCAGCTTGGATGACTCTGGCGAATCAACCCCACAGCTCGATTGGCTATACGTTGCCTCTCATCAGCATCCTCTATTCTTGGTAGAGCTTGGATTAACAAATCAAGATTACGACCGCAATCCACATCTGTTGGGGCGCTTTGTGCTAAAAACATAAACGTATGTAAGTAGAGTGTTGGATGATCATGTTGTCCACACTGTCAGGATACACAGAATTCCTTACTTTGACCACTCAAGATTGATCAAAAACCTCAAGTCCAGTTTTATGGCTGAAGACCCAAAATCCCAAACACCAGGCAAAAAGAACATTGATATCGAACTCTCAGAGCAAGAAGCCCAAGGTAGCTATTCCAACTTAGTGATGATTACCCATTCATCCTCAGAGTTTGTACTCGACTTTTTGAGTTTGTTGCCAGGCGTGCCCAAAGCCAAAGTTGTCAAACGGATGATCTTGACCCCAGACCATGCGAAGCGATTGGCACATGCATTGCAAGAGAACGTCCATCGTTTTGAGGCGGAACACGGCGAAATCCAGGCCAAAGAGAAGGTCGAGGCTCCGCTGCATTATCGGGGTCCGCTTCCAGAGGCTTGATTAGCGGGGCACTGAGCGGACCAACCCTAGTGCGCCGATAAGGAACACGAGATGAGGTAAAGCCGCAGCTAGCCAGGGCGTTAAAAGCCCAGCTGCACCAAAAGGTTCCGCTAATTTCATAATGGTGAGATAGGAGAAACTTATCAGTAGCCCGAGCGCGATGAGCAAGCCACGTCCAAGACCTCGCCTTCCCCCGGCCAATCCAAACCCAAGCAGTGTCACAATAAGCATGGAAACAGGATAGAATAACCGCCCAAAGTATTGGACAATAGGGAGTTTAATATGCCCTATGCCTAATCGGTCAAGTGACTCGACATACGACCAGCCATCGCGATAGGAGAGGCGGTAAATGTCGCTGGTTTGCCTTGATAAATCCTCTGGTGTTACAAAAAAGGTGGTATCCACTTGATCTTGAACGGTTCGGCGAAAAGCACCCTCTGTCAAATCGACTTTTTCAAAAGAGGAGAACCGCCATTGCTGAGTGGAATCGATCCATGAGATTTTGTTGGCCTGACTCCATGACTGAATCGAGGACGAATCCATTGATACAATCTGTGCCTGATACCCATAGTTCCCGTGAATGTCGTAGTACTGGATGGACAAAATATCCTGATTGGGTAGCTGGCGAAAGACACTTCCCCTCTCAAGGCGTTCAGA
>DDIC01000020.1:14543-19913 GCA_002338335.1 Bacteroidetes bacterium UBA1860
ACGCCCGCCGAGGAACTCTTGCTCAAATTCATGACGTAGTTGATTGGCTTGAGGGAGTTGCTCCGAATCTAACCAACTAATGCCAAGAGCGACAAGGAGACCAAACCCAAAAAAGGGTGCAAAGATAGGCCACATCTTTGCCCCACTGGCTTTTAGAACCCCAAACTCAAGACGTTCAGTCATGCGTCCAACATGGAAAAGCACGGTAATGAACAGCGCAACAGGGGAGATGAGTCGCACCATTTCTGGAACAAAAGGTGCATAATAGTGCCAAATCACTTCTTCACGTGAAGCGCCTCGATCGGCAAAATTATCGCTGTTCTCTGAGAAATCAACCAGTACAAAAATGAAGACCAAAGCAAGGGTTACCCCGATCATAAAGGTGGACAATCTCCAGAAAACCGTCCGCCACCATATCCAAGTTGAGGGTCTATTCATCCTTCGTTTACGCATCCTCCTGAGGCAGATTTGTGTGCGTCTTGTGTCGTTTCCAAGGCCACTGAGGTCGAATGTCAGTTCGTATCACAAGGGTTAAGGCAAGCCATGCTAGCACCCCATACAAGACGTTTGGTGCCCACATGCCCCAAAAAGGTGACAAGACTAATCGATCTGCAAATTTTTCTCCTTGGATGACCATGACGAAGTAAAAGGTTAAGGCTAATGCGCTTAAGACCCCAGCAATCCCAATATTCCCCCGTCGAACCAAAACCCCAAGAGGAGCGCCTAGGAGAGCAAACACAACACAGGCAAAGGGAATGGAAGTTTTCTTGAAGATTTCTACGGTGTAGGAAGCCATATCTGCCTGGGTTGCTCTCTGATTGGAGGCTAAGGCCATGGCGTGATTACGGTATTCATCCAAATTTGATTTCACCATGTTGAGCGCCCTGTTTTGAGACTCAGGAGAATCAAATCGATCCAGTGCAACAAATTGAGTTTTAACAGGTCCAAGAGTATCAATTAGAGCCCTTTCTCTAGACCAATTGGACCAAACATTCAGTGCCGTCGCACGAAACACAGCATTTGACTGAGCTTGAAATTTTTCCCAGTCCCGCGCTGTCGCCTGTTGTAGCGTGTCTATTTCGGCTTGCATTTGGCTTGCAGACATGGTTCGATCGTTGAGCGCGCGAGCATCTGGCTGTGATCGTGAAAATGCTAGGGATGATAGGTCGAAATGAACGGTGTATTGCTCGAAGGAGGACGATTCTAAGCGTGAGTCTGATCGAGTCATGGTAGGAAGCTGCCGAATCACAGCACCTTCACGCAGCGACAGGGTTATCACCGCCCCACCTGAGGTGGACAAATACCCACGTTCAGCACGTATTGTGGCTCGTTGACGCCCTTGGCCTTCCCGTTGAATCAATGTGATATCGTATAGGGAGTCTGTGGACGCATCGATGCGATTCACTAAGAACGTGTATCCCTCAATTCCTTCATAAAATGCACCCTCTTGGAGCTCAAAGCCAGGTTTCTTGCTACGAATATCAATAAATAGAGCACGCGCCTTTTGATTCGCTTGAGGGAGGACCGCGTGGGAGAACCAAGTCACAGAGACCGCAAGGCCTAGACTCACCAAGATCATGGGCGCCATGACCCGCAGTGGATGAACACCTGCAGCCTGTAGGGCAGTCCACTCATTACGCTCGCTTAGCCCCCCAAAAGCCATCACAGTGGCGACCAACACAGCCATTGGTACCGCCATAACGACCATGTAGGCCAGATTTGTCACGATGAGTTCCAAAATCACTATTGCAGGAATTCCCTTTCCGATAAGCTTGTCAGCATGCAGAATGAGGAACTGCATCAGCAGAATGAACATGATGGATGAAAAGCAGATCAAAAACGGCCCCGCGTGGCGATTCAGAAGGGATTTGAAAAATGGGTATCTTTGACCGGTCCACATAATGCCGTATTATTCTATTTGGCCAATTTTATGGCCATTTCGCCGTTTGTAAATATACACAATCTGAACCAAGACAAAGGAGATCAGCCTATAGCCCCAACGCTACCCACTCTCAAGTAATCACTTTTTATTTGCGGTATCGTTTGAATGGTCTTGTGCCCATCCATGGCGTTCAAGCTAACGTTTGGCTTGTCGTGGGGTTGTTTTGTCTAGGGGTATGCTCTCCAGGAAGGGTGTTGGCCCAGGTGGCAGACTCTGCTGAAGTGCTTTCATCTAGCGAGCTGGATTCAGTCAGCATTCCGCCCTTTGCTCCCGATTCTCTTCGGCCTGACAGCCTTCAAGCCGACTCAATAGTCCCTTTTGTGTTGGACACCACATTGATTGAATGGTTTCCTTCCTACCCCGCACCTTCTGGTGTCTGGAGCCCACAACAGCGTCGATATCCGCTTTGGATGCAACCCAGCGCGTCGCTGCTCGCTCCTCGGGTGACTTACCTCAAAGAAAAACGGTACCGAATTGATCGTCCGTTTGGCCCCCAAAGCTATGGTGTGCCGTCTGTCTTGGATCTTGAGTCGTTCCGCAAGGTTAAACTGGATGAAGATCGTCAGGCGTATTGGTACCGTCTCCTTGAGGAATCCAAAGCACAAGCTGTCCGAAATTCTGGGCTACTTAATTTCACAGTGACCATACCAGGCGGAACCAAATCGGCCTTTTCCCGCATCTTTGGCTCGGATGAAGTAAGCCTTCGCGTAAATGGGGCTGCCTATATGAATATTGGTGCCTCCATTCAAACCACAGCGGATCCGCAACTCCCTCCAGACCAACAACGTCGCGTCGACCCAACATTTGACCAAAACCTTTCCATCAACATTACCGGAAAGATTGGGGAGAATGTCCAGTTAACCGCCGACTGGGATACAGAACGCCCCTTCGATTTCCAGAACTTTTTGAACTTCTCTTATAAGCCACCGTTTGCGATTCCAACAGACGCCAATGATGCGGCCAGTGGTCTTGTCGATGGGAACGAAGACGACGTATTACGATCCATTGAGATGGGGAATGTGACGATGCAGACTGGAAACCCACTCATTCGTGGGGGAAGCGCTCTGTTTGGAGTCAAATCAACGCTTGTCTTCGGCCCTCTTTCGGTCACTTCGGTGATTTCACAACAAAAAGGTGCGACCAACACGGAGAAAATCACAGGCGGGTCCCAGGAATCTGTAAACTCGATTCGTCCAGCCGATTATGAAATGGACCGACACTTCTTCCTCGATTATTATACACGTCAAGGGTATGAACAGAGCTTATCCAATCCACAACAGCTGATCCAAACACTCTCTCTTGCCGAAGTCGATGTCTGGATTTTGCGGGAAAACATTCAAACAGAGGAGGGAGCCCGTCGAGCGGTGGCTCTTGCCGATCTTGGAGTCCAGGAGCAATCTGGTGGTACCTTTGGTCCACCCAGCAATCTTGGCGATGCCTTCCCTGAATCTGTGCTCGATCAATACCGAGACCCCAATACGCCTGTGACAGCCGAAAATCTTGGGGTCTCCAATCCTGCCAACTTTGAGACGGGATTCTTTTCCAAGCTAGAAGAGAACTTTGATTACACCGTCAATCGGATCACTGGAACCATCTCCTTGCAACGTAGTCTTGGGGCTCGCGAGGTGCTGGCAGTGACCTATTCCTACATCAGCTCTACAGGGCAGCTTGTCAAAGTAGGGGACATCAATCGAAGTGGATCAGACCGCATCTATCTCAAAATGTTACGCCCCAAGAATGTGAACACGAGCAATCGCATTTTTGACCTCACCATGAAAAATATCTATTCTATCGGGGTCACAGGACTCTCTTCGCAAGAGAACCTTAGTCTGGCGATTAAATTCAACGAGGGGAATGTAGCTACGGAGCAGCTACCAGGTCGCGGAACGACCTTGCTGCAAGACCTAGGACTAGACCGTGTAGATCAACAGGGGGGGCTTTCTCCCGATAATGTTGTCGATTTTGGGACAGGAACTATCGACTTGGCCGCAGGTCGAATAATTTTCCCCTATCTAGAGCCTTTTGGGGATCGCATCCGTACGTTACTCGAGCAGTCCAATGCAGATCAAGAGACCATTGAACGGCTCACATTTGATGAGCTGTACCAAGAGCGAACGAGCCTCGCTTCTCAGAATGCCCGCAATAACTATTATATCGTGGAATCCACTACCAAAGGGGGGGTGCAGGATAATTACACCCTCGGGTTTGCGCTCGTTGAGGGATCCGTCCGAGTGACCGCCAATGGTGTAGAGCTTGTGGAGGGTCAAGATTACCAAGTCGATTACACCTTTGGAAATATTTCGATCCTTAATCCACAATACACCTCACCTGGACAGGAAATCGAAATATCGTACGAGAATCAAGCCTTTACCTCGATTGAGCAGAAATCGTTTACTGGTGTTCGTCTAGATTATGATTTGAACAGGACCACCAAGCTTGGGGCCACGATTTTCCGGTATAATGAGCGTCCACTCGATGATAAGATTCGAATTGGGGATGAGCCGATACGCAATACCATCATAGGGTTAGATGGAAAAACTCAAATAGATCTCCCGTTTCTAACTCGAGCTGTGGACGCGCTGCCGTTAGTTCAAACACGTGCCGAATCCAAGCTATCGTTCAGTGGTGAATTTGCCCAGCTCCTCCCAGGGGTAGCCCAAACGCAAGCCACCAGAAGGGCCATTGACCGTGGAGATTTTTTCCCGGATGAGGAACGAGGTCTTTCGTTTATTGATGATTTTGAAGGGACGAATATCAAACTCACCCTGACCAATGCGACGCGGTGGGTGGTTGCTTCGGCACCTGCCGCGATACCTGGGTATGAACCTGACCAGGTATGGTTCAACAAAAATGCGCCACTGCAGGCATTTGCTTCGGGGAATCTTGAATCGATGTCGGACCGTGCCGACCTACGAGGCGATTTTAGCCATTACTCTATTCCACGAAATATTTCTTCCATTCTTGGAAGTGTGACCTACACACCTGAGTCTCAACCAGTACGAATAACGGATGTATTCCCGGGTAAAGAGACTCAAAATCCTGAGGACGAGTTCATTACGACACTGGATATCCATTATGCACCCAATCGCCGTGGGATTTATGCCTACCCGGATGATTATCCCGAGGTTTATGAAAACGAACCCGAGCGCACATGGGGTGGAATGATGACGGTGTTACCATCTGGACAAGAGGATTTTACTCAAAACAACATTGAATTCCTCGAATTTTGGGTTCAAGCGGTGTTGCCCAACGGTCAAGATGCGCCACCCTCAGAATTGAGTGCCTATGATGGGAAACTCTATGTGGATCTTGGCATCCTCTCAGAGGATGTCGTTCCCAATGCCAAACTCAACACAGAGGATGGATTAGCCACCGCAAAGGATAATCTCCAACCCGATAATTTCACCAACCCTCGATCGGCGGTTCCA
>DDIC01000020.1:20194-22380 GCA_002338335.1 Bacteroidetes bacterium UBA1860
CCCGATAATTTCCCCAACCCTCGATCGGCGGTTCCAGCCATTCCTCCGGCTCCACTAGGTCAGTTTAGCAATGAGGATCGAGATATCGAGGATGTGGGTCTGGATGGATTACCCAACACAGGTGGAGTGAATGATCTTAATGAGACCGTAATTTTTGCCGATTTCATTGCGATCGCGCAGCAACGTCTCGCGGCCAACTCTCCTGAACTTGCTAAACTTCTCGAGGATCCCTCCAACGATGATTACATGTATTATGGCTCCTCTGCAGCCGACGGCCTTCCTCTGCACGAGCGGTTCCATCGAATGCTGGGTCGCCCCGATGGCAATACTCCACTGAGTAATTCTGACTCGCGAGCCGTCACCAATCGTCCAGATACAGAAGGACTCATTAATCCGTCCATCGTCGAGCAAAACAATGCCTATGTCCAGTATGAGATTCCGCTGAATCCAGCCGATCCACGCGGACAAAAAACTAAACCTAATCCTTATGTGGTGGATGGCCTGGATGGGCCTTCACAAACCGATCGATGGGTTCAGGTGAGGCTACCCTTAACCGATATCCGCAGGCAGTTTGGGGATTTCAATAGCTTCCAAAATATAAGCTATGTCCGTGTCTGGATGAGTGGCTACGAAAAGCCCTTCACGCTACGATTTGCCACGTTCGAATTTGTCGGTTCTCAATGGCGTAAAACCTTGCTTCTCAACGAGCGATCTGCTCCTAGTGCCGACTTTCAGGTAGCCTCGATCAATATCGAAGAAAACTCGAACCGCGAACCCATTCCATACCGTCAACCCACCGGAGCCATTCGGGCTGTCAACCGTGGGTCTCAGCTTCAGTCCCTTGCCAACGAGCAATCGATTGTGCTTGGCGTAGAAAATCTTGGTCCACAGGGGGAGCAACTCATCAAGAAGACGTACCCTGGAGGACTGAATCTGGTGAATTACAGCAATATGAGGATGTTTGTCCATGGCGAAGGGTTTGACCAAAGAGGGGATATGGAGTTGATCATTCGGATGGGCTCCGATTTGGAGAACAACTATTATGAATACCGCCAACCTGTGTCCCCAACTGATCTTGCGACACCTTTTGGCCCCTTTGATACAAATGAATCAGCCAGGCTCGAAGAAGAAGCCGCAGCGATCTGGCTCTATGATGAGAATAGTGTGAACATTAACCTCTCGGCGTTCAATGCCTTGAAACAACTCCGAGATCAGGTGGGCACACAACTCGACCCCAATGAACTCTTCGAAAGCGGGGAGCTCATCGAGGATGGAGCCCCTGGAGCACTTGTGGCCATGAAAGGAAATCCGTCTCTCACCCGAATCAATGAAATTGCCCTCGGTGTGCGTAATCCCTACGACCCACAAGATCCCTCCTCGGTGGGTACTCCTGTTGTTGCAGGGGAGCTTTGGCTCAACGAATTACGTGTCTCAGGCTTTGACAACACCAATGGATGGGCAGCCAATATGCGTGGATCGACCAACTTTGCCGATTTGGCTTCGGTAAGTGGCTCGGTAAGTCATCAAACCTATGGTTTTGGCGCGTTGGAATCTCAGCTAGGCCAACGCAACACCTCCCAAACGACCTCATACAACCTGAGCGGGACGTTTAATGTGAACAAACTCTTCCCCGAAGATTTTGGACTCAATCTCCCAATCTCTTTGGCCACATCGTCCTCTGTTTCGACCCCTGAGTTTCTGCCGACACAAGGGGATATCCGATTTAGTGAATTTGAAAGTGCAGTTCAGGCTCGGGAAGACCTCAACGATTCCGAAAAGGATGCCTTGATTCAAGACCGCCTCGAAAGCACCCAAACAGTGAGCGAAAGCTTCTCCATTAACTTGCCCAATATCTCCAAGAAAAATTCGACGTCACCGCTTATGCAGTACACCGTCGACAATATCACCATGAGCTACAATTATAATACCGCTAGTGGTAGCTCCCCAGACATTACCAAACGTGAGAATTGGGCTACTAATGCCTCCATCGCATACGGACTGAGCTTTCGTAATGTCAAGCTTGTCAGGCCATTTCGATTCATGGAAGAGGTGCCGGTGGCAGGAGCTCTTAGCGAGATCCGATTGGGTGTGATGCCGTCGAGTGTGAACATGAGTCTGAGTGGAAGTCGTAGCTATGGCGAGACAAGAAGGCGACAACTATCCAACGCAGCCGATGCGATTCAGTT
>DDIC01000020.1:22676-38581 GCA_002338335.1 Bacteroidetes bacterium UBA1860
CGCAGCCGATGCGATTCAGTTTGCGCTGCAACAAACCCACACGTTTAATTACAACACAAGCTTTGGCCTCAATTACAATCTGACCCCTGGGATCCCACTGAGTTATTCTTCCAACAGCGCATATGACATTGGCCAACAAGCACTACGAAGCGCCAATCTTACAGGAGCAGATTCTCTGGCGTACGAGCCCATCCCCACCTTTGATGTGATCAAGGATATGGTCAGCGATACACTCTCACCACGCAGAAACTCGTTCAGTGAATCCTACTCCGCAGCATGGTTGCCTCCCATCAATCGAATTCCTGGACTCGATTGGGTGACCTATTCTGTTCGCTATGGTGGTGGATATCAATGGGCTAATTCAGCCGAAGGATCAGGGTTGGGAGCGCAGATTGGAAACTCCTTCAAGCTAGACCACTCTTTCGGACTAAACCTTGAAACCTTGTATGAGAAAGCAGGATTTGTAGACTGGATGCAACGACAGAGAAAAGCTCAAATCGATCGCCGAGACACGACCATTACCCCCGATTCTTTGCGCCGCATTACCATTATCGATCGAGTAAAACTAGCCGGGCTCAACGCTGCCTTGATTCCATTTGGCATCAAAGACATCAGCCTGAGTTATTCTCAAGGGCAATCGGGAGCTCAAGCGGGGTATTTAGGGGAACCCGATCTCCTCTCCGCCATCGGAGGGGAGGAGACTCCTAGTTTCCTGTATCGAACGGGGGTGTTAACTCGCCTGGATGGTGGAGCGTTTATTCAAGCGCCCCCTGGTGGAGGCAATCTTCAGCTACCCATTCAAGAGACGGAGTCCCATAGCGTGTCTGCCTCCACAGCGTTTCAGCCATTCCAGAACCTTTCTATTAATCTAAACTGGACCGCTTCATGGGACGAACGCCAAGCCGAAACCATCACCCTCACGCAAGATTCATCGTTGTCTGTTCGTACCTCCAGCGGTACCGTTCAGGCGACCGTATGGAATATTGAAGGCAATTATGAAGACCTATTTTTGAAACAACTCGAGCGCGCCTATGCTGATCTCCCATCCGAAGGGACCGTGATTTCTGATGAACTGGGTAATGCGGATGGTCGGGTCGTTCTTGGGCCTAATTCGTTGCTCGAAGATTTTCAGTCAACCTATTTGGTGGCAGGATCACCCACCTCGTTTGGAAAGGGCTATCTTCCATTCCCTATGCCAAACTGGAAAGTGAGTTACTCCGGAGTAGAAAAGATTATCCCCTTTATCGGTCGATGGATGCAACGAGCCACCTTATCTCACGCCTATCAAGCAACCTTCCGATCTGGATGGACCCTCAATAATGATGTTGGCGACGCCATTACCCAATCGATTGGCCCGTACCAACTCGATTTTATCCGACCTGAATTTTCCCCTAATTCGGTCACCGTTCAACAACGCTATTCACCGTTGGTTCAGCTAGGAATCACATGGAAAGGGGGATTAACAACCAACTTCTCCATGGAAACGTCACGCATTACTTCGTTGGCCCTTTCCAATTCACAAGTCGCTCAACGGGTGTCAAGAGGAGCCAAAATGACGCTAAACTATGCGATTCGAGGCTTCAAATTGCCCTTTTTAACGCGATTTAATAACAACATTAACCTGAGTGCCAACGCTTCTTACACCGAAGACGTGGATCGTCGCTTTGAACTGGGTAATGACATTGCTCAATCCCTTTCTGAGAGTGGAGGAGTCTTTGATCCACAACAGGCCCTCACACAAATTATCAAGATCCCAGAAACAGGTCAGGCCCGTATTACGGGAGCGGCATCGTTGGGGTATTCTTTTTCCAGTCGACTCACGGCGAGTGCAGAGTACGCCTACACCAAAATCATTCCCCGCTCCACCAACACCTTTGAACGGACCAATCATGATATTCGGGTGAATATTCGCGTCAGTATCTTGAATTAGATCCGCTGGGTAGCGACTCAATCTCCTACACTTGACGACGTCGGTGCGCGCTCAGTATGTGGATAAAAAACCCAACGGTTAACCATAGCCCACTAAGCACACTCACAAACAGCCCAAGTAGATTACCTCTCTCGACAAAGAAGGTATTATCCATCGTTTGAGTAGGGATTTTTACCCAATGTGAAGAGACAACCCCATAGTCAGACATCAGCTGTCGATCGCCCAAAGGGTCAATCCATCCACTTGTACCGGAGTTGGCTGCTCGAACAATTGGGCGACGTGTTTCAATGGCACGCAGCCTAGCAAAATCATAATGTTGTGTATGTCCACTTGTTCGGCCCCACCATCCATCGTTGGTCAGAACCGCAATCCATTGTGCTCCTCCAGCAACGTATTCCCGCATCCAATCAGAAAACACGGAATCGTAGCAAATCACAGGGGCGACTTTTTGAGACTCCATTAGCTCGAAAACCGTCGCCTGATTCCCTCGGCCAAAGCCTAGAAAGGATGTCCAAGGTAGGCGATCAACAAAGGGAAGACGCACGAGCTCGTCAGCAAAAGGAAATCGCTCAACTGCAGGGACTAAATTGGCCTTTTTGTAAGTAGAGATGGAGTCTTCTCGATTGGGTCGGATGTGCCAAGCGGCATTATACACGTCATAGGTGCGATTAGAGGGGGCTCGCCGAAGTAGTGCGGGATGGCGCTGGCCTTCTAGCGCTTCATCATACTCAATCCATCCAACGCCTGTGAGTACATGAGCTTGCCATTGGGTGGCGTAGGAGCGCATACGGTACGCCTCATACGAGTTCAACGTCAAGGCGCCATCAAGCGTATTTTCGGGCCACAATATCACAGGATCAGTGGGGGACAGAGAGTCACTGATGCCTTCAGATTCAGCGAGGTCTACAGAGTCACCGTGCCCCTCCATGATCGCCTGCGAGGTGAACGCCGCTGTGGAATCTATGAGCTCGCCAACAGAAGCATAGCCACCAAAGGGTTCATAGGAATCACGATTGGGTTGAATAATGAGCACATCTTGGGTTGGGCCCATGGCCAGGGCTTCCCACTCAACGCTACGATTCATGTCGATCCAAAGAGAAAGCCCCAAGGGTACTCCTACTAGAGCCAATCCAGGCAAAATACGAGATGTCCACCCCCAAGCGCCGTGCACCCGATTATACTCTTTGCCATGGTACTGGGCGTCCAACACAGGTCGCACCCACACCTCATAGCCCCATGCTGCAACAATCAAAAACCACGCAGAGGCTCCCACATACCCCGTATACTCCACCCATTGGATGGCCCAAGGCCGTGTGGACCATGCATTGGCAAGTGTTAACCACGGCCATGCCAAATCCCATTGATGATGCCCAAACTCAAATCCAAGCCACAAGGGAATCCAAATCACAGGGCGAATCCAGCATCTAACTCTCTGCCATCCTTGCTCAGAAGTACTCCGTTCAGCGACCTTGACCACGGCTCGAGCCACAAACAAAGCCAAGGTCATTAGCCCTGCATTTGCAACAATGGCAGCCAATCCACCACCCAATGTTGCCATCATCAACCAATAGGTGGTCAACAGATTCCACAGCAAGATGGCCGAGAAGATGAGTAACCGTCGTTTTTGTGCAATTCTGTGGTCTGAACTAAATAGCAGCACCTGAAGGTCCAACCATCCCAATAAAAGCATGAATGGCAGGTCAACGGGTGGAAAAGAGATGGCCAGGAAGACTCCCGCTCGCACTGCAATCCACCACGGCAATGCAGACCACCATTCGTGAATGAACGCTTGTAGAGGGTATGTCACTCTGTGAGAAGTCATTCGTCGACGCCCCCCATTGCATCCTCGCTATACCCCTTTGGAGCTACGACTACCACAAATTCCCCTTTGATTTTGGTCTGTTGTAACATCTCTTGCACATCTTCTGTGCGGCCTCGAAGATGCTCCTCAAATTGTTTGGTCAATTCTCTTACCACACAAATCCACCGTGAAGGTCCAGCAACCTCGAGTAATTCCTTGACTAATCGCTCAATACGATGGGGGCTTTCGTATACAACCGTGGTGACGTCCCGATCGGCAATGTGTGCAAGCCTTGTGGATCGCCCTTTTTTGTGTGGCAGAAACCCTTCAAAGTGAAATTGCTCGCTCGGTAACCCACTACTCACTAGTGCGGTGGTCAAGGCGTCGGCGCCAGGAATCACACGCACACGTAGCAAGTCACCCGTCGCCCGTCGCTGATGCACAGCTCGCGCCAACAAAAACCCAGGATCAGAGATCCCAGGCGTCCCAGCATCGGTAATCACAGCAATCGACTCCCCACGCAACAGTCGTTCAATGATTCCCTCCACACGACGATGCTCATTATGCTGATGCATCGAAAACAATGGGGTAGAGATTTCGTAAGCCTCCATTAAGCGCTTACTTGTGCGAGTATCTTCGCATCCAATGGCTGCAACGCTGCGCAATACCTCGACTGCCCGAGCAGAGAAATCCCCTAAATTACCAATAGGCGTTGCGACAAGATAAAGCGTGGATGGTTCGACCGTCATAAACGGAGTGACTAAAAAGTGGTAGTTTCAGGACAATATAACGTTAACCATTTGCATGCATGAACTCTTTCCGCCCTTCAGGTTTACACCACCTAACCCTACGTGTCAATCGAATCAAAGAAGCCGATGATTTTTATCAACGGGTTTTGGGCTTTGAGTTGGTGAGAAAAATGGGTCAAAGCATGAGTGTATTTCGCATTGGCGAGCAGGATACACTGGTCTTGGTAGAAGCGGAAACATCCTATGATGCTCAGTCAAGGGACTTTAGGATGGATCATTTTGGATTCTATTTAGACACGCCAGAGCAAGTCGATGATCTAGCCGAAAAACTCCAGGAAGAGGGTATTCGCTTGATTAGTGGGCCTGCCAACCGAAAACATGGCCGGTTTTTCTTTATCACCGATCCAGATGGGAATATGATTGAGTTTTTTAGTGAAAAAGAGTACGCTACACGGCCAAAATAGAGCTTATATAGTGAACCATGCCATAGTTCGAGAGCCGAAACCCTTGTAGACTGCATCTTTGTCATAATCTTGATAGGCTTCTTTTTGTGGCATGTTTTTTGCCACTAACCAAGCGAGGTAAAGAACTTTTAATACGAATCCATGAGTGAAGAGTTGAGACCCGAAGAAACCCAATCTGAGCATGCGCAGGACCACGAGGATGTGAATACACATGGGGCCACTGCTGAGCCTGCAGACGCACAAGAACCTACAGATGCACAAGAGCCTGGGCAAGATTCAGACACGGAATCAAGCTCAGAACCAACAGTAGAGCCAACACCGGAGGAACAAATCGCATCCCTGAAAGATCAGTTACTACGCAAAGCCGCAGAAATGGACAACATGCGTAAGCGTCAACAAAAAGAGCGCATTATGGTGTTTGAGCAAGCGCAAGCCGCCGCTATTGAGGCCTTTTTACCGGTGAATGACGATCTACTACGCACGCTTCAAGCCATTGAGCCATCCGAAGAGACCAAGGCTATCCAGGAAGGAATTGAGCTTGTGGCCGACAAGTTTCAAGGAGTGCTAGAAAAATATGGGGTTGAGGCGATTACTGAGAAGGGAGTTCCCTTTGATGTGAATCTTCATGAAGCGCTAATGAGACAACCTGCACAAGAGGGCGTTCCCTCAAATCAGGTGCTGGATGTACTCGAAAATGGATATAAACTAGGTGAGCGAGTCATTCGCCACGCAAAAGTGATTGTGAGTGAGTAAACGAGACTATTACGAAGTATTGGGCGTTGCCAAAGGGGCGTCGGAGGCGGAGCTAAAAAAAGCATACCGTAAGCTCGCCATGAAGTACCACCCTGACCGCAACAAAGGGGATGATGAAACTGCCAAGAAATTCAAGGAGGCCTCAGAGGCCTACGAGGTGCTTCGGGATCCCGCGAAACGTCAACAATATGATCAGTTTGGACACGCTGCAACGGGAGCAGGTGGCTTTGGCGGCGGTGCAGGATTTGATGACGTCCCATTTGAAGACATTTTTAGCCGATTTAGTGACATTTTCGGCAGTGACATGTTTGGTGGAGATGCCTTTGGTGGTGCGCGCTCAGGGGGAAGCCGTCGAAGTCGATCGGCTGGACAACCAGGCTCCGATCTCAAAATCAATGTGGCCCTAACCCTCGAAGAGATCGCTTTTGGCGCAGAAAAAACACTCAAAATTCGCAAGCAAACAGAGTGCTCCAGCTGTAAAGGGACCGGCGCCAAGACCGATTCGGATTTCCAAACCTGTTCCACATGTGATGGAATTGGGGAGGTGCGCCAGGTTTCACGCACCATGTTTGGTCAATTTGTAAACGTCCAGCCATGCCCCATATGTCAAAGTGAAGGACGCATTATCAAGAATAAATGTGCCGAATGTCACGGCGAAGGGCGTGTAAAAGGGGAAGAAACGATAAAGGTGACCATCCCTGCAGGTGTGAGTAATGGCAACTATATCACCTTGAGAAGAAGCGGGAATGCAGGGGCTCGAGGTGGATCACCTGGAGATCTCATTGTATTAATTCAAGAAAAAGAGCACGAGTACTTCGAACGGGATGGCAATAACATTATTTATGACCTTGATTTATCCATCCCGGATGCGGTCCTAGGGACGGATATTCAAGTGCCCACGCTCAAAGGCAAAGCAAAAGTAAAAATTGATGCTGGGACACAGCCTGGCAAATTACTCCGGATGAAGGAGAAGGGGATTCAAGGGCTGAACAAATCGGGGACAGGAGATCAAATCATCCGCGTGAATGTGTTTATTCCCGACAGCTTGACGGCCGATGAGAAAGCATGGTTTTCAAAGCATGCCGATTCAGACTCCTTTGATCCTAAGCACAAGGAGCAAGACGGCAAAGGATTTTTCTCTCGAGTAAAAGACGTTTTCCAGTAGGGAGCGTCCTACTCCATCCTAAGATTCTGAGTTTTGGCACGACTCTCATCGGCCATATCAGCATGATATTGCGTCAATAGATCGGTCAAATCAGATCGATGAGAGGTCAACATCCTGATCGCAAGAAGCCCAGCATTTTTGGCCTTTCCGATGCCAACCGTCGCAACAGGGATGCCATTAGGCATTTGCACAATCGAGTACAAACTATCCTCGCCTCCCAAATCTTTGGTCGGCACAGGGACACCAATAACCGGCAAGGTCGTGTATGAAGCGAGCATTCCAGGCAGGTGCGCAGCCCCACCAGCTCCTGCGATAATGGTGACGAGACCTCGTCCAACCGCTTTTTTGGCATAATCCGCCATGTCATCCGGCGTGCGATGTGCACTGACAACCTTGGTCTCAAACGGCACCCCAAACTGCTTCAATATCTCAGCAGCTTCTTTCATAATGGGCCAATCAGAATCACTGCCCATCACAATCCCAACCAACGGGTAGAAGGCCTCCGTTTTTGCAGTGCCTTCGTTCTTTGAAGATGTTGGGTGTTGTGTCGATGTGGAGTTCATGATTTCAAAATAAGGTTTTTTACCCAAAGCCTTTGCTCTACAGTCGTAATCCATCAACCCAAGAGCGCCCTTGTTTGTATAACGCATCCACATCCTCACCCAAAAGGGTAAGATGCCCCATTTTTCGCCCGGGCTTGCTTTGAGCCTTACCGTAGAGATGAAGCTTCGCGTTGTGCTCGAGTAACTCTACCGCGCCATCTAGCTTCGAAGGGCGCTCGTCAGTCCCCAAAATATTGATCATGATCGCAGTGGGGACCTTCATGGCTGTGGATCCAAGTGGGGTAGAGGTGACAGCACGCACATGATTATCAAATTGCGAACTCTCGCAAGCCTCAATCGTATAATGCCCCGAATTGTGGGGTCGTGGAGCAGATTCATTGAGTAATAAATCACCTGAATCCGTCAAAAAGAACTCAAATGCAAACAGCCCCACACCATCAATGGCTTCCATAGCGGCCATGGCCAACTCTTGCGCCTTAGACTGAATCGATGCCTCAACTGGTGCCGGCGCAAGAACGGCTGTACAAATCTGTCCCGTTTGTATGGTTTCGCAACAGGGATAGACCACCATTCCCAACTCATTTCGAGCCACTTGAACCGCTAATTCCTTCACAAAAGGGACCATCGCCTCAGCAATGATTTCATGACCAGTATCTCCAGCGTCCCCACCCAAGGACTGGAATCCCTCCTGAGCTTCCTCCAAGGACGACACCACACGATTGCCATATCCGTCATAGCCTCCTTTGGAGGATTTTAGGACAAAAGGCCATCCATGGGTATCCCCAAAAGTGACAAAGTCTTGCGAGCTCGAGACAATCGCAAACGGAGCCACAGGAATTCCCGCTGCTTGAAAGGTCGATTTTTCCTTCCATTTAGACTCCACGGCTTCAAAACTCGCTGGACTTGGATAGATAGGCACGCCTGTGCGCTCGACAACCTGATGCAGCACCTCTGAGGACAAAAATTCATTCTCTAGGGTAATGACATCGCAGGTTTCAGCAAATGCGACCAACGCATCCACATCTTCAAACGATCCGGTATGACTCAATGGGCTCATCCACTGCAAGGGCTCAGCTGCGGGCCGGTCACTATAACTGGTCACCCGCCAACCATATCGGAACGCTTCTTGTGCAGACATTTTTGCCAACTGACCTGCCCCAAGAAATCCAATCACATAATCGGCTCGAAGGTTTAATGTTTTGCCCATGGTATGGAATCGCTTAAAGTTTGATATTATCCCAGCAACAAATGCCTATGGATTACCAACAGAAGTTACAACAGACAAAGCAAAGATTTGAAGAGCTAAACCAGCAACTCTCAGATCCATCGGTCTTTGATGACCCCAAAGCGTATGCCGATTTAACGCGAGAGCATACCCAACTCAAAAGCTTGGTAGAAGACTTTGATCGTTGGTCTGTCGTGCACAAAGCAATTACGGAGCATGAAGAGCTCATTGAAGCCAATGAAGATCCTGAGCTCACAGACCTTGCCTACGAGGAGCTCAAGGAGCTAAAGCCGGAGCTAGAATCCTTGGAAGAATCTCTTCAGGAACAACTCATTCCAAAAGATCCGGAAGACTCCAAAAATTGCATTGTGGAGATACGTGCCGGTACAGGAGGCGATGAAGCGGCCATTTTTGCGGGAGATTTATACGACATGTATCGACGTTATGCCGACGACATGGGATGGTCTCAATCCATCTTGTCGTTGAGTCATTCCGAGAAGGGCGGGTTCAAAGAGATCGTCTTTTCGCTGCAGGGAGTGGATGCCTTTGGGCAAATGAAGTTTGAAAGCGGCGTTCATCGAGTACAGCGCGTCCCTGAAACCGAATCACAGGGTCGTGTCCATACCTCAGCTGCAACGGTTGCGGTTCTCCCAGAGGCAGACGAAGTGGACGTCCAAATTGACCCAAAAGACCTTCGTATTGATACGTTTCGTTCGAGTGGGGCAGGGGGGCAACACGTCAACAAAACCGATTCTGCCATCCGGATAACCCACGTCCCAACAGGTATGGTTGCGGAATGTCAGGAAGAGCGATCTCAGCATCAAAACAAGGAAAAAGCGCTCATCATGCTTCGTAGTCGGATGTTTGAGCAGGAGCTAGAGAAACAACGGGCCCAGCGTGAGGCACATCGTCGATCTCAGGTCTCCACAGGGGACAGATCCGCCAAAATTCGCACCTATAATTTCCCACAAGGTCGAATGACCGACCATCGAATTTCGTTAACTCTCTACAACTTAGACGATATCATGAAGGGAGACTTGCGCAACATTATCAAGTCCCTTCGAATGCACGATCACCTCGAAAAAATGCAGCAAATCTCATGATTAAACCCCTTGGAGCTCACGTTAGCGCCTCTGGAGGCGTAGGAAATGCACCTATCAACGCACATGATATTGGTGCGGATGCCTTTGCGTTTTTCACCAAAAATCAAAAACAATGGAAAGCACCTCCACTCAAAGAGGAGGACATAGAGAGCTTTGGTACAGAGCTCACCAAAGCCCACATCGAGCCCAAATATGTGTTGCCACACGATAGCTATCTCATTAATCTTGGTCACCCCGAGGCCCAAAAGCTCGCGATATCTCGCAAAGCCTTTTTGGTGGAAATGGAGCGTGTGGAGCAGTTGGGGTTAACTTTGCTGAATTTTCATCCAGGGAGTCATCTCAAACAAATTACCGAAGAGGAGTGTCTTGAGCGGATTGGTGAATCGGTGAATCGCGCGCTAGATGCGACAACCACAGCGGTAGCTGTGCTTGAGTGCACGGCAGGGCAGGGGAGTAATCTTGGATACAAGCTCGAGCATTTGGCCGCTATTATGGGCATGGTGGAGCAGAAAGATCGTGTGGGGATTTGCATTGATACGGCCCATGCCTTTGCGGCTGGGTATGCTATTCACGAGAGAACCGGATTTGATGAATTTTGGGCTGAATTTGAGGAGCTAATCGGTTTTGATGCTCTGAAAGGACTCCACCTCAACGATTCCAAGAAAGAGCTCGCGTCACGTGTGGACCGTCACGCGCCCCTTGGCGAAGGATTCATTGGGTGGGGGACGTTTGAATGGATCATGCAGCACGACAAAATCCAAGACGTCCCGATGATTCTCGAAACGCCAGAGCCTGATCGCTGGGCCGAGGAGATTACTCAGCTTCGGTCGTTTGTACCGAGCTAGGAATCATCATTAATGGGATTTTTTGGACCCGTGCAAATTCTGCGGCAACGGGCTTGGCAAGAAGCCACTCAAAAAATGAGAGTCGATTTCTGCTCAAAATGAGTAGTGTATTGGGTTTGCCTGCTAAATATCCCTCCACGCCGTCTAGAAAATCTTGGGAGCTAATTAATTGCACACTGATCTCATAATTGAGTTCACTCTCCAGGGTCATACGTGATTTGTGCAATGCATGAATATCAACCTTTGGGACTTTGATGTGGATGCACTCAAAATCGGCACCCAGTGCATTGGCAAAGGTTTTGGCTCGTTTCAACAATATCCGATCTTGGTCACGAAAATCGGTTGCATAAACCACATGATCCCATGTTGTAGATGTTTCATTGGACGAAATCGCAATCACAGGGACTGGGCTTTCCACAAGCAGTTGATTGGTAATATTGCCAAATAATCCCCTTGGGCCTGACTCATCCACTTCGAAACCAAGAACGAGGAGGGATGTAGGATCCGATTTCACCAACGACAAGACTGTAGCCACGGTCGACCCCTCTTCCAAATGAAGCTCAATAGGGATGTGTTGATAAGGTTCACGAGCTGCATAATCTTCCTTAATAACGGATAAGGTGTGCCTCGCCCCTTCTTTTCCTGCCTCTAATTGAGACTCTTTTCGCCCCGAAAATTCATAAGGGGGTTTGACTATATGGGTGAGTTTGACCGATGCACCCATGGCTCGTGCCAACCGAAATCCCATATCAAGGGCGGGCTCTGTTGTGTCAGAGAAATCCACAACAATCCACACGGTGGACGCAAACTGAAAGATGGATTCTGTCTCAACGACAGGTTTTGCTTCGATCATATTCACTTACTGTCACAGATTGGCTCTCGCGTTTTGCAAGAGTAGATAGTCTTGAGCACCCTGTGATTATCACACTTTTGATTTAATTTACTTTTTTTCCACAACTTCACAAGGTGACATGATCTGTCACTC
This sequence comes from Bacteroidetes bacterium UBA1860, assembly GCA_002338335.1. Taxonomy (GTDB): domain Bacteria; phylum Bacteroidota; class Rhodothermia; order Balneolales; family Balneolaceae; genus UBA8296. The sequence continues at coordinate 34,260 of DDIC01000020.1, forward strand.
ATGGTTTGTATTTTGAAGGAAATGAAGCCCAACATGTTTTGAAACTCAGCAATTTATGGACGATATGACCTTGCTTTTGACTCTTCTAGTGGGTGTTGTCATTTTATTGATACTGGCTCTTTTTTGGGCATTACGACGTGGTGGAGGAGACACAGGTGCACAACGCCAGGTAGCGGAGCTTACCCAGCAACATTACCAAGACCGTGAAGCACTCCAACAAAAGCTTGCTGAGGCGGAAACCCAGATTGCGCTCAAAGATCAAACCATTGCTTCGCTGCAAGAGGATTTGCATCAAGAGTCCAAACGTCTCACGGAGCTTCACGAGCAGAATATCCTACAATTTGAGCAGCTCGCCTCCAAGATCCTCGAAGAGAAGTCAGAAAAATTTAGCAAGCAGAACAAAACGCAGATTGAGCAAGTGCTCACACCGCTCAACGAACGGATCAAGGAGTTCAAGGAAAAAGTTGAACGAGTTCATCAAGACGATGCCAAACAATACGTCAAACTTGAGCAACAGCTCGAATCGATTGGTAAGCTCAATGAAACCATGGTGCAAGAGGCCAAAAATCTCACAAATGCCCTAAAAGGGGACGTGCAAAAACAGGGTGCGTGGGGAGAGATGATTCTCCAAACGATTTTGGAGCGATCGGGCCTTCGAGAAGGCAAAGAGTATGAGACGCAATCCTCCTATACCACAGAAAATGATCAACGGTTGCGCCCTGATGTTGTCGTTAGATTGCCACAAGATCGTTTTATCGTGATTGATTCCAAGGTGTCGCTCAATGCGTATGAAGCCTACGCGTCGGCAGATGATCCAGCTGAGCAAGAGCGTCATCTCAAGGCTCATGTTCAGTCACTCAAAAGCCATGTTTCTGGCCTCAGCAAAAAAGAGTATGACAAAATTCATGATCAACATAGCCCCGACTATGTGTTAATGTTTGTCCCTATTGAGGCAGCCTACACGGTAGCTTTATCCAGGGATGAGGCCCTTTACACCGAGAGTTTTGATAAGCGGATTATTATTGTGAGTCCTACAACGTTAATGGCAACTCTTGCCACAGTCGATACCATGTGGCGTCAACAACGTCAGACAGAGAATGCACTTAAAATTGCCTATCGAGGGGGAAAACTTTTGGACAAATTCTACAACTATCTTGATAGTTTTAAATCAATAGGTCAGCGCCTTGATCAAGCCAAATCGAGCTACGATGAGGCCCTGGGGCGCCTCTCCTACGGTAATGGGAATCTCATTTGGCAAGCGGAACAGCTCAAACAACTGGGTGTCCCAGCGTCCAAAGAGATGCCAGATGGCTTTAATCAGGCAGATGCTCCAATGATAGATTCGACCACGGATGACGGTCCGGCATCATCGCCTGAAACAACAGACGATGCCCCTGAGTAGGGTGATCACACTCAAAACGCCATGCCAGTAACGCGAGTGATCCATGTGCCGGCTTTCCGGATGCACGCTGGGGTGTTGACCGAGGGGCGCCATATTTCGTGTCCCCAACTAAGGGGTGTCCTGACTCAGCAAATTGGACTCTAATTTGGTGACTTCTTCCAGTGACAAGCTCGATGAAGACGAGGCTTTTATCTTGGTCTACGAAAAGTCGTTTATAGTGTAGTCGGGCAAGTTTCGCCTTTTTACTTGAACCCTCTGTGCCACTCGAGCGGTTAGTCCTGTCATTCTTCTCAATCAACCCTTCTAATGTGCCTTGTGGCGACGGCGTTCCATGCACCCACGCCAAATACTCTTTCTTTACCATCCTGGTACGAATTTGCTCTGACAATCGGGAGGCAGCTTTTGACGTCTTGGCCAATACCATGACACCCTCGACGTTACGATCTAGCCGATGAATCAACCCCACAAACGCATTGCCTGATTTTTGTTCTTTGTCAATTCGCCATGCTTTACAGACCCGGATGAGATCTGGATCACCGGAAGCGTCTTCTTGGGAGAGAAGCCCGGCAGGCTTCTGTACCACAAGCAAGTGATTATCCTGATATAGGATGCCGATAGGGTAGGAAGACCACGGGGCATGAATGGTCTCCAAAAAGGTTGAATGGCGTTTAGGTGTTTGCATCGTTTTTATGGCTATCCTGCTGAGCTGTGGGTGACTCAACCGAGTTGTGGTATCTTGTTGTAGAATCCTAGAGAATGAATAGTAGCGTCGACGAGTCGTGCAGCACATGACAGTACAGGAAAAAATAGCATCCTTACCATTAAAACCGGGCGTTTATCAGTTTTTTGATGAAAAAAAAGACCTTCTCTATGTAGGGAAGGCCAAAAAACTACGTCTACGTGTTCGCTCCTATTTTCAGGACAGCAAAAATCATGATCGACGTATTCAGGTGATGATATCCAAAATTCGTCATCTCGAAGTCATTGTGACTGACACCGAGGCGGAAGCGTTAATGCTGGAGCATACGATGATCAAGACGCATCAGCCACGCTACAACATTATGTACAGGGATGACAAATCATACCCTTACATCTGCATCACCAACGAAGATCGCCCGCGAATTTACCCCACTCGAACACCCATCCAAGACGGGAGTCGATACCTTGGACCGTACGATCACGTGGGGCATATGAAAAAAACCCTGGATACGCTTAGGCAAATGTTTCATCTGTGCACGTGTGCTGTGTCGGTAAAAACCGTTGACAAATCACGTGGTGCCCCAAAATGGCGTCGGTGCCTAGATGGGTATCTTGGACAATGTTCTGTGGATCTTCCACAGGATGAATACAACGATGCGATTCGTCTTATCGAGAAGGTTCTCTCCGGCAAGACAGAACAAATTCGCCGAGAGCTCCTTGAGTCGATGGACACCGCCTCAGAAGCTCTTCATTTTGAATCTGCTGCCAAAATCAGGGATTCTATACAGTCACTGGATGTGTTTTCTCAAAAAATGAAGTTGGTCGAAGAGATCACAGTCAATCGGGATCTATTTGCACTGTCACTTTCTCAAGAGATCGACGAAGCGTGTGGGGTGCTATTCCGCGTCCGAGAAGGGAAACTGATCGGGAAATTTCACCGATTTATGAAAAACCTAGGGGAGCGTACCTCTGCGGAAATTATGCAGTCGTTTGTGGAGGATTATTACACGGGTCAGCACGCTGAGATTATTCCAAATGAGGTGATGCTTAGCGAACCCATTGAAGACCCAGAACCGATCCTAGAGTATCTCTCCAATGAACTTGGGAAAAAAGTAAAATGGCTTTACCCCAAAATTGGGGAGAAAAAGCAGCTTGTGAATATGGCCATCTCCAATGCAGAGTTTCAACTCAAGCAACGGGAATTGGAAAAACTTGAAGCCGATCGCGATCGAACGCCCAAATCATTGGAGGATCTCAAGACCTATCTCCATCTGAGTCGGCTTCCTCGACGCATGGAATGTTTTGACAACTCCAATATGCAGGGATCAGACCCTGTGGCCTCGATGGTCTGCTTTGTCGATGGGAAACCACGAAAATCGATGTACAAAAAGTATGCAATCAAAACAGTGGTAGGCCCTGATGATTTTGCGTCGATGCGAGAGATCCTCCGGCGACGCTATGGAAGGCTCAAGAAGGAGGGGGCCCACCTGCCAGACTTGATTGTCGTAGATGGTGGTAAGGGCCAACTTAGCGCAGCAGTTGAGGTTCTCGAAGAGCTTGATTTCATGGCAGCAGTGGATGTGATTGGGCTGGCCAAACGCCTCGAAGAGGTCTTCTTGCCTTACAAAAAGGACTCCATATTGATCCCTAAAACCTCACCGTCACTACGTATTCTGCAGCAATTGAGAGACGAGGCTCACCGTTTCGCCATCACCTTTCACCGCGATAAGCGCTCTAAACGGACCTTAAAATCGGATTTAACCACCATCCCGGGTATTGGAGAAACAACCTCTAAGAAGCTTTTGCGCACATTTGGGTCGGTTCAATCGGTTCGTCACGCCTCCCTTGCGGAGCTACAAGAAGCTATTGGAAAAAAAATGGGTGCTCGGGTATACGAAGTGATGCAACAAAAGCGTTAAGGGTTCGTAATTTGAATTATGGCACTACATTCACTTCATCAATCCTCGGGAACTTCTCGCTCATCGCTTAGCGACAACGAGCTTGTTGCGCTTTATCGCAAAAAGCATGACCACTTAGCGTTTAATGAGCTATTTCGACGACACCAGTCCAAGATTTATTCCTACATCTACAGCATGGTTCAAGACGAGGATCAGGCCAATGATCTCTTCCAAGAGACCTTCTCCAAAGTCGTTCAAAAGATGGGCGATTCCTACAACGAGCAAGGCAAATGGATTGCTTGGGTGATGCGCATTGCGCACAA